>CANPXW010000029.1 GCA_947587025.1 uncultured Oscillospiraceae bacterium
TGCTCCGACACCGTGGAGCAGCGCGAGAAGGCCCTGGCCAAGCTGGAGCCCATGCAGCAGTCCGACTTCGAGGGCATCTACGAGGCCATGGAGGGCTGCCCGGTGACCATCCGCTTCCTGGATCCCCCTCTGCACGAGTTCGTGCCCACCGAGGAGGCCGACATCGAGAAGCTGGCCGCCGATATGGGCAAGACCGTGGCCGAGATCAAGGCCATCATCGCCAGCCTGCATGAGTTCAACCCCATGATGGGCCACCGGGGCTGCCGTCTGGCCGTCACCTACCCGGAGATCGCCGCCATGCAGACCCGCGCCGTGATAAAGGCCGCGCTGAACGTCAACGCCAAGCACCCCGACTGGCACCTGGTGCCCGAGATCATGATCCCGCTGGTTGGCGAGGTCAAGGAGCTGAAGTACGTCAAGAACGTGGTCGTGGAGACCGCCGACGAGCTGATCAAGGCCGCCGGCTCCGACATGAAGTACCTGGTGGGCACCATGATCGAGATCCCGCGCGCCGCGCTGACCGCCGACGACATCGCCAAGGAGGCCGCCTTCTTCTCCTTCGGCACCAACGACCTGACCCAGATGACCTTCGGCTTCTCCCGTGACGACGCCGGCAAGTTCCTGGGCGCTTACTACGACAAGAAGATCTACGAGAACGACCCGTTCGCCAAGCTGGACCAGACCGGCGTGGGCAAGCTGGTGGATATGGCCTGCAAGCTGGGCCGGTCCGTCAACCCCGACCTGCACCTGGGCATCTGCGGCGAGCACGGCGGCGATCCCTCCTCCGTGGAGTTCTGCCACAAGGTGGGCCTGGACTACGTCTCCTGCTCTCCCTTCCGCGTGCCCATCGCCCGCCTCGCCGCCGCCCAGGCCGCGATCAAGAACGGCTGAGCGCTGGTCAGACCGGCATCCCTCAGATAAACATCTAAACAAAGTCCCCGGTCAGCGTAAGCCGACCGGGGACTCTGTGTGTAATGGGAAAACGAAGGGCCATGAACTGGGGGCGTATCCCGGCGTCCAACTTGCCAGCGCTGTCGTGTTGTAGTATACTAACATATAAAGCACATAAAGGAGATGAATCGACAAATGCAGGCACATAATGCGCAGATCCAGGATTTTATACTCACTGGCAAAAACGTATTCGTAGTTCCCGTTTACCAGCGAAACTATAGCTGGCAGAGCGAACACTGCCGTAAGTTATTCAATGATATAACCCAGGTGATCCAGTCAAAGGACGAGCACTTCCTGGGGACCATTTGTTATAAAGTCACTTCCAGCCGTGAACGCTCTATTATTGATGGCCAGCAGCGTTTGACCAGCGTTTCTCTGCTGCTGAAGGCCATACATGATCTCGACCCCTCGGAAGAGGTCCGGGAGGAAGTCGATCGTCATCTCTATAATAAAGGGCTGGGTATAGACACTGATTTTCTGCGGTACAAGCTCCACCTGAACAAGCGGGATGATGTGGTCTATCACATTTTGCTCGACAGCGATCACGATAACGTTGAGCAGAGATTGTCTATTTCGCAGCGTAATTCCCGTGTCTTTCAGAATTACTTGTGCTTTTACGGCCTGGTCTCAGAGTATGTTTCTGCCGGAGGAAAGACGGTCGATATATTGGAAGCCCTTTCTATGCTGACCATCGTGGAATTGGAGATACAGCAGGAGAATCCCCAGGAGATATTTGAGAGTTTGAATTCTACAGGACTGGATCTGACAGACGTCGATCTGCTCCGGAATTACTTCCTGATGCGATTTTCCCATAAAGAGCAGACAGCTCTCTATGATGACTATTGGAGCCAGATCGAAGATGCCATTGGACTTGAGGAAATGGTGCAGTTCTTTGTGGACTATATGATCTTCAAGCGTCGGTCCGATTCGGTCCTCGTCAATGGCCGCAGGCAGCATATGACGGAAGGGAAGCTCTACTCACAGTTCAAAGATTATTTCCGCGATTACCGGAAGGACATCCCGGCTGAACAGGCGTACGAAAAGACAAGGGTATTGTTTGACGATATGCTGTACTGCGCCAAGCTGTATGCTCAGTTTGTGTTTCGGGATGACGTTGATGTCTCCCATGAATCTCCGATCCGCCAAAAGCTGTACTACATGCTGGTCGCCAATGATATTCGTCAGCCTCGTAGCCTCCTGCTGTACGTGTTCGACTTACATAAGCGGGGAGCGATCGACGATAACATGCTCGCTGCCGTGCTGGATGCCATGTGGTCGTTGTCTTTCCGGGCAAAGATCTGTAAAGCGAACGGTATCAACCGGCAGTTCGCCGGCAACGTGATGCTTCGGCTGGACGAGGTCAAAGACTATACTGGCTTTGTAGACGCCTTCTGGCGCGCTATTACAGCGGGCAAGGGCTCGTATGCTTTCCCGTCGGACCAGGAATTTCTGGATGCTCTGGTCTATAAGGATCTCTATAAGGTCCTGCGGAGCAAGGGAACGAAGTATCTTCTGTATATACTGGAGCTGCATTCTTCGTTCTCCAAAGGAATGCCCTCTATCGCCGATGATTCGATCACCGTGGAGCATATCATGCCGCAGACGCTCACAGAGGCATGGAAGACCTATCTGACGAAGAATACCATGGAGAACTACGAAACGCTGCTTCATCGGCTGGGGAATCTGGCGTTGACGAGCTACAACGGAGAGATGTCCAACAAGAGCTATTCTGATAAGTGCAGGATCTATCAGGAGTCAAATTTCTATTATACCCGGCATATCTGCAATCACGCGAAATGGCAGATGTCTGACATCGACGAGCGCTCTAAGGAACTGGCGGCTAAGGCGATGGAGATCTGGCCGTTCCCGGAGGAATACCACAATAAAGCGGACAAGGCGGGGTCCAAGTCGCTCCATCTTCTGGTTGAGGACACGGCGCAGTTTTCTTATACGAAGCCTGAGCTGCTCCTTGTCGGGGACAGAGAATTCAATGTGAACTTTTGGTCAGAGATGCTGCCGCTCATTTCCAGACTGTTTGAGGAAGAGGATCATGAGGCGTTTGTGAGTATAGCGGGCTCGGGCCGAATGAGCTTTTTCGTAACGGAAGATGATGACCACGATTATTCCAGGAATCCTGCGTTCGCGCACATCACGGGCCCCATTTATGTGCGTCAGCAGATGTCGGCGGCTTCTATCATTGGCGCTATGAGCAAGATGTCGGCTGCGTTTGACGCTGCCGCCGGTACAGATTATCAGGATAACATACTGTTCACGATCAGATGATTGTGAAAAAACAGAACAGACCGGGCCTGCGTGAGCAGGTCCGGTCTGTTCTGTTTTTTATCGTCTTATTGGCCGAAGAGGTTGGAGAAGAAGCCCATCACGCTGTCCACCAGGGAGCTGACCTTGGCGCCGAAGCCCTCCAGCTTCTCGGTCACCTGGCCGAAGGTGGTCAGGGTCTGCTTGAACTGCTCCACCTTGCCCTCCAGCTCGCTGGTGGGCAGGCCCTCCAGGGTGCGGCACAGGGTCACCAGCTGGGTGACGGTGCTCTCGGACAGACTGTAGCCGTACTGGTCAGCGATGGACACGATCTGCTCCCGGAGAGCGGCGTCGTCCATGGTGCGGGTCTCGTCCAGGATGAGCTTGAGCTCGTTGACGATGGACACCGCGTCCATGTCGTCGATCTGGTCGGCCAGCTGGGCGGTGATGACCAGCTCGTCGGTGGCGGCGGTCTTGGCCTCCTGCTGCAGGGCGGTGCCGGTGATGCTCTCATAGGCCTTGTAGATGCCGGTGAGGGCGGCGGTGCCGGATACGGGGAAGGGCGCGGCCACCTTCACCTGGGCGTCATAGACGCCGGCGGTCATCAGGGCGGCCTTATACATATCCTCGGTGCACCAGGTGATGTTGTCGCAGCTGACGGTCAGGCCGGAGCCCGCCTCCAGGGTCTGGATGTACACGCAGGAGATGCTGGTGTGGCCGATGACGTCCTCGCTCACCAGCCCCTCCAGGTAGTCCCGCTCCTCGCTGTTGGTCACGTACAGCTCCTGGGCGCTGCCCCGGCTGATGCCGAACATGCCGTAGACGGACTGGACCTGCTCCTCGCCAAGGTCCGCGCCGATGACCACCCGCTGCTCGCCGGCGGTCACGGCCAGGGCCGGGACCGTCATGCTCAGCAGCATGCAGAGAACCAAAAGGATGCCGAAAGTTTTCTTCATAGGGGAAATTACTCCTTGCCCAGCGCCAGGGCTGCCGCCGCACACGCCTCCACACGGGCGGCGCATTCGGCCTTCTCCTTGCCCCTGGCCAGAATGTAGATCTTGATCTTGGGCTCCGTGCCGGAGGGACGGATGACGAAATTGGTGTCAGCCTCCAGCTCGAAGTACAGCACGTTGGACCCGGATATGGGGGTCTTGCCCACGGCGCCCAGGCCGGGCACGGATACGGTGCCGTCCCGGTAATCCCGCATGCGGACCACCCGCTGGCCGGCCAGCTCCTGGGGAGGATCGGCCCGCAGAGAGCTCATCAGCGCCGCCATGCGCTCGGGCCCGTCCACGCCCTCCATGTACACGTTCACGGTCTTCTCGCCAAAGGTGCCGTATTTTTCATACAACGCGTCCATGGCGTCCAGCAGGGTCATGCCCTTCTGGTAGTAGTGGGCGGCCATCTCGGCGATCATCATGGAGGCGGTGACCGCGTCCTTGTCCCGGACGTAGTCGCCCATCATGTAGCCGTAGCTCTCCTCGAAGGCCATCAGGTACTGCTCGCCGGTGCCGGCGGCGGCGTAGGAGGCCAGCCGCTCGGCCATGAACTTGAAGCCGGTGAAGGTCTCGCCGTAGGCCACGCCGTTAGCCTCACATATGGCCCGGGTCATGCTGGTGGACACGATGGTGGACAGGATGACCGGCTTTTCAGGCATAGAGCCTGCCCGCTGGCGGGCGGTGATGACGTAATCGGCCAGCAGCGCGCCCATCTGGTTGCCGGTGATGGTGTGGAATTCGCCGTCCCGGCCCCTGGCCATGACGCCCACCCGGTCGGAATCCGGGTCGGTGCCGATGATAAGGTCGCTCTTGACCTTTTTCGCCAGGTCCACCGCCAGGTAGAAGCCCTCCGGGTTCTCCGGGTTGGGGCTCTCCACCGTGGGGAAGGCGCCGTCGATGACCATCTGCTCGGGCACGGGGTGGATGTGCTTCAGACCCAGGCGCTTGAGCGCCTCGGGCACCAGGATGTGGCCGGCCCCGTGGAAGGGGGTGTATACCACCTGGAAGTCGTCCGCCACGGCCTTCACCGCTGCCGGGTCGATGGCCTGGGCCATCACGTTCTCCAGGAAGGCCTCGTCCGTCTCCTCGCCCAAAAATTCGATCAGGCCCTTTTTCACGGCCTCGTCGAAGTCCATGGCCTTCACGCCGGTGAAGATGTCGATCTTGGCCATGTTGGCGGCCACCACCTCGGCGTGGTGGGGCGGCAGCTGCGCCCCGTCGGACCAGTAGACCTTGTAGCCGTTGTAGGCCTTGGGATTGTGGCTGGCAGTGATGTTGATGCCGGCCGTGGCGCCGTAGTGCAACACCGCGAAGCTCAGCTCAGGGGTGGGACGCAGGGACTCGAACAGCCGCACGTGGATGCCGCTGGCCGCGCACACGCAGGCAGCCTCCCGGGCGAACGCCTGGGAGTTGATGCGGCAGTCGTGGGCGATCGCCACGCCCTTTCTGCGGGCCTCGTCGCCCTCGGCCACGATCAGGTTGGCGAAGGCCTGGGTGGCCCAGCGGACCACGTGGATGTTCATGCGGGCCAGGCCGGCCCCCATCACGCCCCGCAGCCCGGCGGTGCCGAACTCCAGGGGGCCGCGAAAACGGCTCTTGATCTCGTCGTCGTCGCTGCGGATGGCGTCCAGCTCGTGCCACTCCTCGTCGGAAATGGCCGGGCTGTCCAGCCAGCGTTCATACTCCTTCCTGTAGTCCATCGTCTTCCGGCACTCCTTTCAATAGCTCCTGGGCGTCCGCCAGGAGGCTTTTTGGTACGAAAATATCCACGCCGCTGCCGCTCATGCCGATCATGACCTTGCCAAAGGCCCCGTCGCCGGGGTAGCGGACCGTGCTGGGTATACCGTAGGCGCCCAGCATACTGCGGAGCATGTCCGACGCCAGATCCAGCTGGGAGCAGTTGACGAGAAAGGCCGGCTCCTCCGGCTCTCCGTCCGGCCCCTTGGGCCAGGCTTCGTAGTCCTTGCCGTATTCGTGCATGCCCCAGGACATGTGGTCACCTCATTTGTGGTATTTGGTCCCGGCGTTGATGGAAAACGCCCGGTACAGCTGCTCGAGAAGCATCACCCGCGCCAGGTGGTGGGGGAAGGTCATGTCCGACATGGACAGGCGCATGTCCGCCCGCTCCTTGGCCGCCGCCGGCAGGCCCTCGGACCCGCCGATGAGAAAGCACACCCGGCTGACGCCCCGGCCGGCCAGAGCGGCCAGTCTCTCCGCCAGAGCGGGACTGGAGAACTTGTCCCCCTCGATGCACAGGGCGATCACATACGCCCCTTTGGGGATGCGGGGCATCACGTCCCCGTCCTCGGCCAGCTCCGTGACCTCCGCCTTGCAGTAGACGCCCAGACGTTTGAGATACTCCTGACAGGCGGCGATATAATAGGGCTCCTTCAGCCGGCCTTGACATATCACGCTCACACGCAGCAAGGTGATACCTCCAGGGCCAGCCGGCCGTATTCCGGGGCCGCGTACAGCGCCGTATCGGTGCCCTCCAGGGCACGCCGGACCGTGTCCAGCGCCACCTGGGGGCGGTTGTTGTTTTTGGAAAGGTGCCCCAGCACGATCTGCCGCGTGCCCCGCTGGGCCAGCACGGCCGCCAGCCAGGTGCACTCGGCGTTGGAAAGGTGCCCTCTGTCGGAGAGGATGCGGGCTTTCAGATAGGCGGGATAGGGGCCGTTTTTCAGCATGGCCAGGTCGTGGTTGGCCTCGATGAGGGCCGTGTCCGCGCCGGCCAGATACCGGAGCATGGCGTCGGTGACGCGGCCGGTGTCCGTGGCCGCAGCCAGGGCCGCCCCGTCCGCCTCCACGCGGTAGCCCACGCTCTGGGCCGCGTCGTGGCTGGTGGAAAAGGCCGTCACGGTCATCTGCCCCAGCGAAAGGGGCCTCTCCGGCTCCAGCGCGCATATGTACCCGGCCGCGTCCGGCAGTTCCCGGCGCAGGGCCTGGGCCGCCGCGCCGGGAGCGTATACGGGCAGAGGGCACCGCTTGAGCAGCACCCGCAGGCCGGCGATATGGTCGGCGTGCTCATGGGTGATGAATATGCCGTCCAGACCGTCGGGCCCCATGCCCTCGCCCTCCAGAGCCAGGCGGATGCGGCTGGCGGATATGCCCGCGTCCAGCAGGATGCTGCGGCCCGCGCCCTGGACCAGGGCGCAGTTGCCCGTGGAGCCGCTGGCGAAGACCACCAGACGCATGTCAGCCGGCGCTCTCTTCGGCGGGACGCTCCTCCGGCTCGTCGACACAGGCGATGTCCGCGCCCAGGGCGCGCAGCTTGCCCACGATGTCCTGGTAGCCCCGCTCGATGAAGACCACGTCCTCCACCTTGGTCACGCCTTGGGCCGCCAGGCCGGCGATGACCATGGCCGCGCCCGCCCGCAGATCGCAGGCCCGCACGGTGGCGCCGGTGAGCCGGTCCACGCCCTGGATGAAGGCGGACTGGTCGTCCACCTCGATGTTGGCGCCCATCTTCTTCAGCTCGGCCACATATTTGAACCGGCCGCCGTTCCAGACGCCCTCCGTCATCACGCTCACGCCGGGGGCGGAGCACAGCAGCACGGTCATCTGTGGCTGCATGTCGGTGGGGAAGCCGGGGTAGGGCTTGGTCTTGACGTTGGTGGGGTGCAGAGGACCGTCCCGGCGGACCAGCACGTAGTCGTCGCCGTCCTCCACCTCCACGTTCATCTCCCGCAGCTTGGTGGAGATGCAGTCCAGGTGCTTGGGGATCACGTTGGCGACCTTGACCGAACCGCCGGCGGCGGCCACCGCCGCCATGAAGGTGCCGGCCTCGATCTGGTCGGGGATGAGGGCGTAGGTGCCGCCGTGCAGGCTCTTCACGCCCCGGATCTTGATGACGTCGGTGCCCGCGCCGCGCACGTCCGCGCCCATGGAGTTGAGGAAGTTGGCCAGGTCCACGATGTGGGGCTCACGGGCCACGTTCTCGATGACCGTGCGGCCCTCGGCCGTAGCGGCGGCGATCATGATGTTGATGGTCGCGCCCACGGATACTTTATCCAGATATACCGAGCCGCCCTTCAGCCGGCCGCCGGCGGCGGAGGCGTTGATGAAGCCGCCGGAGGTGCGCACGTCCGCGCCCAGGGCCGTCAGGCCCTTGATGTGCTGGTCGATGGGGCGCACGCCGAAGTTGCAGCCGCCGGGCATGGTGCTGCGGGCCCGGCCGAACCGGCCCAGCATGGCGCCGATCAGGTAGTAGCTGGCCCGGATGCGCCGGGTCATGTCCCACATCTGGGACGGGAGCGTGTCCATCTGCACGTGGGTGCAGTCCAGCTCCACGGTGCTGCGGTTTATCATCGTCACACGGGCGCCCAGGAAAGTCATGATGCGCAGAAGGGTGTCCGTGTCGCTTATCTCAGGCAGGTTCTCCAGCCGGCACACGCCCCGGACCATCAGGGCCGCCGGGATGATCGCCACCGCTGCGTTTTTCGCGCCGGATATTTCTACCTGGCCGTGCAGCGGCTGTCCGCCGTGAATGACATACTTTTCCATAAAAGCTCCCAATTTATGTATTGTGCCGGATATGGGCTCCGGCTTTTGCGCCTGTCTGGCAGATGCGTCTCGTCATTCTACCACATATCCGAAGAAAAATCAATTCCCGGCAAGGACCGCCGCTGTTTTCAGCACGCCCGCCACGGTCTTGGCGTCATGGAGCGTCCCGTCCAGGACCATTTTCACCAGCTCCGACAGGGGTATGCGCTCCACGTCCAGAAATTCGTTGGGGTCCGGATGGGCGGAGCCCTGCCGCAGGCCGGTGGCCAGATAGATGTATATCTTCTCGGTGGAGATACCGGGGGAGACGTACAGGAAGCCCAGGTCCGTCCAGCTGTCCGCCTCCAGGCCGGTCTCCTCGCTCAGCTCCCGCTTCACCGCGTCGAAGGGGTCCTCGTCCTTCTCCAGCTTGCCGGCGGGCAGCTCCAGCAGATGCTTGGAAAAGGGGTAGCGGTACTGGCGCACCATGGCCACGTTCCCGCCGCTGTCCACCGCCGCCACGCACACGCCGCCGGGGTGGTGCACCACCTCCCGGACGGTGGTCGCGCCGTTGGTCAGCTGTACGATGTCCTCCGTCAGGTCCACCACCACGCCCTGATAGGTGCTCACCCGGCGCAGGGGCCTCTCCGTGTAGTCCATGCCTATCCCTCCTTTGGCAGGGTTACATAATCCATTTTTGACCCAGTATAACACACTCTGCGGCAAATTACCACATTTTTATGATGGGCGCGGGGCATTCAGTGTATTATAATCAAGTCATGGGATCTTTGTGCATGGGAGGGCAGGCTATGATCGAGATACAGGCGGCGGCGAGGGCCGTGTCCATCCGGTTCGTGGGGGAGCGTCCCCCCGGCGGCGGCGCGCTGCGGGCCATGATACGGCGGGCGTTGGCGGAGAGAGGACTGCCTGTATGGGAGCGGATGCAGGCGGAGGTCTTCTCTGCGGGGGACGAGACCCTGGTCATCGCCCGGCCGGCGGAGGACTGCCGGCCGGCCTTTCATTTTGACGGGCTGGAGGAGCTGCTGGCGGGGGCGCTGGCCTGCGCCGACGGGCCCAGCGCCCTGTATCGGGACGGCGGGGGCTATCTGCTGGCGGCGGACCTGTGCTGCGCGGGACCGGCGCTGTACGAGTTCGGCCGGGCAGGCTCCGTGAGCGGGGCGTGGGAGGCCCACGCCGCCGGCCAGGGACTGTGCCTCATCCCAGAGCACGCCATCGCCGCGCTGAGGCGGTATTTCGGTACATAGGCACATAGTTGTAAACTTTTTTCAAACACCGACAGGAACCGTTTGCCAAATCCGGGATAATACGGTATAATATTGAACCCGCAGGAGAGGGGGCGCGACTATGCCGGCCAGGGACAAGGGGACCAAGACCATCGCGGAGAACCGCAAGGCTCACCACGACTATTTCATCCTGGACCGCTTCGAGGCTGGCATAGAGCTCACCGGCACGGAGGTCAAGTCCGTCCGCGCCGGGACCCTGAACCTGAAGGACTGCTACGCCAGGGTGAAGGACGGCGAGCTGTGGGTACGCGGCATGCACATCAGCCCCTACAAGCAGGGCAGCTATTTCAATGCCGACCCGGACCGGGACCGGCGGCTGCTCATGCACAAGCGGGAGATCGTCCGCCTGGGCGCGAAGGTGCAGCAGGAGGGCCTGGCGCTGGTGCCTCTGCGCCTTTACTTCAAGGACAGCCTGGTGAAGGTGGAGCTGGGCCTGTGCAAGGGCAAAAAGCTCTACGATAAGCGCTCCGACGCGGCAGAAAAGAGCGCCAAGCGCGAAATGGACCGGAAATTCAAGGAGGCAAACGCATGAAAAATCCCATCGTGACCATCAGGATGCATGACGGCGGCGTCATCAAGGCCGAGCTCTATCCCGAGATCGCGCCCAACACGGTCAATAACTTCATCTCCCTCGTACAGAAGGGCTTTTATAACGGCCTGATCTTCCACCGGGTCATCCCCGGCTTCATGATCCAGGGCGGCTGCCCCCAGGGCAACGGTACCGGCGGCCCCGGCTACTCCATCCCCGGCGAGTTTGCCGCCAACGGCTACAACAACGATCTGCTGCACACCCGCGGGGTGCTCTCTATGGCCCGTGCCATGGACCCGGATTCCGCCGGGAGCCAGTTTTTCATCATGCACGACGACGCGCCCCACCTCAACGGCCAGTACGCCGCCTTCGGCCAGGTGCTGGAGGGCATGGACGTGGTGGATAAGATCGCTGCCACCAAGACCGGCTGGGGCGATAAGCCCCTGACCCCCCAGGTGATGGATAAGGTCACCGTGGACACCTTCGGCCAGGATTACCCCGCGCCGAAGAAAGCATAATTAAGTTTAGTAAAGATCGTTCTCATGCTTCGCGCGCCCGGCAGGCGGGCGCGCTCCGAGGGGCTGCAATGGTTTCGACGGGGGCGTGGGGGCGGGATAAGCGGGCGGATGACCCGGCCATCCATAAAACCGGGGACCTTAAAATTAACTGAGAACGACAACACCGTTCTGGCCGCCGCCTAAGGCAGGCCCGTCCAGCCCGGGAGCGCTGCGGCCCGGGACCTGGGCGCCGACTAGCAGCGTCCGTGCGTGCGCAAAGCTTTGAGCGCACCATGCATAATGAAGCTACCTGACCCGTACCGCGTGACGGCCTGCGCCGGGAAAGGGAAATGCGCGTAAGCGCAAAATGACCGCCTGCGCCCGGAGAAGGTCCCGCTGAAGTGCTTTCGGACAGGGGTTCGATCCCCCTCAGCTCCACCACGTCGGAGCAAAGCTTGCTTTGCTCCGACGCTTTTTATTGCCTGCGGCACAAAAAGCGTCATCCGCCCGCTCGCTTGCTCCTCCTTTATCCCATCGCAAACGCTTCGCTGGTTTGCGCTGGGACCCTAGACAATAAAGTCGCCGCCCGCAGGGCGGCGATCTCAATTTATGACATACTGCTCGGATCAAAGGTCTTTTTTACGGTTTGGTCACTGAAGCTTATAAGTTCCTTTATCTCAAATTCTACGGGGGATTCGCTCCGCAACAGGAAGACCGAATTTACGTCCAAAGTGGCACCAGGACGTATCTCTGTCCAACTTTCGTATGCATCATCAGGTAAAGACGAATGCTCGAGTTCGATACCATCCTGGAAAGCACTTTCCAGAAAGGCTGCCTCTGCGCTTGTAGTGCTTTCGCTGTTGTTCGTCCAGGAGTAGTTGATGACGATGGCAGACTTTCCCTCGTAATCTGTGGCCTTATAGGCGTCCTTTACCTCGACAGCATAGTTGCCGAGCTGGACGGGACCGCCGGCCTGCTCTGGTGTGATTTGGGTATTCTCCATTGGCTGGGCTGCGGATGCGCCGGCGCCGGACGCAGAACTGGGGGCTTTGTCTGAACCGCCGGCGATGCTGGTGACGATGGCGATAGCGCCAATGGCTGCTACCGCGCACGCTGCGATGATATACAATTTTGTATTTCCGCCGCGACCCCGTGCCTGGGAACTGCCGATGAGCGAGATCAGAGCAAGCAGGGCATTGACCAGACACCAGGTGGACCATATTTTCAAGTCGGTATAGCTGCCGGCCAGAACGAAGCCGGTGATGGCGGCCAGCGTGAACATGACGGTAAGGGCGATGTTTCCGCCTTTGCTGCCCTTACGTGCGGCAATAGAGACAATGCCGCCCGCCAACAGAAGAATTGCAACGATCACACCGGCGCTGCCACCGGCTTCGTTGTTGCCCGCCATGGCATTGCCGAGCCCCGCAGCGCAGGACTGAAAGATGACGAAAAACGAAAGAACGATGGAGAGAATGCCGGCGACCAGCTTCCATACGGTCATGGGGAACGCACTGCCGGAAGTCCGAGGGCGGTCACCCCTGTCATTTCTCCCGTCGGGATGGGCTTTGCCATTACCGGCATAAGGCGCGTCCGGTGCGTCCTCCTGATCGAGGTCAGCAAGAAACGCATCATAGCGCCGTTTGAACTGCACCGCCTCGCGGTACTGGTCGTCCTCAAAGAACAACCGGTAGCGCTGGCCTCCCACAGTCGCCACGCGGATAAATCCATCTGCGTCTTCCTGTGGCTTTTTTACGTTGACTGACGCGACGTCGGAGAGTGGGATACGATATGACGGGGCATCTTCCCCGCCCTTTTTGATCAGCATGACGCTCCCAGAAAACGCAATGCCGCCGTCATAGGAAACGAATTTGGCGATAGCTGCCATGTCTGTGTCCTCCGATCTTTGTGCTGGGGAACGGGAATTGCTACTCGAGGGAAGATAGTTAAAAACTATCATATATTCATATTATAGTAGATTAAAATTTGTGTGTCAATAGAAATACCCCTTTGAATATAGCGAATGGGACAAAGCCATAAAGTACAATCTATCTAAAAGGCGGTGATGGGATGTACGAGGATTTTGTACCAATGAGGCTGGCAAAGCTGCGGGCGCAAAAGGGCGTCTCCGCGCGGGACATGTCTCTGTCGCTGGGACAGGCCAATAATTACATCAACAACATCGAGAACAAAAAGTCGCTGCCGTCCATGCAGTCGTTTTTCTACATCTGTGAATATTTGGGAGTGACGCCCCAGGAGTTTTTTGATGAAGAAAACACCTGCCCGGCGCAGTTGGGGGAACTGATAGAGGACCTGAAAAAGCTGGATGCCAGGGCCATAGAGCACATCGCTGGGCTGGTGCGGGAGCTGGCCAGACGATAGCAGATATGACTAAGAGGCGGGCTGGTGCCCGCCTCTTAGTCATACTTGATGGGTCGTTCAATAAGTATTAAATACTATCCTTTGGGGAAGCGTCGGGAGGGGCGGTCACGATCCACTCCCGCCTGATGCGCCAGAGGGCGGCCTGCACGCTTCCCACGCCGGAGCGGTCTCCGGCCCTGATGGCCTCATGGCGGCGGAACAGCCGCTCCCAGCTGGCCAGGACCGCGCTCTTCAGCTCCGGGTAAAACGCCGTGAGCATCACGTCGTTGGGCGTAAGGCCCCGCCGGCGCAGCTCGCTGCGGAAGGCGGCGTCCTCCGCCGGGCCGTCCGTGAGGGGGCCCAGCTGCATGATGCGTGTCCAGTCTGCCGCGTCGAAAAATACCGCCTCCTCCGCCGGGACGTCAAGCGTCAGCACGTCCGCGCCGGCGGCCTCCACGCTGTACAGGTCCATGAACGCCCAATAGGGGAATTCCGCCTCCGCCGGCCGGGGGACATAGGCCGGCATGCGCTCCGCGAACCAGGTGTAGGCCGTGAGGAATATCGGCGCGCTCTCGGCGTACTTCGCCCGCACATACGCCGCGCGGGAGTAGCACACGCCCTCCCGCCGGATGACCTCCAGCACCGCCTGCGTCTGGGCGGAGTACAGCCTCACTGTATGACCCTGTCTATCCATTCTTTTCTCAGCTCCCAGATGGTCCCGTATTTCAGCTCGTTGCCCAGCTTCACGCTCTCGTCGAAAAGCCTGGGCCAGCTGGCCACTATCTCCCGTTTTATGTCCGGATAGAACTGGGTCATATACGCCTTTGCGTCGCTCGTTCCGTAGTCCTGGAGCAGCTGGCGGTGCCGCCGGGCGTCCGCCTCGTCCGCCGGGATGTAGGAATAGTTCATGATGGCGCCCCACTTGGCGATGTTGACGGGGGTGATGATGTCCTCGTCCAGGGTCAGCTGGAAGATCACGTCGTCCTTGCCGGGCAGCATGGTGGCGTCCCGCTGGAAGGAGACCCACACGGGATAGTCCACGTCCGCAGGCTTGTCCGCCGCATGGGGGCCGTTTTTCACCAGCCAGTCGTAGACCGAGAGCACCAGATCGGCGTGCTCCTGCAGGTCCATGCGGATATACTCCCGCCGGGCGATGTAGCGCCCGGTCCCCATCACCTTGTCCAGCACGCTTTTGTGCTGCCTTGTCCATACGGTGATACTGCCCATAAGCAAGCTCCCTTTCCGCTTTCTAAACCAAGAAAGGACACGCCTCGGGACGTGTCCTTTTTCATATGGGGCTCACGGCACCCGGACGGGGTCGAAATAGTACCAGGTGCCGACCTGCTCGTACTGTATCTGGAAGCCGTCCACGTGCTCCTCGTTGGTGAAGGCCGGGTCGAACACATAGGTCTCGCCGTCGATGACCATCTCGGTCCAGCCGTGGTCCACGATCTGGCCGTCGTAGCTGCCCACGCCGCCCTCGACGTAGTACACGTCACAGCCCAGCAGCCGGGCCATCTCGTAGAAGGTGGCCGCCAGCACGTAGCAGTTGCCGTAGCGGTAGGTGAAGCCGTAGGTGGCGTACCAGTCCGAGTGGACCGCGTCCTCGGGGGCGCGGGTCTCCTTGCCGTAATAGGTCAGGGACGCGGACCAGTCGAAGGCGGCCCGCAGGTCCCAGCCGATCTCGTCCAGCACCGCCGCCGCCATGGCGGACGATTCCGTCAGGTAGCCGATCAGCTCCCCATCGGGACCCACGTCGTACTGCTGGCCGTACACGAACACCGGTCCGCTCTTCTGCAGCACGCCCACAGGAGAGAACATGTACATCTCGCCCGTCTGGCGCACATAGCGCAACCCGGTGTAGGGCTGGCCGTCCTCGCCAAAGTAGTAGCTCTTGCCCTTGATGAGGGTCCAGCCGGAGGCGCGCCGGCCGTCGGACCGGAAGTAATACCGGGCTCCCTCGATGGTCTGCCAGCCGGTGACAGGCTGGCCGTCGACTAGATAATAGGTCTTGGTGCCCTTCTTCAGCCAGCCGTCCTCGGGAACGGCCGGCGTCTGGGTTGGAGCGGCCGGCGTCTGCTGGGGGGCGGCGTCAGCCTCTTTGGCGCCGGCTGGCGTCTGCGCGGGGGCGGCCGCCGTCTGATCGGGCGCGTCCGTCCCGCCGGCGGCCAGCGCGGCCGGCGCGGCGGCAAGGCACAGCGTCAGCAGAGCCAGAAGAAGGCATCGGGTGCGTTTCGTCATTTCCGGTTCCTTTCTGCCGGGTCACCAGATGCCGACCCGGTCCTCGGGGGCCACATACATCCCGTCGCCCTCCTGCACGTCGAAGGCGTCGTAGAAGGCCTGGGTGCAGCTGGCCACCGCGTTGACGCGGGCCCAGCCGGGGGAGTGGGAGTCGGTGAGCAGCTGTTCGGTCAGCGCGTCCTCGGTCAGCTTCTCGCCGTAAGTATAGGCGTAGTTGATGAACATCTCCTGGAGAGCGTCCTTGTCGTCGCCGCACAGCTCGGACACGCACTCCAGTGCGCCCAGGTCAGCGATGTTCTCGGTGAGGGTCAGCTCGCCGTTGATGAACTGGCCGGGGACGATCTCGATGGCGCTGAAATAGTCCGCCACCTGGTCGCACAGCTCGTTGAACCGCTCCATGTCCTCGTCGGTCCACCAGACGCTGTAGTTGCCGTACTCGTCGAACTGGGCGCCGCTGCTGTCGAAGGCGTGGGTGACCTCGTGGGCGATGGTGGCCCCGATGCCGCCCAGGTTATAGGCGTAGCTGGCGTCCGGGTCGTAGAAGGCGCCCTGGATGATGCCGGCGGGGAAGACGATCTCGTTGTAGCTGGGGTTATAGTAGGCGTTGACCTCCTGGGGGGTCATGCCCCACTGCTTTTTGTCCACGTCGGTGCCGGGCAGGGTCTCCATATAGGCCCGGTAGACGCGGCCGCTGTTGAGGATGTTCTCGATCAGCACGCCGCCGTCGGCGGGGGAGGTGTACTCCACGTCGTCCAGATAGGTGGGCCAGCCGTCGTCATCGGGGTAGCCGATCTTGAGGGTCATGGTCTCCAGCTTGCGCTTGGCGGCGGCCTTGGTCTCGTCGCTCATCCAGTCCAGCTTGTCGATGCGGCCCTCGAACACCTCCAGGATGTCCCGGGTCATGTCCTCCACGTACTGCTTGCTCTCCTCGGAGAAGTGCTCCTGGATATAGATGCGGCCGAAGTCCCAGGCCAGGTCGGACTGCACGTCGTACAGGGCGTTTTCCTCCAGAGTCAGCGGCTCCATGTCGTAGTAGGTGTAGATGTAGTCCTCATGGGCCTGGTAGAAGTCCATGGACAGATAATAGGCCGTGTCGTTGAGCAGAATGGCGGTGGAGTAGTCCTTCAAAAGCTGCAGGTTCTCCTCGGTGAGAAGCGCGCCGATGGCCTCCAGCTGGCCGGGGTCCGTCACGTAGATCGTCTCCGGCTGGGCCAGGTCCTCCTTCTCCAGAATGGGGCCCAAGTCTAGGGTAGGCAGCAGCGCGGCGACCTCCTCCAGGGACATGGGGATGTAGCACTTGGAGTAGTCGTACATATCCTCGGGGGCCAGGGTGCTCTGGGCCAGGCCCTTCTGCATCTGGAACACGGCCTCGGCCTTTTCGGCGGCCTCGGTCTCGTCCACGCCCTCCAGGGTGAACAGGTCGGTCAGGTAGCCCTTATACAGCTCCCACAGATCGCTCATGCTCTCGTCCAGCAGATAGGGCTGGTCCAGCACCAGGTCCGCAGATTCCAGATACACGGAGTAGAAGGTGGGATCATAGAAGTCCGTGCTGATGGAAAAGCCCAGCAGGCTGTAATAGCTGATCTCGCTGTCGAGCTCCGCCAGAACCTCGGCGTACTCCTGGATGGAGCCGGCCCCGGCGATCTTGTCCAGATAGGGGCGCAGAGGCTCCACGCCGGCGGCGTCCCGGCTGGCGGTGTCGGTGTAGGCCAGGTACTGGTCTGCGATCTTCTGCTCAGGGGTGCCTTTTTCATAGGTGCCGGCATGGTCCACGCAGTCCAGGATGATCTGGTCCAGCTCGTCCTCGATCTGGGTGGAGATGTCGGTGGCGTACATCCAGCCCAGGTATCCGGGAGGTATCTCTGCCTCGGTCACCAGCTCGAAGTCGGCGTAGCCGTAAAGGTCGTCCTCCGGCGCGGGCCTCTCCTCCGGCAGATAGTCCACCACGCCGTCCTCGTCCAGCTCGTCCACTGCGGCGAAGGCGGTGGTCCCAAGACCCAGCGCCATGGCCAGCACCAGGAGCATGCTCAGAAGCTTTTTCATGTCGTTTCCCTCTTTTCCATTGTATTTGATGAGATCCCGTCCGCCGGCGGCTGACCGTCCTCCCGGCGGCTTTCGTAGCCGTCCAGGAAGGAGATCTGCCGGCCGCCGGTCTTGTAGCCGGGGAAGGTGTCCAGACACACCGCGTGGATGGCGGTGAAGATGCTCTTTTCGATGTTGGGGTCGGTCTGCCGCAGAGAGCGCAGAAGCTGCTTCACCTCCTGCCGCTTGGAGGCCAGCTGGCCCGTCTCCGTGCCCTCCGTGAACCGGCAGGCGCAGCGCAGAAAGCGCAGGCCGTTGTGGTTGGCCCAGGCGATGATGTCGTCCTCGTGCACGCAGTACAGCGGCCGTATCAGCTCCATGCCGGGGAAGTTGGTGCTGTGCAGCTTGGGAAGCATGGCTTGCAGCTGCGCGCCCCAGAACATGCCGATGAGGGTGGTCTCCACCACGTCGCTGAAGTGGTGGCCCAGGGCGATCTTGTTGCAGCCAAGCTCGCGCGCCTTGCTGTAAAGATGCCCCCGGCGCATCCGGGCGCACAGGTAGCAGGCGTTGCGCTCGGCCGCGTTGGCTGCGGCGAAGATGTCCGTCTCGAAAATGGTCACCGGCACCTGCAAAAGCGCGGCGTTGGCCTCGATCTGGCGCCGGTTGGGCTCGCTGTAGCCGGGGTCCATGACCAGGAACGTGAGCTCGAAGGGCACGTCGGAGTGGCGGGCAAGCTCTTGCATCAGCTTGGCCATCAGCATGGAGTCCTTGCCCCCGGAGATGCACACTGCGATCCGGTCCCCCGCCTGGATCAGCTCATAGCGCTTGACCGCCTCCACGAAGGGCCGCCAGAGGGTCTTCCTGTATTTGGTGATGATGCTGCGCTCTATCGCCTGGCAGGGCTCCAGGGGCCGTGACATGGCACTTCCTCCTATGGAAAACTAGTGGCAGTATAGCACCCTTTTGCCCGGCGCGTCAATGGCCGGCGCGCCAGCCAATGGTTGCATTTTTTGTATGGCTATGGTAATATACTTGTTTAGGTATACATAATGCTGATGCCGTTTATGACTGCTCCGTCCCACGGGGCGGAAGGGAGACATGATATATGACGATCATCTATGCGGCCCTGCTGGGCCTGGTGCAGGGGGTGGCGGAGTTTCTGCCCATCTCCAGCTCCGGCCACCTGGCGCTGCTGGAGAACATCCTGGGCGGTGCGGGGCTGATGGAGCTGGACAACAGCGCCTTTTTCAACATCCTGCTCCATCTGGCCACCCTGGCGGCGGTGATCGCCGCCTACTGGCGGGACATCGCCGATATGCTCTTCGAGGTGGGGGACATGGCGTCCGACCTGGTCCACCGCCGGGGGCTGTCGGCCAAGGGCCGGCCCGCCAGAAAGCTCATTTACATGCTCATCCTGGCCACGGTGCCCCTGTTCGTGATCGTGCCCTTCAACGACGCCATCGAGGGGCTCAACAGCATCCCCTGGTTCATCGGCGCGGCCCTCATCCTCACGGGCACGCTGCTGTTCATCGCCGACCGGCTGCCGAAGGGCCGGAAGGAGGTGCAGGACATGACCGTGGCCGACGCGCTGCTCATCGGGCTTGCCCAGGGCCTGGCCACCATGCCCGGTCTTTCCCGCTCCGGCACCACCATCTCCGCCGGTATGGGCCGGGGGCTGAAGCGCACGTTCGCGGTGCGGTTCTCCTTCCTGATGAGCCTGCTGTCCGTCTCCGGCGCGGTGATCCTGCAGGTGCTGGACGTGCTGGAGGAGGGCGTCGACATGTCCATGCTGCCGGCCTATGCCGTGGGCATGATCGTGGCCGGCGTGACGGGGTATCTGTCCATCCGGCTGCTGCAGCGCATCGTACAGAAGGGCCGCTTCGGCGGTTTTGCCTACTATTGCTGGGTCGTGGGCGCGGTGAGCATCATCGTGTGGCTGCGGCTGAGCGCCTGAGTCTGATCAGAGGTTGATTTCTATGGCACAGAAGAAGACCTCCGCCGGCCGGAGCGGGACGAAGAAGCCCGCCTCCACCGCCCGGAAGGGGACCACCACAAAAAAGAAGACCACCTCCTCCCGAAGCGGGACCACGGCCAAAAAGAAGGCCCCCGCACGCGGCGGGAGCAGCCGGGCTGCGTCCGGGTCCCGCAGCAGCGCCAGGGCCAAGACCCCGCCCCGCCAGCCGGTGCGCCGGCAGGTGGGCGGCGTCGTGCTGCTCATATTGGGCATCGTGGCGGCCATCGGCTACTTCCCGGCCAACGCCTGGCTGGTGGCGGCCATCCGCCGGCTGGTCATGGGCTTTTTCGGCTGGGGCTTTTACATCGCCCCCGTATGCCTGCTGTGGGGCGCATACATCCTGAGCTTCCACCGGGGCCGGCCCATCCAGGCCCGGCTGGTGAGCGTGCTGCTGCTGCCGCTGGTGTTCGGCGCGTTCATCCACGCGCTGGCCTTCTCCGAGAGCCGGACGATCTTTGCCGGGATCAACGCCCTGGACAGCCTGAAAAACGGCTTTGCCCAGCTGTGGACCCTGGGCAGCGATATGACCGAGCACTGCGGCGGCGTCTTCGGCGGTATCGTGGGCCTGGCGCTGAAAAAGTCCATCGGCGTCGTGGGCAGCTTCCTGGTACTGGTGGTGGCCTTTGGGTTCCTGGTACTGGAGGGGCTGGACCTGTCGGTGGTGGAGCTCATCGACCGGTTCAAGGCCCGGCCCCGGCTGGAGTATGAGCCGGAGCCGGAGCCCGAGCCGGACGAGGAGGAGATGTTCGACCCGGAGGAGGACTATCCCTTCCCCCTGAACAGGAGCGGCCGCAGGGAGGAGCCCGTCCCGCCGCCGCAGCCGGCCCCGCCGGCGAAAAAGCCCGCCCGCCGGCGCAGCTTTTACGACCAGAACCGGGAGGAGGCCAAGGACGAGCTGTTCGCCCAGTTCGACGTGGACCCGGCGGATACCGCCAAGGTGGCGGCGGCCCTGGAGGCCGAGCAGGCGCAGAAGGCGAAGAGACCTGCCCCGGCGCCCCGGCCGGAGCCTGTCCCGCCGCAGCCTGCCCCCAAGATCGCGCCTAAGAAGACCGAGCGCGCGCCGGTGCAACCCGTTACCGTGGAGGAGGCCGCCGAGATCGCCGGCGTGCAGATACACTCTGCGGACATGGACCAGGGCGCGGCGGCTCCCGTGGAGAAGCTGAAGATAGACAAGGACGCCGAGGCGGCGGCCGTGGCCAGGGAGATAGAGGAAAAGGCCAGGGAAGAGGAGGACAAGCCCGCGTATATCTTCCCGGACGTGGAGCTGCTCAACCGCAGCGGCGACGAGTCCTACGACGCCGACGGCGACCTGGACGAGACGGCGGAGCAGCTGGAGAGCGCCATCCGCAGCTTCGGCGTGGCCGCCAGCGTCACCGGCGCGGTGTACGGGCCCACCATCACCCGCTACGAGCTGAAGCTGGACCAGGGCGTGAAGCTGAACAAGATCACCAACCTGGCCGGGGACATCGCCCTGAGCCTGGGCGTGGTCAGCGTGCGCATCGCCCCCATCCCCGACAAGATCTCCACCGTGGGCGTGGAGGTGCCCAACAAGACCGTGCGCACGGTGTGGCTGGGCGACCTGATAGACTCCGACACCTTCCGGAACGCCAAGAACAAGCTGAGCGTGGCCCTGGGCAAGGACATCGGCGGCAATATCATCGTGGGCAACATCGCCAAGATGCCCCACGTGCTCATCGCCGGCACCACCGGCTCGGGCAAATCCGTGTGCATCAACTCCCTCATCCTGAGCATCCTCTACAAGGCCACGCCGGACGAGGTGCGCATGATCATGATCGACCCGAAGATGGTGGAGCTGGGCATCTACAACGGCATGCCCCACCTGTACGTGCCGGTGGTCACCGACCCGAAGAAGGCGGCCGGGGCGCTGCAGTGGTCAGTGGTGGAGATGCTCAAGCGCTACCGGCTGTTCTCCGAGTCCGGGGTGCGTGACCTGGCCGGCTACAACGCCATCCAGCAAAAGCACGGGGAGGATACCCTGCCCCAGGTGGTCATCATCATCGACGAGCTGGCGGACCTGATGATGGTGGCGTCTAAGGAGGTGGAGGAGTCCATCTGCCGGGTGGCCCAGATGGGCCGCGCCGCAGGCATGCACCTGGTGGTGGCCACCCAGCGGCCCTCGGCGGACGTGATAACGGGCCTGATGAAGGCCAACATCCCCAGCCGCATCGCCTTCGCGGTGTCCAGCGCGCTGGAGAGCCGCATCATCCTGGACCAGCAGGGCGCGGAGAAGCTGGTGGGCGCGGGCGACATGCTCTATTCTCCCATCGGCAGCAAGCCCATGCGCGTGCAGGGCGCCTTCGTCACCGACGAGGAGCGGGAGGAGATCATCAACTTCGTGAAGAAAGAGGCCGAGGCGGAGTACTCCGACGAGATACTGGCCCAGATCGAGAAGGCGGCCGAGGACAAGGACGCCAAGAGCGGCGCTGCCGAGGAGGAGAGCGCCGAAAAGAGCGATTACGACGAGCTGCTGCCCCAGGCGGTGGAGGTCATTTTCGAGACCAAACAGGCCTCCGTATCCATGCTCCAGCGGCGGCTGAAGCTGGGCTACTCCCGGGCCGCCCGGCTCATAGACCAGCTGGAGGAAGTAGGCGTGGTAGGCCCCTACGAGGGCTCCAAGCCCCGGAAGATCATGCTCACCAAGCAGCAGTGGCAGGAGATGCAGTACGCCCAGGGCACCGCCCCGGTGGACACCATCACCCACGAGTTCGCCCAGCTGAGCGAGGACGACCAGTTCGCGCCCACCGACGAGCAGACGGGCATGGACGACGCCGACGACGATACGCCGCCCTTCGATATGGACGAGGATATGGACGCGGACGACGGCGGGGAGGAAGAGCTGCTGTGAGCGGGCTGTGCGTGCCGCTGGACGAGGGGCGGATGGCCCAGCTGGGCCCGCTGGAGCTGGCCTATGCGGGGGACGCGGTATACGAGCTGCTGACCCGGACCCACCTGGCCGCCCAGGGAGGCGGCAGAGTGGGAGCGCTGCACCGGGCGGCGGTGGCCTACGTCTCCGCGCCGGCCCAGGCCGCCGCTCTGGAAAAACTGGAGAAGCATCTGACGGACGAGGAGCGCCAGACCGTCCACCGGGGCCGCAACGCCCATGTGCACGGCTGCCCCGCCGGCTGCACCGTGGCCCAGTACCACGCCGCCACCGCCCTGGAGGCCCTGTTCGGCCATCTGTGGCTGTCCGGCAGGACGGAGCGGTGCGCGGAGCTGTTCGCGTTCATTTTGGAGGAGACAAATGCCCCTTGACGCTGTATTCATGACGGAGCTCGGCCATGAGCTGGCGGAGACCGTCGTCGGAAGCAAGATAGACCGTGTCCATCAGCCGGAGAAGGACACGGTCGTTCTCACGCTGCGGGGCGTCGGCGGTACCCGGCGGCTGCTGGTGTGCTTCGGCTCCGGCTCGGCGCGGATATGCCTGACACAGCAGAGCTATGAGAACCCCGCCCAGCCGCCCATGTTCTGCATGCTGCTCAGAAAGCACCTTCTCGGCGCGCGCATCACGGAGGTGACCCAGCCGGAGAACGAGCGGATGCTGCTGCTGCGCCTGGCCGGCTATGACGAGCTGGGCGGAAGCGTGGAAAAGACGCTGGCGGTGGAGCTGCTGGGCCGCAACGCCAACCTCATATTGGTGGACGCCGACGGGCGCGTCATCGACGCGGCTCGGCGGGTGGATGAGCAGATGAGCCCGCTGCGCCAGCTGCTGCCAGGGCTCATCTACCGCCTGCCGCCCCGGCCGGCGCCGGGGAAGTTCACCGGCCTTTCTCCCCTGGTGCGCCGGGAGATGCAGTGGCGGGGCCTGCCGGAGGACCTCACCGGCCTGGAGGGCCTGGTGCGGGTGCCCACCATGCTGGTGGAGGACGGCCGGCCAAAGGACTTCACCTACCTACCCATATTGCAGTACGGCCCGTCGGTGGAGAGCGTGACCTGGTCCGGCTGGTCGGCGCTGCTGGAGGCGTTTTACGCCGAGCGCGACCGGGCCGAGCACCTGAAGAGCCGGGCCCGGAGCCTGACGAAGCTTGTGCGCAGCGCCAAGAACCGCACGGAGAAAAAGCTGGCCCTGCGCCTGCAGGAGCTGGCTGCCACCGAGGACAGGGAGACGGACAAGCGCCGGGGCGATCTCGTCACCGCCAACATCTGGCGGATGCGGCCGGGCCTGGCCAGCGTCACGGTGGAGGACTTCTACCAGCCGGACAGCCCGGAGGTGACCGTGCCCCTGGACCCGCGAAAGTCCCCCCAGCAGAACGCGGCGGCCTATTATAAGCAGTACACGAAGAAAAAGACCGCCAGGGAGCACCTGACGGGGCTCATCGCGGAAAACCGCACGGAGGCGGAGTATCTGGCCTCCATCGCCGCAGAGCTGGACCGGGCCCAGACCCAGGCCGACCTGGACGTGATACGCCAGGAGCTGATCGCGGCGGGGTATGTGCGGGAGAGCCGGAGCAGGACAAAGCGCCGGGAAAAGCCCGCCCAGCCGCTGCGGTTCGTGACGGACGCGGGACTGGAGGTGCTGGTGGGCCGCAGCAATCTGCAAAACGACGAGCTGACCTTCCATACGGCCCGGCGGACGGACCTGTGGCTGCACGCCCAGAAGCTCCACGGGGCCCACGTCATCCTCCGGTGCGAGGGGGCGGAGCCGGACGAGAAGAGCGTGTACCAGGCCGCGTGCTTGGCGGCGTTCTGGTCCGAGGGCGGCCAGGCCGGGCGCGTGGCGGTGGACGTCACCCAGGTCCGGTTCGTGAAAAAGCAGAAGGGCGCCCGCCCGGGCATGGTGCTGTACACCGACCAGCGCACCGTCATGGCCGAGCCGAAAAAGGAGATATAAAAGCAAGGGGACCTGCCGCTGGCAGGTCCCTCGTTCATTCATTTTCCGGCGAGCAGGCCGATGGCGTTGGCCAGCAGCTCCGCCGCGCCGGAGCGGGTCAGGACGGTCTCCACGTCCTCCCAGCTGCGGGGCATCACCCCGCAGGCGGTCAGGTTCGCCACTGCCTGGGCCCAGCTCTCGCCGCTGTTCTCCTGGCCCACATAGGCCGCCGCGCTGACCACGTCCGTCACGCCCAGCACCGCGTTGAGCGTCACGCAGGCCTCCCGGACCGTGATGGGCTCGTCGGGACTGTAGGATGCGCCGGTCGCGGTGGCCTCGCCCTGGATATAGCCGTGCATCAGGGCCGTGGCCACGTAAGGCTTGAGCCACTGGCCGATGTCCGCGTCGTCCTCGAAGCCCGTGGAACTGACGCCGCGCAGCACGTCCTTCTCCGCCGCAGTCATGCACATGGTGAGGAACTCTCCCCGGCTGACCTGGTCGTCGGGATGGAACACGTGCTCGCCGCCCACGTTCTCGCCGGTAAACACGCCGTTTTCGGTGAGCGCCACCGCCGCGTACTCGCAGCCCTCCCCGGTCAGGTCGGAGTAGGTCACCTTGGACTTCTGCTTGACCAGCTTGATGATGACCGTGCCCTCCTGGGAGGTGTTGCCGGCACTGTCCACGGCCCGGAAGCCGAAGTAGTCCTTGCCCCGCTTGCCCTCCTTGGGCGTGTAGACGAAGTAGCCGTCGGCGGATAGCTGCACGCTGCCCTTCATGGGCCCGGTGGCCAGCTCATAGGTCAGACTGTCGCCCTCCGGGTCCTTGGCGGACAGATGACCGCCCACGGACACGCCCCGGTAGGTCTGTATCTGCTGGTTCTCCGCCACGGGCGGGGCGTTGTCGGCGCCTGTGCCGGGCGCGGTCCCTGCGCTGACGGCCCGCACGCCGCCGCTGACGGATACCACCGACTGGGTAGGGCCTGTCTGGGCGCCGGCGCTCTGGGCGTCGTCGCCTGCGATGGCGCTCTGGCCGTAGTCCATCACGTCCAGGCAGGGGGCGGACGCCATAGCCGGGACGATCCCCAGCGCCAGTACGAGCAGGAGCGCCCACGCTGCTGCGATCTGTTTCATGGTAAAGACCTCCGTGTATGATGTAGTACCGCTATTGTGTGCGCCGGACGGGCAGATTATTCCAAAATGCCTGCCGCGCATCCGGCCGAGGGCTTGGCAGCGCCCCCTGCTATCATAAGCGCGGCGGGGGGAAGATATTCCTGTCCGGGACGGCGCGGGGGCAGAAAAACAGCTTGACAAACAGCGGCAACATGTTATAATCTTTAGGCACTGAACGCGGGGTTGCTGGAATTGGCAGACAGGCAGGCTTGAGGTGCCTGTGTTCGTCAGGACGTGTGGGTTCAAGTCCCATACCCCGCACCAGCGGCCCGGGAGCAAAGCTCCCGGGCCGCTAATTTTGGTGCCTTTAGGCGTGGGAAATAACCCCCGGTTCTACCGGGGGAAGAAAAATAGCTTTAGCATGAGAAAAAC
>CANPXW010000030.1 GCA_947587025.1 uncultured Oscillospiraceae bacterium
TAGTGGTCGTTGGGCACCCACTCGGTGATGATGTACGGGCCGGAGCCGATGGTGTCGGCGGGCTCCATGCCGAAGTTCTCCACGCTCTCGCAGGTCTCCTCATCCACCAGGGACATGGCCGGAGAGGTCAGCTCCGCCACGAAGCCGGCGTTGGGAGCGTTCAGGGTGATGGTGAACTCATAGTCGCCGGTGACCTGGAAGCCCTCCAGGTCCTCAGCCTCGCCGTCCATCAGCGCCTGGGCGCCGGCCACCTCCAGGGGGATCTCCGTGTTCACGCCGCCGGCGGTCAGCAGCCGCACGAAGGTGTACTTCACGTCCTCCGCCGTCAGGGCGTTGCCGTTGGAGAAGGTCACGTCGTCCCGGATGGTCATGGTATAGGTCAGACCGTCGTCGGAGACGCTGTAGTCGGTGACCACGGAGTTGACGATCTCGTTGGAGCCGTCGGGCAGGACCTTGATCTCGAACAGCCGGTCGAAGATGTTGTTGGGAACGAAATAATCAGAAGTGGTCTGGGCCACGTCCATGGTGGACATGTCGCTCAGGGTGGCGATGTTCAGGACCTTCTCCTCGCCGGACGCGTACGCGGGGATGGCGGCGATGCTCAGGACCATGACCATGGCCAGAAGGAACGCTAGGTGCTTTCTCATACAGGAATACCTCCAAATTGATGTTGCCAATACTATAGCGAAGGCGGACTGCAATGAACATAGTGTGGATTGCTGTTTTGATTGCAAAAAGTGCTGTAAGGTGCTTCCAGCGGCCGGAAAGGAGGGCGGCCGCCGGATAATTAAATAATGTATGGAGCAAGACCCGTGCGGAGAGCCGGAAAAGGCCCTCCGCTGTTTTGCTCCTCCGGCGGAAAAGGATCGGCGCTTTTTTGCATGAAGCGCCCCGCCAACGCTAAAACTAGATGTTGTGGCCGAAAAAACGGCCACGCACAACAGGAAAAAATTGGAAGGAGTTTTCGTGAAAAAACTGCATTTTTCCCCTTGCAATTTGCTTTTTTGCCCTCTATAATAAGTCCAGGTGGGGCGAAGTGGGGGAAAGTGTTGAAATTTCCCACAGCCAGAAAAGGGGGTGGACCGGATGACAGGCGATTATCAGCATTCACTGGACGCGAAGGGACGTCTGTTCATACCGGTGCGCCTTCGGGAGGAGCTTGGGCCGGAGTTTTACGTGACTCTGTCCATGGACCACTGCCTGAACGCCTACAGCGCGGAGCAGTGGCAGATATTCTCCGACAAGGTCAGCGCCATGCCCTACGTCAAACAGCGGGCCATGCGGCCGCTGTTTTCCAACGCCTGCAAGTGCGAGCTGGACACCCAGGGGCGCATCCTGCTGCCCCAGAAGCTGCGCGACAGAGCGGGTCTGAAGAAGAACGTGACGATCCTGGGCGCCAACAATCACGCGGAGTTCTGGGACAGCGACGAGTGGGATACCATCCGCGATGAGGAGGCTACGCCGGAGAACATCGCGGCGGTGATGACGGAGTTCGACTTCTGATGCGGCATCAGAGCGTGTTGCTCCGGGAGTGCGTGAAGTACCTGGACATCGACCCGTCCGGGACCTATGTGGACGGCACCCTGGGCATGGGAGGCCATTCGGAGGCCATATTGGAGCAGCTGCCCCACGGCAGGCTGATCGGCATCGACCGGGACGAGCGGGCGCTGGACTACGCCCGGCAGCGGCTGGCCCGGTTCGGCAGCCGGGCGGCGCTGGTGAAGGGCAATTTCGGCGACCTGGACCAGATACTGGACGGGCTGGGCGTGGAGAAGGCGGACGGCATGCTGTTCGACCTGGGAGTCTCCTCGCCTCAGCTGGACGATAAGCAGCGGGGCTTTTCCTACATGCAGGACGCGCCGCTGGACATGCGGATGGACGAGACCACGGCGCTGACGGCCCGGGACGTGCTCAATACCTGGTCGGAGACAGAGCTGCGCAGCATCTTCTGGCGCTACGGCGAGGAGCGGTACGCCGGACGCATCGCGGCGGCGGTGGCCCAGGCCAGGGAAGAGGCCCCCATCGAGACCACCGGCCAGTTCGTGGACATCATCCGCCGGACCATGCCGGCCTCGGCGCTGCGGGAGAAGCAGCACCCGGCCAAGCGGTGCTTCCAGGCGGTGCGCATCGCCGTCAACGACGAGCTGGGCGAACTGGAGCGGATGCTGGATACGGCGCCGGAACGGCTGAACACAGGGGGAAGGCTGCTGGTGATCAGCTTCCACTCCCTGGAGGACCGGATCGTGAAGGAGGCCATCCGAAAGAGAGAGAACGGCTGCACCTGCCCGCCGGAATTTCCGGTGTGCACCTGCGGCTTCGTACAGACGCTCAGGAGCGTGACGCGTAAGCCGGTGATCCCCGACGGGGAGGAGCTGGCGGTCAATCCCCGGGCACGCAGCGCCCGGCTGCGCATAGCGGAGAGGGTATGAAGATGGCAGACGTAAAAACATTCAAAAGCTATAACTTCGTCACCGGCGCTGTGGACGGCACCCAGGCCTACGACTTCAGCCATCCGGGCCTGTACCGGGAGGAGGAGTATTACGGCGAGCCGGCCGAACGGCCCCGCCGCCGGGAGCGGCTGCAGCCCAGGGAGTGGATCAAGGAGGACGCGCGTACCCGCTTCCGGGCCAATACGGCCGTTCGGAGCGCGCAGGGCGTGCCCGTGCTGTCTATCCTGGGGGTGGCGGTGGCGGCTGTGCTGCTGACCATGACCCTGCTGGCCCAGATACGGCTGACGGACGTGTCCGCCAGCGCGGCCAGACTGGAGGAGCAGATCGAGGTGCTGGAGACCCAGCAGGACAAGCTCACCGTGGAGTACGAGACCATCTTCAACCTCAAGGACGTGGAGCAGATCGCCGTAGACCAGCTGGGCATGCAGGAGCCCATGAACGAGCAGATCTACTACCTGACCGGCGTGGCGTCCGCCGATAAGGCGGAGGTCGTCACCAGAGACGGCGCGGATATGTTCTCTCTGGGCCTGGCGGACATTTTCCGTTCTGTCCGGGCGTACGGAGAGGCGCTTGGCATATTCTAGTTGACAAGTGTATTATACTGGTATTGACTGGAGACGATAGCCCAGCGCCAAAGGAGACAGCCCATGTTCAAAAAACGCCGGGAAAAGAAGGAAGCTTCCTCCGTGAACCGCATGATGCTTCGCCGCACACTGTTTCTTATGATAGTGTGCGGCATAGTTGCATTTATTCTGCTGGGCGCGCGGCTGTTCAAACTGCAGATCGTCGACCATGACATGTATGAGACCGCCGCTGTGGAGCAGCAGCTGCGTCAGACCAATATCCCCGCCCAGCGGGGCACCATCTACGACCGGAACATGAACATCCTGGCCATGAGCGCCACGGTGAGCAACATCTACATCAGCCCCGCCGAGATCAAGGCAAACGAGGAGGACCCGGTGGTCATCGCCACCAGGCTGTCGGAGATACTGGGCGTGGACTACGCCACCATCTACGAGATGACGTCCCACACCGACAGCTGGTACTCCACCGTGGCCCGGAAGGTGGAGGACGACGTGGCCGACCAGGTGCGCCAGTTCAAGGAAGAGGGCTATTACGACAAGGACGGCGAGCACATGACCTTCACCGGCGTGAAGATCGAGGAGGCCAGCAAGCGGTACTATCCCTACGGCACCCTGGCCTGCCATGTGCTGGGCTTCACCGGCATGGACGACCACGGCCTGGCCGGGCTGGAGTATTACTACGACGATCTGCTGGCCGGCAAGAACGGACGCATCGTGCGCGCCACCAACGCCTACGGTACGGACATGATGTTCACCAAGTTCGAGGACTATTACGACGCCGAGGACGGCCAGAGCATCGTCACCACCATCGACGAGACCGTCCAGCGGTACCTGGAAAAGCACCTGGAGACGGCCGCTGCGGACTACGATCTGCTGGACGGCGCGGCCGGCATCGTCATGGACGTGAACACCGGCGCCATCCTGGGCATGGCGTCGCTGGGCAACTTCGACCCCAACGACTACCTGGCCGTCAGTCCCGAGGCACAGGAGCGGGTGGACACGGCCATGATCGACGTGCCCGAGGACCGGGATACCCTCTTGGCGGAGGAGCGCAATCTGCAGTGGCGCAACAAGGCACTCACCGAGACCTACGAGCCCGGTTCCGTCTTCAAGATCATCACCCTGGCCTCTGGCCTGGAGTCCGGCGCGGTGACCACCCATTCCAACTTCTACTGCGGCGGCAGCCTGAACGTGCTGGGCCGTACCGACCCGCTGAACTGCTGGAACGTCTACGGCCACGGCAACGAGACCCTCACCGAGGCGGCCATGTACTCCTGCAACATCGCCTTCACCATGATGGGCCAGATGATCGGCGCGGAGCGGTTTTATAAATATCTGCATGCCTTCGGGCTCTTCGACCGCACCAGGATCGACCTGCCCGGCGAGGCCAGCAGCCTTTGGTGGAGCGAGGACGTGTTCTTCAACAAGGCCAACCTCTCCCAGCTGGCGGCGGCCTCCTTCGGCCAGACATTCACCATCACGCCCATCCAGCTGATCACTGCTGTCAGCGCCGTGGCCAACGGCGGCTACCTGATGGAGCCGTACCTGGTCAGCGAGGTGCTGGACAGCGACGGCAACGTGGTCAGCCAGCATGAGCCCACCGTGGTGCGTCAGGTCATCAGCGAGGAGACCAGCCGCACCTGCTGCCAGATACTGGAGCAGGTGGTCAGCGGCCAGAACGCCACCGGTAAAAACGCCTATGTGGCAGGCTATCACGTCTGCGGCAAGACCGGTACATCCGAAGACGTTAACTACGAAGTGGAGCACGGGGAGAAGAAGTACATCTGCTCCTTCCTGGGCTTCGCCCCCGCAAACGACCCCCAGGTGGCGGTGCTGGTGCTGTGCGAGAACCCCGGCCCGGAGAGCAAGGTGGGCGCCAGCGGCGGCAACATGGGCGCGCCTACCGTGGGCAAGATACTCCAGGACGTGCTGCCCTATCTGGGCGTGCAGCCCGAATACGCCGAGGGCGAGGAGGGCCTGGTGGACGTGCGCATGCCGCGCCTGATCGGCAAGACCCTGGACGAGGCTCGTGAGCTGCTGGCCAAGGTGGGCCTGTCCGTCAAGTCCGTTCAGGGCGACGGAGCCGCCGTGACGGCCCAGCTGCCCGCGCCCAACGCCAAGATCGCCGGCAGCAGCGAGGTCATCATCTACTGCGGCGGCGAGCCGGATATGACGCCGGAGCAGATGCCCAATCTGCTGGGCCTCAGCTACGAGATCGCCCGCATCCGGGCCGGCTGGCAGGACCTGTACATCCGGGGCGAGGGCGTGATGATCAACAGCAACGACATCCTCACGGTGAGCCAAAGCATCGAGGAAGGACAGCTGGTGGAGCCGGGCACGGTGATCACGATGACGCTGGCCGATTCCAGTTTGGGGGCGACGGCAAGGACATGAAGCTGCGCGAGCTTTTGAAGGACATACCGGTGTCCGCCATGACGGCGGAGCCGGATACGGAGATAAAGGATATACGCTACGATTCCCGCGCCGTGCAGCCGGGGGACCTGTTCGTGGCGGTGCAGGGGCTGCAGAGCGACGGCCACCGGTTCATCCCCATGGCCCTGGAAAAGGGCGCCGCTGCGGTGCTGTGCCAGCGCGCTCCGGAGGGGGACGCGCCCTATGTGCTCACCCCCGACAGCCGGCTGGCCCTGGCGCTGGTCTCGGCGGCGTACTTTGGCCATCCCGCGAAGAAGATGACCATGGTGGGCGTCACCGGCACCAACGGCAAGACCACCGTCACCGTGCTGCTCAAGCACCTTTTGGAGGACGCCCTGGGGGCCAAGGTGGGCTTGGTGGGCACCATCTCCAACTGGATAGGGGAGGAGGAGCTGCCCACCGAGCGGACCACTCCGGAGTCCTACGAGCTGCAGAAGCTCTTCGCCCGGATGGCGGACGCCGGGTGCACCCACGCGGTGATGGAGGTGTCCTCCCACGCGCTGGCCCTGGACCGGGTGGCGGGGGTGCATTTTGACGCGGCCCTGTTCACCAACCTGACCCAGGACCATCTGGACTTCCACAAGACCATGGAAAACTATGCTGGGACGAAGGCCATGCTCTTTTCCCGGTGCGATAAAGCGGCGTTCAATATCGACGACGAATGGGCCGGCTTCATGATGGAGCGGGCCGCGTGCCCGGCAATGACCTTCTCCGCCCAGGGCGGGCCGGCGGATCTGCGAGCGGAGGACGTGCAGTTTTCCGCCGCCGAGGTGCGGTTCGACGCCTGCGAGGACGGCCGGCGCGTGCCGGTGCGTCTGGGCATCCCCGGGGCCTTCTCCGCGTCCAACGCCATGGCGGTCATCGCCGCCGGGCGGATGCTGGGCATCTCCCTGGCCGACTGCGCCGCGTCGCTGGCCCGCGACAAGGGCGTGAAGGGCAGGGTGGAGGTGGTGCCCACGCGGTCGGACTACACCATCCTCATCGACTACGCCCACACCCCCGACGCGCTGGAAAAGGTGCTCCAGGCGGTGCGGCAGGTATCCGACGGCCGGCTGGTGGCGCTGTTCGGCTGCGGCGGCGACCGGGACCACGGCAAGCGGCCCATCATGGGCGCGGCGGCGGCCCGGCTGGCGGACTTCTGCGTGGTCACCAGCGACAACCCCCGCTCCGAGGACCCGGAGGCCATCATCACCGACATCCTGGCGGGCATGCCGCCGGATACGCCCATGCAGGTGATCTGCGACCGCCCGGCGGCCATCCGCTGGGCCATCGACCACCATCAGCCGGGGGACGTGATCGTGCTGGCCGGCAAGGGCCATGAGACCTATCAGGAGGTCAATGGGGCCAAACGCCACATGGATGAGAGGGAGATCGTGGCGGAACATCTGAAGAGGAACGAGGGAAAATGAGATGACGATGCGACTGGTATCGAGCTTTTTAACGGCTTTTGTGCTGGCCGTGCTGCTGGGGAGCGTATATGTGCCATGGCTGCGGAAGATCAAGGCTGGACAGGAGATCCGGGAGGTGGGTCCCAACTGGCACAAGTCCAAGGCGGGCACGCCCACCATGGGCGGCGTGATCTTCATCGCGGCCGTCACCGCCGTCGTGTTCTCCTTCGGCTTTTCCTATATCCGGGCCGGGGAGCTGGGCGCGCTGTTCGTGCTGGTGTTCTCCCTTTTCTACGGCGCCATCGGTTTTCTGGACGACTATGAGAAGCTGAAAAAGAAGCAGAACCTGGGCCTGACGGCCAAGGCCAAATTCCTGTTGCAGGTGGCGGTGGCGGTGGCGCTGCTGGCGCTGCTGCGGCTGGAGGGGTATCTGAGCCCCAGTCTGTACGTGCCCTTCTGGGGCGTGACGTTCCATCTGCCCGACTGGCTTTACTTCGTGCTGGCGGCGTTCATCATCGTGGGCACGGTCAACGCGGTGAACATCACCGACGGGCTGGACGGCCTGGCGGCCAGCGTGAGCGTGCCGGTGTTCGTGTGCTACACGGCCCTGGCTTTTGCCTGGGGCGGGCGGTTCAGCACGCTGGGCGTGTTCTCCGCAGGGCTCACCGGCGGGCTGTTCGGCTTTCTGGTGTATAACTTCCACCCGGCCAAGTGCTTCATGGGCGACACGGGGAGCCTGTTCCTGGGCGGGGCGGTGTGCGGCATGGCCTTCGCCATGGATGTGCCCCTGATCCTGGTGCCCCTGTGCATCGTGTTCATCCTGGAGACCCTTTCCGACATCATCCAGGTGACCTATTTCAAGCTCTCTCACGGCAAGCGGATATTCAAAATGGCCCCCTTCCATCACCACCTGGAGATGGGCGGGTGGCTGGGCCACAAGTGGACGGAGGTGCAGATCGTCACCCTGTTCGCGGCCATATCCGTGCTCAGCGCCGTGCTGGCGTTCTTTTCCTGCGTGGGGCGCTTTGCCTGACGCCATCTGACAAGGAGGTGAGGTCCGTGGCGCCGAAAGCGGACAGTATGACCTACGACGAGCCGCGCCTTGCGGACTATACGTACGACTCCACCATCGACCGGGGCAGCATCGATATGCCCTTTGCCCTGCTGACGCTGGTGCTGCTGACGGTGGGCGTGATCATGGTCCTGTCGGCCAGCTTTGCCCGCGCCTATTACGACCCCACCAACGAGACGGGAGGCAACGCCACCTATTACTTCGTGCGCCAGGCGCTGTTCGCCCTGTGCGGCGTGGGCGTGATGTTCGTCTGCTCCCGGTTCCCCATGGGCTTTTACCGGCATATCTCCGGCATCGTGATGATGGTGTCCATCGTGCTGCTGGTGCTGGTGCTCATCCCCGGCATCGGCGACAAGGTCAACGGCGCCCGGCGGTGGATAAACCTGGGCTTCACCACGTTCCAGCCATCGGAGATCGCCAAGATCGGCGTGATCATGTATTTCTCCGTGCTCATATGCCAGCTGAAGAACAAGATCGCCAACTTCCGGGAGGGGCTGCTGAAGTTCGCCGTCGTGCTGGGCATCGTGTGCGGCCTGCTGGTGCTGGAGCCCCATATGAGCGCAATCATCATCATACTGGCCATCGGCATGGTGATGCTGTTCCTGGGCGGGCTGCCTCTGCGCTGGTTCATCACCGGCGGCGTGGCGGGCGCGTCTCTGCTGGGCCTGGGCTACGCCGTGTTCCCCTATGTGCGGGACCGGTTCTACGCCTGGCTGAATCCCTTTGCCGACGCCTCCGACGCCGGCTACCAGATCGTGCAGAGCCTGTATTCCATCGGCTCCGGCGGCCTGCTGGGCCTGGGACTGGGCAACTCCCGGCAGAAGTTTTTGTATCTGCCGGAGGAACACAACGACTTCATCTTTTCCATCGTCTGCGAGGAGCTGGGCTTCATCGGCGCCATGCTGATACTGGTGCTGTTCGCGCTGCTGATCATCCGGGGCTACTGGCTCGCCATGCACGCCCGTGACCGCTACAGCGCCCTGGTGGGCGCGGGCATCACCACCCACCTGGCCATGCAGGTCATCCTCAACGTGGCCGTGTGCACCAACTCCATCCCCTGCACGGGCATATCCCTGCCGCTGTTCAGCTACGGCGGCACGGCCCTGCTGCTGCAGATGGCGGAGCTGGGCATCATCCTGTCTCTGTCCAGAGATATAGTGGAGAAACGCTGACCATGAGATTTCTGTTCACTTGCGGCGGTACCGCCGGCCATATCAATCCCGCCCTGGGCGTGGCGGGACGCATCAAGCAGCTGGTGCCCGACGCGGAATTCCTCTTCGTGGGGGCGAAGGACCACATGGAGATGGAGCTGGTGCCCCGGGAGGGGTACCCCATCAAGCCGGTCACCATCTCCGGCTTCATGCGCAGCGTCAAGCCCAAAATGCTGCTGGAGAACGTGCGGGCCGTGGGCCGTCTGGCCTCCGCCTGCCATTTGGCGAAGAGCTACATAAAGCAGTTCGCGCCCGACGTGGCGGTGGGCACCGGGGGATATGTGTGCTATCCCGTGCTGCGCATGGCCTCGAAGATGGGCGTGCCCACGGCGGTGCACGAGTCCAACGCCGTGCCGGGACTGACCACCAAGCTGCTGGAGGGGGCCGTGGACCGCATCCTGGTGGGACTGGAGGAGAGCCGGAGCTTTTATAAGCACCCGGACAAGGTGGAGGTCACCGGCACCCCCGTGCGAGTGGATTTCCAGTGCCTGGATAAGGCCTCCGCCCGGCGGCAGCTGGGCCTGGACGCCGACACCCCCGTGGTGCTGGCGGTGTTCGGCTCCCTGGGCGCGGAGTATATGAACGGGGCCATGGAGGGCTTCATCCGCCGCATGGGGAAGAGCGGCGGCTTCCGGCTCGTCTACGCCACCGGCAAGCGCTATTACGAGCAGGTGCGCGGCCGGCTGCAGGCGGACGGCCTGTGGGGCGGCAGCATCGACGTGCGGGAGTACATCTACGATATGCCCAAGGTGATGACGGCGGCGGACCTGATCATATGCCGCAGCGGCGCATCCACCATCAGCGAGCTGACCTACCTGGGCAAGCCCGCCGTGATGGTGCCCAGCCCCAACGTGGTCAACCACCACCAGGAGAAGAACGCCCGCGTGCTGGAAAAGGCCGGGGCGGTGAAGATGCTGCTGGAGGGACAGTTCGACGGCGATAAGCTCTACGACACCGTGACCGGCATGCTGGCGGATACGGCCGGACTGGAGCGGATGCACCAGGCTTCCCTGCGCCTGGGCGTGTCCGACGCCACCGACCGGATCGCCTCCATCGTGCTGGGACTTGCGCAAAAGGGAAAAAAGGGGTAAAATACCATACTGCGGCCACGGCGTGAGGCTGTGGCCGCAGGCGCTTATTACGTTTGAGGTGATCGGCTTTGGCAAGGACAGACCGCTACGGCGTGGCGAGAAAAAAGAAGAGGAACACCCTGCTGGCACCGCTGACCTTCCTGCTGGTGTGCGTGGCGGTGGTGTTCGGCATGGGCGTGTTCTTCCGGGTGCAGACCATCGAGGTGCGGGGCAGCATCAGCTACAGCCCCGAGCAGATCATCGAGGCCTCCGGCATCACCGAGGGGGACAACCTGTTCTTCATCAACCGGGCCAGCGCCGCCAGCCGCATCTATTCCCGGCTGTCCATGGTGGAGACGGCGGACGTGGAGCCTGTGCTGCCCAACAAGATCATCATCCGGGTGGAGGAGAGCTCGGCCATGGCGGTGGTGAACTGGAACGGGGTGGACTGGATCATCACCGGCAACTGCAAGCTGCTGGGCACGCCCACCACGCCGGAGGAGACCGCCGGGCTGATACGGGTGCTGAACCTGTCCCCGGTGGACCCGGAGGCGGGCAAGCCTATGGCCGTGGCGGAGGCGGACAACCTCAAGCTCACCTATCTGCAGGCCATGCTGGGGGCCATGGAGGAGCTGAACATGCTGGGCCAGGTGGACCAGATGGACATGTCCAACGCCGCCAACCCCACCTTCCAGTACCAGGGCCGGTTCACCGTGCGCATGGGCCCGAACAACAACACCGACTACAAGCTGCGCATGCTGCTCAGCGGCGTGCCCCAGCTGAGCGAGACCGATATGGGCACCATCAATCTGTCCGACGGCGTTACGGTGCGGTTCACACCGGGCTGACCGGGCATATCTGAAAAATTTTCCGCCGTTTGACATAATATTTTTAAATAAACTATTGACCTGTGCGGGTTTTCGTAATAAAATGTAACATAAATTAGTGGGCGGGGGCGCACTGTGTCCCTTCGCGTGCGTCCATATGAAATACGGGAGGCATAAAAGATGGCAGCAAATTCGGTTGAAACCGGTCCTGAGAACGTTGTGACCCTGAAGGTCGTCGGCATCGGCGGCGCCGGCGGCAACGTTGTGAACAGAATGGTCAGCTCCGGCACCAGCGGCGTGGAGTTTATTGCCGTCAATACGGACAAGCAGGCCCTGTCTATGTCCACGGCGGATGTGAAGATCCAGATCGGTGAGAAGCTGACCCACGGTCAGGGCGCCGGCAGCGATCCCAACGTGGGCGAGAAGGCCGCCGAGGAGAGCCGCAACGAGGTCGCCAAGGCCCTGGAGGGCACCGATATGGTGTTCATCACCGCCGGTATGGGCGGCGGCACCGGCACCGGCGCCGGCCCCGTGGTGGCGGACATCGCCCGTGAGGCGGGCGTGCTCACCGTGGGCGTGGTCACCAAGCCCTTCGGCTTCGAGGGCAAAAAGCGCATGACCCAGGCCATGAACGGCATCGACCAGCTTCTGGGCAAGGTGGACAGCCTGCTGGTCATCCCCAACGACCGGCTGAAGTACGCCACCGACCAGAAGGTCACCTTCGCCAACGCCTTCGAGATCGCTGACGAGGTGCTCCACGAGGCCGTGACCAGCATCTCCGGGCTCATCAAGAACACCGGGTTCATCAACCTGGACTTCGCGGACGTGTGCGCCATCATGCGCGACGCCGGCTTCGCCCACATGGGCGTGGGCCACGCCGTCGGCAAGGGCAAGGCGGAAGACGCCGCCCAGATGGCCATTTCCAGCCCGTTGATGGAGACCTCCATCAACGGCGCCCACGGCGTGCTCATCAACATAACCGGCTCCGAGGACATGGGCCTGGACGACGTGGAGACCGCCGCCAACCTGGTGCAGGCGGCCGCCCATCCCGACGCCAACATCATCTTCGGCGCGTCCTTCGATAACTCCATGGAGGACGAGATCCGTGTGATCGTCATCGCCACCGGCTTCGACGAGGGCACGCCCACCGCCAAGGCCGTATCCACCGCTGCCGCGCCGGAGAAGCCCGCCGAGAGCAATTCCGCCGAGCGGCTGTTCTCCCAGGCGGACAAGCCCGAGGAAGAGAAGAAGCCCGCTCCCGAGCCTGTTCCGGCCGACGACGAGGATCCCTTCGACAGCATCTTCCGCATTTTCAACTCCAAGTGAATCGAGCGGAGCATATGAGCTTCCGGTCCCGCCTGCTTGCAGGCGGGACTTTTTTCGCTTTCTTGGCAAAATTGCAGTAAAAAAACGAATGTTTCAACTTTTTTCTTGCAATTTATGCCGAAACGCCGTACAATTATGGGAGCATCGACCGAGAAAAATAACATTAAGAAAGAAAAGGAGAACACCATGGCAGCGAAGTTTGAGATCAAGGCGGCGAAGAATGGGGAATTCGTGTTCGATCTGTATGCCACCAATGGACAGATCATCGCCACCGGCGGCGAGACCTACAGCAGCGTGGACGCGGCCAAGACCGGCGTGGAGAGCGTCCGGAAGAACTGCGCGGTACATGTAGAGGACCAGACTCTGCGCGGCGCGGAGAGCATCACGCACCCCAAGTACGAGCTGTACAAGGACAAGGCCGGCGAGTTCCGCTTCCGCCTGAAGGCCTCCAACGGCGAGATCATCGCGGTCAGCGAGGGCTACAAGTCCAAGGCCAGCGCCAAGAACGGCATCGCCTCCATTGGCCGCAACGCCCCGGAGGCTCCCGTCGTGATCGCAGAGTAAACAGCACAGACGCAAAACGCCCCTTGCCGCAGCAAGGGGCGTTTGCTATTATTTCAGGCTGGCTTCCAGCTTCTTCGCCAGCGCCTCCAGACGCCGCACGGCGGCGCTGTCGCCCTCCAGCACAAGAGCGGACCGGTCCGCCATGGGCGCCAGATGGGCCCGGCCCCGGCTGTCCGACAATGTGAGCCCGTCGGTGAGGTCCGCGCCGAACTCCGCCAGCGCCTCGCTCATGGCCCGCATCAGCCGCGCCCGGTCCCGGCAGGGCACCACCCGGCGGGGCGGCCGCTGTCCGCCGGGCAGCTGGTACAGTCCGTCCAGCGCGTCCAGGTTGCACTGATAGTAGGCGCGCGGCGTGCCGATGTCGCACCAGTAGCCGTCCATGACCACGCCGCGCATGGGCACGCCCAGCTCCAGCAGCCGGGGGAACAGGTCCCTTGCAAAGTCGCATGGCCTGTCGGCGGGGATGTAGGACAGGATGTCGGGCGACAGGGCGTATATCCCCGTGCTGACCCGGTCGGTCACCACCCGCTCCCAGCTGGGCTTTTCCAGAAAGCCGGTGACGCGCCCGTCCCGGTCGGTGAGCACCAGCCCATAGGGCAGCGGCTCGGCCTGGGACGCCAGGGCGATGGTGACGCCCTCTTTATGCTCCTCCATCAGCCGGCGCAGATCGAAATCGCAGGCGCTGTCGCCGCTCATGACGAGGAAGGGGTCCCGCCCGACAAAGCCGGCGCAGTTGCGCACAGCGCCGGCGGTGCCCAGAGGCGTGCTCTCCAGACGGTATTCGATGTGTACGCCGAGGGAGGAGCCGTCGCCCAGCCGGTCCCGGATGGCCTGTGGCTGATAGCACAGCGTCAGGCACAGCCGGTCGAAGCCGTTTTCCCGCAGCAGCGCCACGGTCCGCTCCAGCAGCGGCGTGCCTAGCAGGGGCATCAGCGGCTTTGGCAGTCCGCCGGAGACGGCCTGCAGCCGGGTGCCGGCGCCGCCGGTGAGTATGACCGCTTTCATCCTTTCACCTCGCCGTTATTGTGTGTCCGGAGCGGAAAAATATGTGGATGGGGCGGGTCAAAAATATATTTGTAAATTCATCGCATCTCTGCTATAATATGCTGATGTATAAATAATATGGAGCAGTGTGCCATGAACAAGATCACAAAGAGATTGGGCGATCCCGGCTCCCGATTTTATATCCTGTGCCTGCTGGCATTCGCCGCCGTCACGGCGGTGTTCTGCAGAGAATATTATCTGGCCGCCGGCGAGGCGGCGGTGTCGCTGATCCTGCTGGTGGTCCACACGGCCATGGCCCGGCGCCGTCAGCGGGAGCTGATGCAGTATATCCAGTCCGTCACCTACGACTCCGAGGCGGCACGGGACAACGCTATGATGAACTTCCCGCTGCCCATGGCGGCCTATTTCGTGGATTCGGGCCGGCTGGTGTGGGGCAATCAGGAGTTCTTTGCCGCCTGCGGCCGCAAGGAGCCCAGCGTGGACGCTTCCATCACCGACCTGGTGCCCGGATTCGAGGGCAAGTGGATCCTGGAGGGAAAGAACCGCTGCCCCGGTCTGGTGGAGCTGGCCGGCCGGCGCTATCAGGTCCACGGCAACCTGGTCCGCAGCAAGACGGGGGAGAAGCCCAGAGACTCCATGGGCGTCACCTACTGGGTGGATGTGACGGATTACGACGACATCCGCCTGGAATACGACGCCTCCCGGCCCGTCGTCATGCTCATCATGTTCGATAACTACGACGAGCTGACCCGCAACCTCTCGGAGCGGGCCGTCAACGAGCTGCGCAACCAGCTGGAGGACCGGCTGGTCCAGTGGACCGAGGGGATGCGCGGCTTCCTGCGCCGATACGACCGCAACCGGTATATCTATCTGTGCGAGCGCCGGTATTTCGACCGGCTCGTGGAGGGCAGGTTCTCCGTGCTGGAGTCCCTGCACGAGGTGGCCAACACCTCCGGCATCCACGCCACGGCCAGCGTGGGCGTGGGGCTGGAGGGCGTCAGCCTGGAGGAGGACTTCAACTTCGCCTCCATGAGCGTGGAGCTGGCTCTCAGCCGGGGCGGCGACCAGGCGGTCATACGCAACCGGATGAACTTTGAATTTTTCGGCGGCCGCGCCACGGAGGTGGAGACCCGCACGCTGGTCAAGAGCCGCGTGGTGGCCAACGCCCTGGGCTCCTTCATCAAGGACGCCTCCACCACCTATATCATGGGCCATCGCTACGCGGATATGGACGTGATGGGCGCGGCGGTGGGCATCTGCTGCATCGCCAAAAGCTACGGCAAGCGGGCCCGCATCGTGCTGTCCAACGCGCCCAACGCCTGCGGGAACATGATCGCGGAGCTGAAGCGGCATAAGGAATACGAGGACGTGTTCGTCACGCCCAAGGAGGCCATGCTCCAGGCCAACTCCCGCAGCCTTCTGGTGGTGGTGGACACCAACCGCCCCGAGCAGGTGGAGGACGAGGCGCTGCTACAGACCATCAGCCGCCGGGTGCTCATCGACCACCACCGGTACGCGGCCAACAGCATCGAAAACGCCGCCCTCACCTTCCATGAGCCCTATGCATCCTCCGCCTCGGAGCTGGTGACGGAGCTGATGCAGGAGCTGGTGGAGAAGAGAAATATCAGCGTCCTGGAGGCCGGAGCGCTGCTGGCGGGCATCGTGGTGGACACGAAGAACTTCACCCTCCGGGCCGGAGAGCGCACCTTCGAGGCGGCTGCTTTCCTGCGGCGGATGGGGGCGGAGACCAGCTTCGTCAAGCGCCTGATGCAGAGCGATATGGACGCCACCGTCAGCCGCTACGCCATCCTGGAGCGCTCCAAAATGTACCGGGATCACGTGTGCCTGGCGGTGATGGACCATCCGGTGGACCGGGTGGCAGCCGCCCAGGCGGCGGACGAGATGCTGGGCATCGTGGGCGTGGAGAGCTCCGTGGTGCTCTATCCCACCGCCGAGGGCGGCGCGGTGCTGTCGGCCCGGAGCATCGGAGAGATGAACGTGCAGCTGCTGATGGAAAAGCTGGGCGGCGGCGGCAACCAGTCCGCCGCAGGCGCGCAGCTGAAGGATGTGACCATCCAGCAGGCCGAAGCGCGGCTGAAGGCGGCTATAGACGAGTATTTGGATACCTGAAAGGGGACGGGACATATGAAGGTCATCTTGCAGCAGGACATCAAGGGACAGGGAAAGAAGGGGCAGCTGAAGGAGGTCTCCGACGGCTACGCCCGCAATTACCTCCTGCCCAGGGGGCTGGCTGTGGCGGCCACGGCGGACAACCTCAACGCCATGCGTCTGAAGGACAAGGCCCGCCAGGCCCAGATCGCCCGGGAGCGGGCCCAGGCCCAGGAGTACGCCGAGCGTCTGGGATCGGTCATGGTCGTCATCAAGGCCAAGGGCGGCGAGGGCGGAAAGCTCTTCGGTTCCGTCACCTCCAAAGAGATCGCTGAGGCCCTGGCGGCCCAGCACGGCATCGCCGTGGAGAAGAACCAGATCGTGCAGTCGGAGCCCATCAAGCAGTTCGGCGCTTTCCAGGTCAAGTGCAAGCTGGGCTATGAGATCACCGGCACCATCCACGTGACGGTCACCGAGGACAAGTAAGACATGGACGAGCTGTTAGGGCGCAGAGCGCCCTACGCGGCGGACGCAGAGCAGGCCATCCTTGGCGCCATGCTCATCGACCCCCGCTGCATCGGAGACGTGGTCACCCACGTCCGGGGCGCGGATTTCTATATCGAGGCCAATCGGGACATCTTCGACACCGTATACGCCATGTTCAGCATGGGCCAGAAGGTGGACGCCATCACGGTGCTGGAGGCGATGGAAAAGCGCCAGTGCCTGAAGGAAAACACCCGGCAGTATCTGCGGGAGCTGATGGACGTCACGCCCACGGCCGCCAACGTGCTGCGCTACTGCGAGATCGTCCGGGACCGGGCCCTTCTGCGGGCGCTGGGCGACTCCGCGTCCCAGATCACCGAGCAGGTCTACCAGCCGGGCAACCCCGGCTCTCAGGTGCTGGAGCTGGCGGAGCGGAAGATCTACGCCCTGCGCAAGCAGAGCTCCAACGGCGGGCTGGTGCCCATGACGTCGGTGCTGCAGGACACCATCGGCTATATCACCCAGGCGGCGGAGAGCGGCAGCCGGCTGCCGGGCATCGCCACGGGCCTGGTGGACATTGACGAGTATCTGCAGGGCCTGGGCGCGGGGCATTTCGTGCTGATCGCCTCCCGGCCCGGTATGGGCAAGACCAGCATCGCCCTGAACATCGCCGTCAACGCGGCCCGCAGCTCCGGCAAGACCGTGGCCATCTTCTCCCTGGAGATGACCCGCCAGGAGCTGGCGCTGCGCATGCTCTCCAGCGAGAGCCATATCGACCTTTATCAGCTCAACCAGGGACGGCTGAGCGGCGAGGAGTGGAGCCGCCTGATGGAGGCGGCCGGCGCGCTGTCCAACGTGGACATCATGCTGGACGACAACCCCACCATGACCGTGGCGGAGCTGGCCGCCCAGTGCCGCCGGCAGGAGAACCTGGGCCTGGTGATGGTGGACTATCTGCAGCTGATGCAGAGCGCCGGCAGCGGTCACGCCTGGGCGGACGAGAGCCGCAACCAGGCCGTCAGCGACATCAGCCGCATGATGAAGATCACCGCCAAGGAGCTGGGCGTGCCCATCGTGTGCATGAGCCAGCTCAACCGCGCCAACGAGCTGCGCAAGGACAAGCGGCCCATGATGAGCGACATCCGGGAGTCCGGCTCCATCGAGCAGGACGCGGACGCCATCATCGGCCTGTACCGGGAGGGCTACTACGACCGGGAGTGCGAGGACCCCAACGCCGCCGAGGCCATCATCCTGAAGAACCGCCACGGCAAGACGGGCACCGTCTATCTGCGCTGGATACCGGAATACACCACCTATGTCAACGACGAGCGCCGGCGCGACGAGGATGGATACTGAGCTTCTGCCTCGGGACGGGCTGGTGCTGTGCGCCCTGTCCGGCGGAGCGGATTCGGTATATCTGCTCACGCGGCTGGCGGAGCTGGGCTATGACCTGGCCGCCGCCCATCTCAACCACGGCCTGCGGGGCGCGGAGTCGGACCGGGACGAGGCCTTCGTCCGGGCGCTGTGCGGACAGCTTGGCGTTCGTCTCGTATGTGAGAGAGCGGACGTGGCCGCCCTGGCGGCCCGTGAGCATATGGGCGTGGAGGACGCGGCCCGGCGTGCGCGCTACGCCTTTCTGGAGCGGGCGGCGGATACTCTGGGCGCGGACGTGATCGCCACGGCCCACACCGCCGACGACAACGCCGAGACCGTGCTGCTGCACCTGGCCCGGGGCGCCGGTCTGCGGGGCCTGTGCGGCATCCCCCCCAGACGGGGGCGCGTCGTCCGGCCCATGCTGGACGTGACCCGCGCCGAAGTGGAGGCATATCTGCGCGGCCGGGGCGCCGCCTGGGTGGAGGACTCCACCAACGCCTCCGACAGCTACGCCCGCAACCGGGTGCGCCACGGGGCGGTGCCGGCCCTGGAGACGGTCAATCCGGACTTTGCGGCGGCGGTGGGGCGCATGACGGACCTGGTCCGGCGGGACGAGGATTTTCTGACGGACCTGGCCCGGCGGTTTTTGGCGGAGCACGCCGACGGCCGGTCGGTGGACGCGGCGGCGCTGGCGGACCAGCCGTGGCCGGTGGCGTCGAGGGCCGTGCGTCTGATGGCCGGACGGGAGCTTTCCGAGAGCCATGTGCGGGCCGTGCTGGACGCGGCGGCAAAGGGCGGCGCGGCGGATGTGCCGGGGCTGCGGGCGGCCAGAGCGGGGGACAGGCTGGTATTCGGCGTGGCCCAGAGCGCGCTGCTGCCGGAGAGAACGTTGGCCGTGCCGGGCAGGACGGACCTGCCGGAGGCAGGCCTGACCGTCACGGCGGAAAAAGTTACGGACTATCCATCTGTTGTTCACAATTCGTACAACATTTTTGTCTTTCAATGTGAGAATATATATGGTAGTATAACTGTCACCGGCCGGCGGCCGGGGGACAGCTTTCGCCCGGCGGGCCGTGGCTGCACCAAAAAGCTCAAGCAGCTTTTCCTGGAGCGGGGCGTGCCGGTCTGGGAGCGGGACAGCGTGCCCGTGCTCCGGGACGAGAAGGGCATCCTGGCCGTTTACGGCATCGGGGCTGCGGAGCGCGTCTGCGCCGGTCCCGGCGGCGGGGAACGGATAAAGATAGAATTTCTCCGGCACGCGCCGGACGAGGGAGGGTAAGCGACTATGCATAGTGATGTGGAACGGTACATCGCCACCGAGGAGGAACTGAAGGGCATCGTACACCGGCTGGGCCGGCAGATCAGCGCAGACTACCAGGGGAAGAACCCCCTGTTCGTGGGCGTGCTGCGGGGCTGCTTCATCTTTATGGCGGACCTGGTGCGGGCCTGCGACATCCCCTGCACCGTGGACTTCATGGTCGTGTCCAGCTACGGCTCGGGCACCACCTCCACCGGCGCGGTGAAGATCATCAAGGACCTGACCGAGAACATCGAGGGCCGGGACGTGATCATCGTGGAGGACATCCTGGACAGCGGCAACACCCTCAGCTACCTGAAGAATTATATGATGGCCCGCAAGCCCAACTCCATCCGCATCGTCACGCTGCTGGACAAGCCGGACCGCCGCGTGGCCCCCATCAAGGCGGACTACGCGGGCTTCACCATCCCGGACGCGTTCGTGGTGGGCTACGGCCTGGATTACGACGAAAAATACCGCAATCTTCCCTATATCGGCCTTTTGAAGCCGGAAATCTATTCATGAGGTAAGCAGATGGAAAACAAGCCTGGCAACAACAAGAATACCCAGGGACCTGGCCCCGGACCCGGCGGACCGGGCCATGGCGTTCCCGGCGGCGGCGGGAACAACCGGCGGGCGCGTGACATCGGTTTTTACGCGCTCATCCTGGTCATTTTGCTGGCGACGGTGTTCTCCCTGACCAGCGGCGGCCGGACCGTTGATCTGACCTACTCCCAGATCATCGATCTGTTCGAGGCCAAGCAGGTGGAGTCCTTCATCATCTCCGGCAACGAGCTGCAGCTTTATCTGCGCCAGCCCTATGAGGGCCAGCGGGAGATCACCCGCAATCTGCGGGACGTGGACCAGTTCTACAGCGACCTGGGCGAGCTCATCCGCCAGCAGAAGGACGCCGGCATCCTGAAGGAATATGACGACAACGAGGGCTTCGTGGCCCCCTGGTGGCTGAGCTTTTTGCCCTACCTGATCGTGGTGGGCGTGTTCGGCGTGCTGTGGTACGTGATGATGAGCCGTGCCACCGGCGGCGCCGGCGGCGGCGTGGCCAAGTTCTCCAAGGCCCGCACCCGCGTGGCCCAGGACGGCCAGACCAAGAAGACCTTCGCCGACGTGGCCGGCTGCGACGAGGAGAAGGAGGAGCTGCAGGAGATCGTGGAGTTCCTCAAAAACCCCGCCGCTTATACGGCCATGGGCGCGCGCATCCCCAAGGGCGTGCTGCTGGTGGGCCCTCCGGGCACCGGTAAGACCCTGATGGCCAAGGCCGTGGCCGGCGAGGCGGGCGTGCAGTTTTTGTCCATCTCCGGCTCCGATTTCGTGGAGCTGTACGTGGGCGTGGGCGCCAGCCGCGTGCGTGATCTGTTCGACCAGGCCAAAAAGGTGGCTCCCGCCATCATCTTCATCGACGAGATCGACGCCGTGGGCCGTCAGCGCGGCTCCGGTCTGGGCGGCGGCCACGACGAGCGCGAGCAGACCCTCAACCAGCTGCTGGTGGAGATGGACGGCTTTACCAACAACGAGGGCGTCATCGTCATGGCGGCCACCAACCGGGCCGACATCCTGGACAACGCCCTGCTCCGGCCCGGCCGCTTCGACCGCCAGGTCTATATCGGCCTGCCCGACGTGAAGGGCCGCGAGGAGATCCTGAAAGTCCACGCCAAGGATAAGCCCCTGGGGGACGACGTGGACCTCAACTCCATCGCCCGGGGCACCGCCGGCTTCTCCGGCGCGGACCTGGAGAACCTGCTCAACGAGGCCGCGCTGCTGGCCGTGCGCCGGCACCGCCGGTTCATCGTCAACGACGACATCGACGAGGCTATTTTGAAGGTGGCCATGGGTCCGGAGAAGAAGAGCCGGGTCATCACCGACAAGGAGCGGCGGCTGACCGCCTACCACGAGTCCGGCCACGCCATCGCCGCCAAGTACCTGCCCCATGTGGACCCGGTGCACTATATCACCATCATCCCCCGGGGCCAGGCTGGCGGATTTACCCTGATGCGGCCCAGCGAGGACAAGTCCTTCCACGCCAAGAGCGATATGTTCGAGCAGATCGTCATGGCTCTGGGCGGCCGGGTGGCGGAGAAGCTGTTCCTGGACGACATCTCCACCGGCGCCTCCGGGGACATCCAGCAGGCGTCCAAGATCGCCCGCGCCATGGTCATGCAGTACGGTATGTCGGACCGCCTGGGCCCCATCAGCTTCGACGACTCCGGCCACAGCCTGTTCATCGGCCGGGACTTCGGTACCACCAAGAGCTACTCCGAGGAGACCGCCGGCATCATCGACGAGGAGGTCAAGCACATTTTCGACGAGGCCATGGCCATGTGCGAGAAGCTCCTCACCGAGCACCGGGAGCAGCTGACCGCCGTGGCGGAGTACCTGCTGGTGCACGAGTCCATGGACGGGGCGGACTTTGACTACTTCTGCGACCACGGCGAGCTTCCGCCCAAGCAGAAGAGCGCCCCCGCCGAGCCGGTGCAGCCGGCCGCGCCCGCCGCCGACAGCGCGCCCGCGCCGGAGGGGGAGGAGCCCCCCAAGCCCCAGGACCCCGACGAGTACAAGGGCCCCGACGAGAAGCCCCCATACTGGGTGGACGATATAAGGAAATAAGACGATTGCAAGCCGGGCACGTCCCGGCTTGCTGATTGGAGAGGACATATGAAATTAGGTATCGTGGGGCTGCCCAACGTGGGCAAGAGCACCCTTTTCAACGCCCTGACCAACGCCGGCGCGGAGTCGGCCAACTACCCCTTCTGCACCATCGACCCCAACGTGGGCGTGGTGGCCGTGCCGGACGAGCGGCTGGACTTCCTGGCGGAGATGTATCACCCGAAAAAGTTCACTCCCGCCACCATCGAGTTCGTGGACATCGCCGGTCTGGTGAAGGGCGCGTCCAAGGGCGAGGGCCTGGGCAACAAGTTTTTGGGCAATATCCGGGGAACCGACGCCATCGTGCACGTGGTGCGCTGCTTTGACGATCCCAACATCGTCCGCCACGAGTGCTCCACCGATCCGGCGGGGGACATAGAGACCGTGGATCTGGAGCTGGTCATGGCCGACCTGGAGATGGTCCAGCGGCGGCTGGAGAAGGCCCAGAAGTATGTAAAGAGCGGCGACAAGAAGTACGCCAAGGAGGCGGAGCTGATGGCTAGGCTCGCCGACTGGCTCAATGCCGGCAAGTCCGCCCGAAGCTTCCCCTGCGAGGGGGAGGAGGCGGACGTGGTGGCCCAGTCCGACCTTCTCAGCCTCAAGCCCGTCATCTACGCCGCCAACATGGACGAGGACGGCTTTGCCCAGGCGGAGGAAAGCGCGTACTACAAGCAGGTCAAGGCCATCGCCGACGCCGAGGGCAGCATGGTGCTGCCGGTGTGCGCCCGGTTCGAGCAGGACATCGCCGAACTGGAGGACCCGGCCGACCGGGAGATGTTCATGGAGGAGCTGGGCATCCGGGAGTCCGGCCTGCAGCGGCTGATAAAGTGCTCCTACGCGCTGCTGGGGCTCATATCCTTCCTCACCTGCGGGCCGGACGAGTGCCGGGCCTGGACCATCACGAAGGGCACCAAGGCCCCCCAGGCGGCGGGGAAGATACACACCGACTTCGAGCGGGGCTTCATCCGGGCCAACATCATCGCCTTCGACGATCTGAAGACCTGCGGCAGCGAGGCTGCGGCACGGGAAAAGGGCCTGCTGCGGGCTGAGGGCAAGGAGTACGTGATGCAGGACGGGGATGTGACCCACTTCCTGTTCAATGTCTGAGCGCGTCCGCTGGCTGGACGGCTGGCGGGGGCTGGTCTGCTGGCTGATGATGGGGTACCACCTGTTTTTCGACTGCATCATGTTCGGCTGGCTGCCCGGGAGCGCCACCCAGTGGTGGCCCATGTTCATCCTGCAGCGCTTCATCGTCCTCTCCTTCATCTTTCTCTCCGGCGTCAGCGCCCATTTTACCCGCTCCAATCTGCGCCGGGGACTGTTGACCTTCGGTGCAGGCGCGGTAGTCGTGGCGGCGTCCTACGTGGTGGACGCGCCCATCCGGTGCGGCGTGCTGCAGTTTCTCGCCTGCGCCATGGTGCTGTACCACTTCGCGGGGCGGCAGGTGGAGAAGGTGCCGGACGCCCTGGCCCCCTGGCTGTGGGCGGCGCTGTATCTGGTCACGCGCATCATAAGCTACACCACCTTCGTGAGTGTGACGTGGCTCTATCCCCTGGGGCTGCGGGGCCCGGGGTTCGTCTCCTACGACTGGGTGCCCCTTTTTCCCAACATCTTCATGTTCTTTCTGGGCGGCTGGTTCGGCAAGCGGCTCATGGCCGCGCCGGCGGACAGCCGCCTGCGGACCATGGGCGCGCCGGGGTGGCTCACCTGGCCCGGCCAGAGGACCCTTATCATCTACATGCTCCACCAGCCGGTGCTGTACGGCGCCTGTTGGCTGGTGAGCCGGTTTTTGGCTTGACAACGGCTTTTGACCGTGCTATATTGCATAGGAACAAAGGCGATGACGGGAATTGCGCCGGTATACGCTCCTCAGAGAGAGAGGGCCGTTGGCTGGAAGCCCCCTCGGAAAACGGACCGAACGCTGACCATCCCCGAGCTGCGGGACCCAAAGGTGACGAGTAAGCCCCGCCGTGCGGCGTGCGTGAAGCGCTTCGAGTGAAAGTTTAGGGTGGGACCGTGTGTATTTTACGCACCCCTGACATGTGTCAGGGGTGTTTTGTTTTATGGAGGGAGACAGTATGGAATTCAATTTCAGCGACGCCGAATACAGAAAGATGTACCGGCACACCACCAGCCACGTGCTGGCCCAGGCGGTCAAGCGCCTCTATCCCCAGGCCAAGCTGGCCATCGGCCCGGCCATCGAGGACGGGTTCTATTATGACATCGATATCGACAAGCCCTTCACCCCCGAGGACCTGGCTGCCCTGGAGGCGGAGATGCGCAAGATATGCAAGGAGAAGATAAAATTAGAGCGGTTCGAGCTGCCCCGGAAAGAGGCCATCGCCTTCATGCAGGAGCGGGAGGAGCCCTACAAGGTGGAGCTTATCCAGGACCTGCCCGAGGACGCGGTGATAAGCTTTTATAAGCAAGGTGACTTCACTGACCTGTGCGCCGGCCCGCATCTGGATTCCACCGGCCGCATCAAGGGCAACGCCATCAAGCTGACCAGCGCCACCGGCGCTTACTGGCGGGGCGACTCCAGCCGCAAGATGCTCCAGCGCATCTACGGCACCTGCTTCCCCTCCAAGGCGGAGCTGGACGAGTACCTGGCCCGCATCGAGGAGGCCAAGAAGCGCGACCACCGGAAGCTGGGCCGGGAGCTGGGCCTGTTCGCCTTCCGGGATGAGGCCCCCGGTTTCCCGTTCTACCTGCCCAAGGGCATGGTGCTGAAAAACACCCTCATCGACTACTGGCGCCAGGTCCATAAGAAGTGGGACTACCTGGAGATCAGCACCCCCCAGATCATGAAGCGCACCCTCTGGGAGACCTCCGGCCACTGGGACCACTACAAGGACAACATGTACACCACGGTCATCGACGAGGAGGACTTCGCCATCAAGCCCATGAACTGCCCCGGCAGTATCCTGGTCTATGACCTGGAGCCCCATTCTTACCGTGAGCTGCCCCTGCGCTACGGCGAGCTGGGCCTGGTGCACCGGCATGAGCTCTCCGGCGCCCTGCACGGCATGTTCCGCGTCCGCTGCTTTACCCAGGACGACGCCCATATCCTGCTGGCCAAGGACCAGATCAAGGACGAGGTCATCCGCATCGCGCAGCTGTTCGACGAGGTCTACACCCTCTTCGGCCTGCCCTACACCATCGAGCTGTCCACCATGCCCGAGGACCACATCGGCTCCGTGGAGGACTGGGACATCGCCACCGCTGCCCTGGCCGACGCCATCACCAGCATCGGCAAGACCTACGAGATCAACCCCGGCGACGGCGCGTTCTACGGCCCCAAGCTGGACTTCCACATCGAGGACTCCCTGGGCCGTACCTGGCAGTGCGGCACCATCCAGTTGGACTACCAGCTGCCCGGCCGGTTCGATCTGGAGTACGTGGGCGCGGACGGGGAGAAGCACTGCCCCGTGATGATCCACCGGGTGGTGTTCGGCTCCATCGAGCGGTTCATCGGCGTCATCACCGAGCACTTTGCCGG
>CANPXW010000031.1 GCA_947587025.1 uncultured Oscillospiraceae bacterium
CACGACATCGGCAAGAGCATCGACCACGAGGTGGAGGGCAGCCACGTCACCATCGGCGTGGACATCGCCAAGAAGTATAAGGAATCCCCCGACGTCATCCACGCCATCGCCGCACACCACGGGGACGTGGAGCCCCAGACGGTCATCGCCTGCATCGTCCAGGCCGCCGACGCCATCTCCGCCAGCCGCCCCGGCGCCCGGCGCGAGAACATCGAGAACTACGTCAAGCGTCTGGAGAAGCTGGAGGAGGTGTCCATGTCCTTCCCCGGCATCGACAGCTGCTATGCCATCCAGGCCGGCCGGGAGATACGCATCATGGTCAAGCCCGACCAGGTCTCCGAGGACCAGATGACCCTGCTGGCGCGGGACATCGCCAAGAAGATCGAGGAGGAGCTGACCTACCCCGGCCAGATCAAGGTCCACGTGCTGCGGGAGACCAAAGCGGTGGAATACGCCAAGTAAAAAATGTACACAGCGGGACCTGCCCGACGGCAGGCCCCGCACTTTTTATTCGTCTCCGCCGGGCTTTTCCGCCTGGTTGGCCCCGAAGACGTAGCCCAGCACCGTCACGGCGATGAGCTTGAAGGCCTCGAAGGCGTTGCCTATCAGCGCCCGCTCCGCCGCGCCGGTCATGGAGAATATCACGTCCAGCACCACCAGCGTCACCATGGACCCCATGGACACATACAGCACCGCCATCCCGCTGCGCATCCGCTGCCGCCGCAGGGACCGGCGGCAGCTGTCCGCCGGCGTCTCCTCCGGGGCCGTCTGCTTTTCGTCCACGCTCTCACCCCCGGCCAGTATACGCCGGCGGCGGCGGGAGCGTGTTTTTCCACGGAAAAACGCGAATTACGCTGGACAAACCGGGGGGGTATGTTAAGTTATATATAATTATTTATGGGCGCAGAACGGCGCGGAAGGAGGGGCTGATATGAAAAAGACGCGGGTCCTGGCCCTGGTGCTGCTGGCCATACTGGCGGCGGGGGCGCTGACCGGCGGCGGACAGCGGGCCCAGGCGGCGGACGGGCCGCTGGTGGTGGGCGTGCGGGACGACATCGTGAACTTCAGCTTCCTCAACGAGAACACCGGAAAGTACTACGGCCTGGAGATAGACCTGGCCAAGGAGCTGGCCCGTCGGCTGGGCAGGGAGGACGTGCAGTTTCTCACCGTGACCCCCGCCACCCGTGAGCAGCTGCTCCAGGACGGGCAGGTGGACTGCCTGATCGCCTGCTACTCCATCACCGAGGAGCGGCAGGAGATGTTCGACTTCTCCGCGCCCTACTATGACGACGGCACGGTCATCATGGTCCAGACGTCCTCCTGCTTCGAGCGGTGGATGGACCTGGGCGGCATGACCGTAGGGGTGCTGGCCGGCTCCAACACCGGCGAGCTGGTCACCGAGACCATGGAGACCTACAGCCGCAAGGGCGTCGTGCTCCAGGAGCTGGACAGCTATCAGGCGCTGTCCGACGCGCTGGAGCGGGGCGATGTGGACGCGGTGTGCATGGACGGGTGCATCGCCCAGGCGTACATGAACGAGGACCGGGTCTATCTGCCCGGCTCCCTGGCCACCCAGTACTACGGCGTGGCCACGCCCAAGGGCTCCGCGCTGAGCGCCCAGGTGGCGGAGGCCATGGACGGGATGCTCTCCGACGGCACCGTGGACGAGTACATCAAAAAGTGGGACTGAGGGAGACGGCGCTATGAGACTGAGAACGAAAGCGATCATAATGGCCGTCATCGAGGTGCTGCTCCTGATAGGGCTGGGCGTGTACCTGGTGAACATGCAGGACCATCTGTCCCTGGAGCAGCAGAAGCGTGACACCGAGCAGAAGATCGAGCAGATACGCCAGCTGGTCCAGACCACCGGCGAGTCCACCCAGCGGCTGAAGCAGACCGTGGACGGCATCTACCAGTCCAAGGCCATGAGCCTGGCCTACATGGTCCGGGAGGGCGTGGACGAGGTGCTCTCCGACGCCGTCATGGAGCAGTACCGCCAGCTGCTGGACGTGAACAACGTCTTCGTGCTGGACACCGCCGGCGACGTGGTGGTGGAGGCCCGGCCCAGCCGGACGGACTTCAGCCGCGCCCGGTATAACCAGCTGCGCACCGTGTTCGACGCCGGAGACCCCTCCCAGGCCTTCGAGGTGGACATGGGCGAGGCCCAGCTGCGCTACTACGGGGCCATGATCGACCACAGCCGCATGGCCGTGGTGGCCCAGGACCCGGCGGAGCTGGACCGCCTGACGGAGGAGACCTCCTCCTGGAAGAGCGTGCTGGGGAACCTGAGCGTGGGTCTGGAGGGCTATTCCTTCGTCATCTCCGCCAAGGACTATACCTTCCAGTACCACCCCGACGAGTCCCTGATCGGCCTGGACGCCCTGGACGCGGGCATCCACGTGGAGGACCTGGAAGACGGCAACAGCTGCTGGATGACCGTCAACGGCCAGGAGCTGTACTGCGGCGTGGTCCGGGCGGACGACGTGTACATCCTGTGCGCGGTCACCAGGGACGAGATAAACTCCGCCAACGCCATCACCGTCATCATCGTGCTGTTCGTGTTCTTCACGGCCATCACCGTGGTGCTGTTTTACGCCATCGAGCTGCTCCGGGAGGAGCGGCAGCATCCCGCCGCCGAGAGCGAGTATAAGCCCATGGGCGTCTGGCGGTACCACAGGCGGGTGGGGCGGAAGCTGATGACCGTGTCGGCCATCGGCCTGGTATGCATCCTGGTCATATCCTTCTACATGCAGACGCTGTTCTCCATGAGCCGCGCCAGTCTGGGCAACACCCAGCGGCTGGAGGAGATAGAGATGACCATGGACCGGTACCAGCAGAACGTGGACATGCTCACCGAGCAGTACAACAGCAGCTACGTCAGCAAGGGGGAGACCGCCTCCTACATCCTGGGCCGGCGGCCGGACATCTTTGCCGACCGGCAGAAGCTCAGCGAGCTGAGCCGGGCCATCGGCGTGGAGTACATCTTCGTCTTCGACGCCGAGGGCAAGATCGCGGCCACCGATTCGCCCTATACCAACTTCGTGCTCAGCGAGGACCCCTCGGAGCAGTCCTATGAGTTCCGCCAGCTGCTGACCGGCGTGCCCTACCTGGTCCAGCCGGCCCAGAAGGACGACGTGGGGGTGTACCGCCAGTACGTGGGCGTCACCATCCGGGACGAGGACGGCCGTGCCAACGGCTTCGTGCAGGTGTCCGTGCAGCCGGACCTGCTGGCCAACGCCGTGGAGCAGCTGAGCCTGAGCGCGGTGCTGCAGAACATCCGGGTGGGCGTCAACGGCTTCGCCTTCGCGGTGGACCGGGACACCAGGAACTTCCTCTACTACCCGGAGGAGCGGTACATCGGCCGCAGCGCCGTGGACTACGGCATGGGCGAGGACATGTTCCAGGACGGGGACAGCGGCTACATCACCCTGGGGCTGGATAAGTACTACGCCGCCGCCGTCGAGACGGACGAGGCGTTCATATATGCGGCGGTGCCCGCCGGGGAGCTGTTCGGCGACCGGGTGCTCATCAGCCTGTCAACCACGGGGGTGAGCATGCTGTGCCTGGTGGCGATGTGCCTGCTGCTGGGCCTGGAACGCAGCGGCGCGGCGCCCGCCGGCGCGGCGAAGAGCGGCAGAGCCTCCGGCAAGCGGGCCCGGATGGTGGATGTGGTCATGCCCGACGGCTCCGTCAAGAAGACGGAGAGCGCCTTCAGCCGCTGGAGCAACGAGGCCCTGGGCTGGGGAGAGATGACCGCCGAGCAGAAGACCATGATGGTGCTGAAAGTGCTGCTGGGCCTGCTGGCGCTGTTCATCGTGGTGGCCGTGGCCAACAAGGAGGCCGCCTTCACCCGCACCAGCGTGTTCCGCTACGTCATCGACGGCACCTGGACAAGGGGCGTGAACGTGTTCGCCGTCACCGCCAGCGTGATGATCCTGTGCGTGGTGAGCGTGGTGAGCATGGTGCTGCGCTCCCTGCTCAAGTTCCTCAGCCGGAGCATGAGCGCCCGGGGCGAGACGGTGGTGCGCCTGGTGAACAACCTGGTCAAGTACGTCTCCGTGATCGTGGCGCTGTACTTCTGCTTTGCCATGTTCGGCGTGGATACCGCCACCCTGCTGGCCTCCGCCGGCATCCTGAGCCTGGTCATCGGCCTGGGCGCCCAGGACCTGGTCAAGGACATCGTGGCCGGCCTGTTCATCATCTTCGAGGGCGAGTTCCGGGTGGGCGACATCGTCACCATCGGGGACTGGCGGGGCACGGTGGTGGAGATCGGCGTGCGCACCACCAAGATCGAGGAGCCGGGCAAGAACATCAAGATCATCAACAACAGCGCCATCTCCAACGTGATAAACATGACCCGCAAGGAGTCCTTCGCCGCCTGCGACGTGGGCATCGAGTACGGCGAGAGCCTGGAGCGGGTGGAGGCCATCCTGGCCCAGGAGCTGCCCAACGTGCGCAGGCGCCTGCCCAAGATCACCGACGGGCCCTTCTACAAGGGCGTGGCCTCCCTGGGCGATTCCAGCGTGGTCATCAAGGTCGTGGCCCAGTGCGCCGAGGGCGACCGCATCCAGCTGGCCCGTGACCTGAACCGGGAGATGAAGCTCATTTTCGACAAGCACAAGATCAACGTGCCCTTCCCCCAGGTGGTGGTCAACCAGCCGGTGGAATTTCTGGAGGCCACCGAGTGGCAGAAGCGCCAGGCGGAAAAATTCGCCGAGCAGCAGCGTGAGCAGGGCAAGGACCTGGAGTCCAGCACCCCCACCTGACCGGCCGGCCGCATAAAGCGGCGGTATTTGGGCAAAACTACAGAAATAAATTGTCTTTTTCCGGCATATGTGCTAAACTGTGCGCAGAATATCAGATAACGGAGAAAGGAAACGAGATATGAGACCCAATCCTCTTCTGAAAGTCGTCAGCATCCTCTACATCGTGTTCAGCTCCATCGCCATCCTGCTGTCGATCTTCGCGGCCACCTTTGCCGGCTCCCTGGTGAGCATGCTGTTCGACGCAGCCGGCGTGGCGGGCGCGGGCAGCGCCGGACTGCTGACCGGCAGCGCGCTGCTGGTGGTCGCCGTCCTGGGCAGCCTTCTGTCCCTGGCCGCCGGCATCCTGGGCGTGAAGGGCAAATTCACCGGCTGCAAGGTGATGGGCATCATCCTGCTGGTGCTGGCCGTCATCAATGTCGTGGGCAGCCTGACCATCTTCGACAGCTCGGCCAGCATGATCGTCACGTCCATCGTGCGCCTGATATTGCCGGTGCTGTATGTCTGGGGCGCCTACAAGGGCCCGGCGGAAGGATAAGGAGGGAACGCTATGCTTCTGCACGCCAAGAGCAAGATGCTCTCCATCCATAAGAAGATGGAGATCATGGACGAGGCCGACGAGGTCCGATACACCGTCGAGAGCAAGGCCATATCCATCCACGACACCACCTACGTCCGCAGCGCCGCAGGCGACACCATCGCCACCATAAAGCACAAGCCAATCTCCCTGCACGAGACCCACGTCATCGAGTTCGCCGACGGGGAAGAGGTGGAGGTGCGCACCGAGTGGTTCCACGTGATGCGGGACGTGATCGACCTGGAGGGCCTGGGCTGGCAGCTGCGGGGCGACGTGCTGCAGCACAACTACGAGTTCGTTGACCAGCAGGGCGCGGTGCTGGCCCGGACCCACCAGAAGTGGGTGTCCCTGCACGACGTGTACTACATCGACGTGCTGGACGAGGGGCAGCTGGACCGCATCGTGGCCATCTACGTGGCCCTGGAGCGCATCATCCGGGAGCGGGAGATCCGCCGGGAGAACGAGTCCACTGCGGCCGCCGCCGGTACCGCCGCCGTCATCCACGGCCGGAACGACGAGAACTGAAACGGCAAACAGGCGAAGGAAGGACCCCTTGCGGGTCCTTCCTTCTTTACAAAACGGCCGTGAGATGCTATAGTTTACCAAGAACCATCACACCAGATTCGGGAGGAGCTTTTCCATGGAAATGATCACCAAGTCCATCGCCTACGTGGGCGTGGACGACGAGAACATCGACCTGTTCGAGAACCAGTACCACGTGCCCAACGGCATGGCCTACAACTCCTATATCATCTTCGACGAGAAGATCGCCGTCATGGACACGGCGGACAAGCGCTGCGCGGTGCAGTGGCTGGAAAACGTCACCGAGGCCCTGGACGGCAAGAGCCCCGACTACCTGGTGGTGCACCATATGGAGCCGGACCACGCCGGGTCCATCCAGCTGCTGGCCGAGCGCTACCCGGACATGAAGCTGGTGGGCAACAAGAAGACCTTCACCCTGCTGGGCCAGTTCTTCCCCACCCTGTCCCTGCCGGAGGAGCGGCTGGTGACGGTGGCCGAGGGCGGCACCCTCTCCCTGGGCAGCCACACCCTGACCTTCTTCCTGGCCCCCATGGTCCATTGGCCCGAGGCCATGGTCAGCTTTGAATCCAGCGAGGGCGTGCTGTTCTCCGCCGACGCCTTCGGCAAGTTCGGCGTGCGCCACGCCGACGAGGACTGGACCTGCGAGGCCCGGCGGTATTACTTCAACATCGTGGGCAAGTACGGCGGCCCGGTCCAGACCCTTCTCAAAAAGCTGGCCGGGGCGGCGGTGAACGTGATCTGCCCGCTCCACGGCCCCATCCTCACCGAGGACCTGGGCTTCTATATCGGCAAGTACCAGCTGTGGAGCAGCTACCAGCCCGAGGACGAGGGCGTCACCATCGCCTGCGCCTCCATCCACGGCAACACCCTGCACGCGGCCCACGTGCTGGCGGAGATTTTGGAGAAGAAGGGCGCGAAGAAGGTGGCCTTCTTCGACCTGAGCCGGGACGATATGGCCGAGGCTGTGGAGGACGCCTTCCGCTACGGCAAGCTCATCCTGGCCGCCTCCTCCTACGACGCGGGCGTGTTCCCGCCCATGGACGATTTTCTGCACCACCTGGCCGCCAAGGCGTACCAGAACCGGACGGTGGGCTACCTGCAGAACGGCTCCTGGGCCCCCAGCGCCGCCAAGACCATGAAGGTCGTGGTGGACACCATGAAGAACATCACCCAGGTGGAGCCGGTGGTCACCATCACCTCCTCCCTGAAGGACGCCGACATCCCGGCCCTGGAGGCCCTGGCCGACGCCATCCTGGCCTGAGCGGAAAGATAGAAAAAGAACAAGGGCGCGCTGAAAAGCGCGCCCTTGCTGTTTTAATGTCGTGCGTATGTTATACGGCGTCGGCGGGCATTTTCTCCTGGGGGGCCAGCTGGACCATCAGCACAGCGGCGAACACCAGCACGCAGCCGATCAACTCCCATCGGGTCAGACCCGCCTCCGGGTGCAGCGCGTACCCCGCCAGCACGGAGAACACGCTCTCCAGGCTCAATATCAGCGACGCCACCGCCGGATGCACGCCCTTCTGGGCCACGATCTGCAGGGTATAGGCCACGCCGCAGCTCAGCACGCCGCTGTACAGGATGGGCACGGCGCAGTCCAGGATGTCGGCCCACACGGGGGTCTCGAACAGGAACATGCAGGGCAGGCCCAGCAGCCCGCAGACGAAAAACTGCACGCAGCTGATGCGCACCCCGTCGGCCAGGGGGGAGAAGTGGTCGATGAGCAGGATATGGGCGGTGAAGCCGAAGGCGCACAGCATCAGCAGCAGATCGCTCAGCCCCAGGCCCAGGCCCTGCCCGGCCATCACGCCGTCCATCAGGCACAGGAAGAAAAAGCCCACCACGGCCACCGCCGCCCCCAGCCACACCAGCAGAGGGGACTTCCTGCCGATGAACAGCCCCGCCACCGGCACCAGCGCGCAGTAGCAGGCGGTGATGAAGCCCGCCTTGCCCACGTTGGTAGCCGCGTCCTGCATGGCGATGCCGTACTGCTGCAGGTTGGCGGCCACGAACAGCGCCAGCCCGCAGGCCGCGCCGCCCAGAAGGATATTCCGCCGGCTGCCCTTTTCAAAAGCCGGGTCCCGGCTCCGGGCCCGGTCCAGCAGAGGCAGCGCCGCCAGCAGCGTCAGCGCGCCGATGAAGGAGCGGAGACAGTTGAAGGTGAACGGGCCCACGTAGGCCATGCCGTCCTTCTGGGCCACGAAGGCCACGCCCCAGATAACGGCGGTGAGCAGCAGTAAAAGCGGATTTTTCAGGGAACGGTATCTCATAGGAAAAAGACCTCTTTTTCGGACAGGGTTCAGCTGCGGCTCCGGCGGCTGGGGGGATAGGGCGCGGGCTCGTCCGTCAGCTCCAGCAGATAGTCCACGCTCACGCCGTAGTAGCGGCTGAGCCGGACCAGCACGTCCGTGGGTATATCCCGCTTGCCCAGCTCATAATGGGAGTAGCAGACCTGGGAGCAGTTCAGATACGCAGCCATGTCCCGCTGCTTCAGGTCGGCGTCCTCCCGCAGATCACGGATCCTGCGGTACATCTCGCGCCTCCGTTTTTTCAAGTATATAGTATAGCATAAAAAAGTATATATAAAACATTTTGTTATCTTGACATGCAAAACAAAATGTTTTATACTGACCGGCGGTATCCTCACCAAATCTTAAGAAAATCTTAATATTTGGACAGTTGACCTTTATATATGATTGTATTATGATGTACACAACATGTTGTGTACGGGAGAGTGTCCGAACGCATCAAGGAGGGCTCTATGAGGAAGATATTTACGGCGGCTCTGGCGGGAGCGATGCTCCTGGGTGTGCTGAGCGGCTGCGCAGAGGGTGGCTCCGCCGCCAACGGTCAGCCAGCCAGTGTGGAGACGGTGGCGTCCATCGTCAGCGCCGGCTCTGTGGGCCTGGCGGACCGGTACGCGGGCGTGGTGGCCGCCGGCGAGACCGCCAAGGTCAAGCGGGACGGCAACAAGACCGTGCTGGAGACCTACGTCAAGGAGGGGGACATGGTGGACGAGGGCGAGCCCCTGTTCGCCTACGACGTGGAGAAGATGCAGCTGGACCTGGACGAGCTGTACCTGAAAAAGGCGGACTATGAGAACACCATCGCCTCCGCCAACGCGGAGATAGAGGAGCTCAAGCGCCAGCGGGACGAGGCCAAGGACGAGGACAAGCTCAGCTACACCCTGCAGATCGACTCCCGTGGCGCGGACATCCGGGCGGCCCAGTACAACATGTCCGTCAACGACCGGGACATCGCCTCCATGGAGGCGTCTCTGGAGCACACAGAGGTGACCAGTCCCATCGCCGGGCGCGTCATGTCCGTGGATGAGACCGGCGGCAGCTCCAACGGCTATTACAGCGACCCGGACCAGTCCGCCAGCGCCGGCGTGGATTACATCACCGTCACCGACGTGACCCGCATGCGCATCCAGGGCAACATCAGCGAGATGAACGCCTACGCCCTGACCGAGGGCATGGAGATGACCGTCCGCTCCCGCATCGACCCGGACCAGACCTGGCACGGCACCCTGACCAGCATCGACTGGGACAACCCGGTGCAGAACGACAATAATGACAGCGGCGTGGTGTACGTCTCCTCCTCTTCCTCGGAGGACGACGGCATGACCACCGCCAGCAAGTACCCGTTTTATATCGAGCTGGACAGCACCGAGGGGCTGCTGATGGGCCAGCATGTGTACATCGAGCCCTACACCGGCGAGGAGGAAAAGCCCGCCGGGCCCATGCTGCCGGGCTACTATATCGTCCAGGATGATGGGGACCCCTATGTCTGGGCGGACAACGGCAAGGGGAAGCTGGAAAAGCGGACCGTGACCCTGGGCCAGTACGACGAGATGAACGACGCCTACGAGATAACGGAGGGCCTGACCCTGACCGACTACATCGCCTTCCCAGAGGAGAGCCTGACCGAGGGCCAGGTCACCGAGAAGTACGACCCGGCCGCCGCCGACGGGCAGATGGAGCCGGAGGCGGAGTCTGGCGGGGCCGAGGTGTCGGCCAGCTTCGAGTTTTGACGGGAGGCAGCCATGCTCCTTGAGATGCACGACATATGCAAGGACTATCCCCAGGGCCGCGAGGTGGTGAAGATCCTCAAAAACGTGGAGCTTACCATCGACGAGGGGGATTACCTTGCCATCATGGGCCCCTCCGGCTCGGGCAAGACCACGCTGATGAACCTCATCGGCTGCCTGGACGTGCCCACCAGCGGCACCTATATGCTCAACGGCGAGGACATATCCAAGGCCTCGGAGAACCACCTGGCGGACGTGCGCAACTCCACGCTGGGATTCGTGTTCCAGAGCTTTTATCTGCTGCCCAAGCTGTCGGCGCGGGAGAACGTGGCTCTGCCGCTGCTGTACGCCGGGGTGAAAAAGCGCCAGCGTCTGCGCCGGGCCGACGAGGCCCTGAAAATGGTGGGGCTGGGCGAGCGGCTGGACTTCATGCCCAACCAGCTCTCCGGCGGGCAGCAGCAGCGTGTGGCCATCGCCAGGGCCATGATCAACCACCCCAAGCTGTTGCTGGCCGACGAGCCAACCGGCGCGCTGGACAGCGCCTCCGGCCGGCAGGTGATGGACCTGTTCGATGAACTGAACGCGAACGGCGCCACCATCGTGCTCATCACCCATGAGCCCAAGGTGGGCGCCCGCGCCAAGCGCCTGCGGCGCATCCTGGACGGGGTGCTGCTGCCGGAGGAGGGAGGCGGCGCTGATGGCGAAGCATGAGATGCCCTCTCCGGCCCCCCAGGCCCCCCGGCAGAAGCACGAGAAGGTCCCCGGTCCCCGGAACAAAAAGGTCCGCCGGGCCGTGGCCATCTGCCTGGTCTGCGCCCTGGTGCTGGGCGCGGGCGGCGTGGGCACGTACCGCTATCTGCACGACCGCACCGGCAAGGCGGTGAACGTGTACCCCGCCGAGCAGATGGGCATGAGCGACTCCTGGTACGGCCGGGTGAACACCGGCGGCCAGGTGCGGGCGGACAAGATGCAGACGGTATATCTCTCCGCCACCCAGACCGTCACGGAGATATTCGTCAAGGAGGGCCAGCAGGTCCATGTGGGCGACAAGCTTCTGGCCTTCGACACCACCCTGGACGAGGTGGAGCTGACCCGCAAGCAGATCGCCATCGAGCAGCTGAAGCTGGACCTGAAGGACGCCCAAAAGCGGCTGGAGGAGATCGACAGCTACAAGGTGGGCACCCCCGGCGGCGGCTATGCCGCGCCGCCCACGCCCGCCCCCACAGCCGTGCCCGAGCCCACCGGCGTGCCCTACTTCCAGCACGGAGAGGGCACGGTGGAGGCCCCCTATGTGTTTTTGTGGGACGCCGACGCCCCCCTGACGGACGGCACGGTGGACTATCTGCTGGACATGGCCTTCGGCTATGACGTGCCGGAGGTGACCACGGGGCCAGACGTGCCCCTGGACCCGGACGTGTCTCCGGACCCGGACGCGTCCCCGGCGGCGCTGTCCATCCAGGCGGACGGCCCCGGCGGCGCGGAGCCCGCGCCCATCGCCGCCGGCCAGGGCTATGTCATGCCCGGCCTGCTGGCCCGGCCCCTGCACAGCCTGCGCCTGCTTCGGGCGGAGGCGTCCTCCGACTCCACGGACGCCCCCGACCCCTCGGATACCCCCGCGCCCACAGACACCCCCGAACCTACGGATACGCCTGCGCCCACGGATACGCCTGTGCCCACGGACACCCCCGCGCCGTCGGATACCTCCGCGCCTGGGGAGACGGAAAAGCCCGCAGGAGCGCCGGCGCCCCAGCAGCAGCCCACCGTGGGAGACCCGCCCCAGCCGAAGGAGCTGCCGGCGGAGCTGCCCACCTCCTTCGAGGAGGCCATCATCGCCTGGTTCCAGCAGATGGCGGAGGACCCCGCCGGGCTGATAGCCTATTGCACGGAAATGACCCCCGAGCAGATGCAGCTGATCGCCAACGCCCTCAGCGATAAGCAGATGGCCCAGCTGCAGCAGATCCTGGAGGACGCGGGCGTGCCGGAGGGGCAAAGAAACTTCCCGCCCCGCTCCACGGAGGCCACGGAGACTCCCGCGCCCACCGATACCCCCGACCCCGACGCCACCCCCGAGCCCACGCCGCTGCCGGTGGGGGCCACCTATTACATCGTCTTTGAGATGCGGACCAACGACTCCATGCAGGGCGCGGTCCAGTGGGCCTTCGAGGTGCAGTTCACCCTGGAGGAGCTGGAGTGGCGGCGCTGCTGGAGCTGGCGGGTGATGCAGGCTATGTACGAGCCGGAGCTGGAGCCCCAGCCGGAGGAGCCGGATTACGGCGGCTGGTGGTTCGACTCCAGCCAGTACTACCCCGCCGAGGAGATCGCCCGCATGCGGGCCGAGGCCGAGCGCCAGATCGCCTCCAAGAACATCGACCTGCGCATGGCCGAGCAGGAGCTCAAGCAGGTGCAGTACGAGCTGTCCAACGGCGAGGTGCTGTGCGACACCGACGGCGTGGTTAAAAGCGTGCTGGACCCGGACCAGGCCCTGCAGGACCAGGAGCCGGTGGTCAAGATCTCCGGCGGAGGCGGCTATTTCATCACCGGCTACCTGAGCGAGTTCGATCTGCAGACCATGCACGTGGGCGACACCGTCACCGTGGAGAACTACATGGCCGGCGAGGAGCTGGACGCCGTCATCACGGACATCTCCCGGTACCCCGCCCCCAACGACCGGTACGTGGATTACTACGCCCAGAGCGCCAACGAGAACACCTCCAAGTACCCCTTCACCGTGGAGGTGGGGGAGGAGGCCGATCTGCGGGAGGGCTACTATGTGAACATCTACTTCTCCCCCGGCGGCGTGGAGCAGGCCCAGCAGAGCGGCGACAGCTACTATCTGGAGAACATGTTCATCCGCACGGAGGGCGGCCGCAGCTACGTGTACGCGGCGGACGAGAACGGGCTGCTGGAGAAGCGGTACGTCTCCACCGGCAAGAGCATCGGCGGCTATTACACCGAGATCACCAGCGGCGTGGACCCAAAGACGGACTGGCTGGCCTTCCCCTACGGCCGCAGCGTCAAGGCCGGCGCGCCCACCACCCAGCAGCAGGACATCTCCATGCTGTACAACGGCTACTAAGGAGGCGGGCATATGTTTGAGAACATCTCCCTGGCCTTCCAGGGCATATGGGGCCACAAGATGCGCTCCTTCCTGACCATGCTGGGCATCATCATCGGCATCGCCTCCATCATCACCATCGTGTCCACCATCAAGGGCACCAACGACCAGATCAAGGAGAGCCTCATCGGCGCCGGCACCAACGCCGTCACCGTGCAGCTGAACCGGGACAGCTCCGTCTACGACATCTCTTGGCAGGGCGTGCCGGCGGGGGTGACGCCCATCACCGACGAGACCGTCCAGAGCCTGCGCCAGATCGACAACGTGGTGTCCGTGAGCCTGTTCGCCCAGCGGGACATCGACGATTACAATACCCGTGTCTGCTATGGCAACACCGCCTGCTCCGGCCAGATATACGGCGTGGACGCCAGCTTCTTCTCTGCCAGCGGCTACCGGCTCACTCGGGGCCGGGACTTCCTGGAGGACGACTTTGCCCAATTCCGCAAGGTGGCCATCCTGGACGAGGGAGCCAGTTCCGCCCTGTTCGGCAGCGCCAGCCCCGTGGGCCAGGTGCTGGAGATCAACGGCGAGCCGTTCACCATCGTGGGCGCGGTCAAGCGGGCCGCCTCCAGCGACTTCGTCATCGAGACCTACCAGGACTATACCATGTACGCCGACCGCTCCGGCGGCCGGGTGTTCATCCCCTTGGCCGACTGGCCCATCGTCTACAAGTTCGACGAGCCCCAGAGCGCGGTGCTGAAGGCCGCCAGCACCGACGACATGACCCGCATCGGCCAGAAGGCCGAGGAGCTGCTCACCGCCAGCCAGATCTCCGCCGACGCAGCCCAGCGGGGCTTCGCCTACAAGAGCGACGATCTGATGACCCAGGCGGCCAAGATACAGGAGCTGTCCAACGCCACCAACAACCAGCTGCTGTGGATAGCGGGCATCTCCCTGCTGGTGGGCGGCATCGGCGTGATGAACATCATGCTGGTGACGGTCACCGAGCGCACGAGGGAGATCGGCCTGAAAAAGGCCATCGGCGCCCGCAAGCGGCGCATATTGTGGCAGTTCCTCACCGAGGCCGCCGCCCTGACCAGCATCGGCGGTATGCTGGGCGTGGCCGCAGGCGTGGGCCTGAGCCGGTTCATCGCCTCCGCCATGGGCACCCCCTCGGCGGTCAGCTACCCGGCCATCGCGGTGGCGGTGCTGTTCTCCATGCTCATCGGCGTGGTGTTCGGCATGATACCCGCCATCAAGGCCGCCAACCTCAACCCCATCGACGCGCTGCGCCGGGAGTGATACGGACAAAAAGGAAACAGCCCCACGGGTCCTCCGTGAGGCTGTTTTTGTCTGTCAGCCGGAGATAAGTCCGGCGGCGCGAAGGCTGGCCAGCAGCGCGTTGAGCTGGGTGGCCACCGCCTCCGTGGTGGCCGTGGCCGGCGTCGGCACATCCGCCACCGCCGCGCCCGGCGTGACCGTCCCGGCAGGGCCGATGGGGCCAGTAGGACCAGTGGGACCAGCAGGGCCGGCAGCACCGTCCGCGCCAGCGGGGCCGGTGGCCCCTGTTGCCCCGGCGGGGCCGATGGGGCCGGCAGGCCCGGTGGGCCCGGTGGGCCCGGCTGCACCGACAGGGCCAGTAGGACCGGTGGGACCGGCAGCACCAGCAGGGCCCACGGGACCAGCAGGCCCGGTCGCGCCCGTCAGGCCGATGAGTCCCGCCGCCCCGGCAGGGCCCACAGGGCCAGTAGGCCCGGTAGGACCAGCAGGCCCTGCGACGCCGGCGGCGCCCGTAGCGCCCGCAGCGCCTGTAGCTCCCGTCGCACCGGCAGGACCCACGGGGCCGGTGGGACCCGTGGGACCGGCAGGGCCGGTGGGGCCGACAGCGCCGGCGGGACCGATGGGGCCAGTGGGGCCGATGGGGCCGGCCGCGCCCGCCGTACCGGGCACGCCGGGTATCCCGGCGGGACCCACCGCGCCAACCGGCCCGGTAGGACCGGTGGGACCGGCGATCAGCGTGGGGCAGCAGGGCTGGTTCTGGCAGGGACAGGTGTACCGGGCCAGACCGTTGGCCTGCTGGCCGCAGATGATGTTCATGTTCTCAGGATCACGATCTGCCATGATTTCCTCCTTCGGGCTATAGCTGACGAGCGGCAGCACGGATCCGCCTCCCGTCAGCTTATTGCGCCCAATCCTACTATATGAGCCGGGCTGGTATCCGGTGTGCGCGCCGTGAAAAAATTTCCGGCTGCGGGCATTTTTGCCGTATAATCGGGGGCGTTTTCGCGCAAACTAGGCCGTGCAAGAACCATTTTGTGAAAAGGAGTCTTTTTCATGGTCATCGACAGAATTGCCCTGATCCTTGCCATCATCGGCGGCCTGAACTGGGGCAGCATCGGCCTGTTCCGGTTCGACATCGTGGCCTGGATATTCGGCGGCCAGACCAACCCGGTGTCCCGGGTGGTCTACGCGCTGGTGGGCCTGGCGGCGCTGTGGTGCATCTCGCTGCTGTTCCGCGCCCGCGACGAGGCGGACGAAGAGGCGTAAAAAAGCCGCCGGAGAGGGTCGACTCCCTCTCCGGCGTTTCTTTTTTATATCGTTCAGTTTTTCAGGCTGTGGAGCGGGGCGGGGATGTGGCCGCCCCGGGCGATGAAGTCTGCGGCGCTCTCGGTATGCACCGGCATGATGGGCGCGGTGCCCAGAAGCCCGCCGAAATCCACGCTGTCGCCCACGTCGCAGCCTACAGCGGGGATAAGGCGCACGGCGGTGGTCTTGTTGTTTACCATGCCGATGGCGGCCTCGTCGGCGATGATGGCGGCGATGGTGTCGGCGGTGGTGGAGCCCGGCACGGCGATCATGTCCAGGCCCACGGAGCAGACGCATGTCATGGCTTCCAGCTTATCCACCGTCAGCACCCCGGACCGGGCGGCGGCGATCATGCCCTCGTCCTCGCTCACCGGGATGAATGCGCCGGACAGGCCGCCCACCCGGCCGGAGGCCATCAGCCCGCCCTTTTTCACCGCGTCGTTCAAAAGCGCCAGGGCGGCGGTGGTGCCGTGGGTGCCGCACACGGCCAGGCCCATCTCCTCCAGGATGCGGGCCACGCTGTCCCCCACCGCCGGGGTGGGAGCCAGGGACAGGTCCACCACGCCGAAGGGCACCCCCAGCCGGTCGGCGGCGGTGCGGGCCACCAGCTGGCCCATGCGGGTGATGCGGAAGGCGGTCTTTTTTATCAGCTCCGCCACCTCGTCGAAGCTTTTGCCCCTGGCGTCCTGCAGGGCGTGGTACACCACGCCGGGGCCGGACACGCCCACGTTCACGGCGCTCTCCGGCTCGCCGGGGCCGTGGAAGGCGCCGGCCATGAAGGGGTTGTCCTCCACCGCGTTGCAGAACACCACCAGCTTGGCGCAGCCGATGCTGCCCCGGTCGGCGGTGGCGGCGGCGGTGGCCTTCACGATGCGGCCCATGGCCGCCACGGCGTCCATGTTCAGCCCCGCCTTGGTGGAGCCCACGTTCACGCTGGCGCACACCAGCTCCGTCTCCGCCAGAGCCCGGGGGATGCTCTCCATCAGCCGCCGGTCCCCGTCGGTGAGGCCCTTGTGGACCAGGGCGGAGAAGCCGCCGATGAAGTCCACCCCGCAGCTCTTGGCGGCCCGATCCATGGCCTTGGCCACGGGGGTGTAGTCCGCTGCCGCGCTGGCCTGGGCCACCATGGCGATGGGGGTGACGGAGATGCGCTTGTTGACGATGGGGATGCCCAGCTCCGCCTCGATGCCCTGGCACACCGGCAGCAGCCGGGAGGCCTGGCGGCATATCTTCTCGTACACCCGGCGGGCGCAGGCGTCGATGTCCGGGTGGGCGCAGTCCAGCAGATTGACCCCCATGGTCACGGTGCGGATGTCCAGATGCTGGCTCTGGAGCATGTCGATGGTCTGGAGGATGTCAAAGGTGTTGAGCATGGGCGGACCTCATATGCGGTGCATGGCGTTGAAGATGTCTTCCCGCTGGATGCGTATCTGCAGGCCCAGCTCCTCGCCGCTTTGGGACAGCTTCTGCTGTATCTGGTCAAAGGCCAGGTCGGAGGTGGCCGTGTCCACCAGGGTGACCATGGTGAACATGCCGTCCATGATGGTCTGGCTCAGGTCTAGCACGTTCACCCGCATGCCGGCCAGCAACGTGCACACGTCGGCGATGATGCCGATGCGGTCCTTGGAAAATACGGATACGATGGCTTTCATAGAAGGTGTTCCTCTCTTTTATAAGTCCACCACTTCTACCACGGTCAGCTTGCCGCCGTCCACGGTGAAGCGCACGTCGAAGGTGAGATAATTGAACCCGTACCGCCGGGCCGGGTCCTCTATATAGGCCGGGCGGGGGTCCTGGGCCAGCAGGCCCAGAAGGGCGGCCTGCTTGTCCGGGGGTATCCTGTCCAGCAGCGGCTGGGGAAAGGCCACCTCCAGGGCGTAGTCCAGATGCTCCTGGGCAAAGCCGCCGGCGGCCTCCGGCCGGCTGTCGGTATAGGCCAGGTAGGGCTTTATGTCATAGATAGGCGTGCCGTCCGCCAGGTCCGCGCCGGATACATACAGTACCGGGCCCAGCTTCTCGTCCAGCGCCAGCCGCTCCAGACGCACGCAGGAAAGGCCCAGGGCGTTGGGCCGGTAGGGCGAGCGGGTGGCGAACACCCCCATGCGCCGGTTGCCTCCCAGCCGCGGGGGCTTGACCGTGGCGGCCCAGGCGTCCCGGTCGTTGTGGGAAAAGCCCCATATGAGCCAGATGTGGGAGAAGCCCTCCAGCCCCCGGAAGGCCACCGGGTCCCGGTATTTCGGCTCGAACACCACCCGGCCCGGCAGGTCCACCAGCCCGCTCTGCCGGGGCAGGCCGAACTTGGTGGGCAGGTCCGTCTCGATATGGGCGATGGGCTCTATGAGCCGTTTCTCCTCCAGCATAGGCTCCTCCTGTAGAAATGACCAGCGGCGATGCGCCACTGGTCATTATAGCATACCATATCTGCTCCCGCCAACAGGCAAGCGCCGGTTTTGGGGAACTTATTTCGTCTCGGGCTCGGTCTTCTGCTCGTCCTTTTCCTTGGACAGCATCAGGTTGGCCAGGATGCCCAGGATCAGCGAGCAGGCCACGGTGCGTATCTCCACCGCGCCGAAGCTGACGGACAGCCCGCCCACGCCGGTGATGAAGATGATGGAGGCCACGAACAGGTTCCGGTTCTTGTTCAGGTCCACGCCCTGGAGCATCTTGAAGCCGCTCATGGCGATGAAGCCGTACAGGGCCACGCACACGCCGCCCATGACGCAGGAGGGGATGGTCTGCAGGAAGGCCATCAGCGGGGAGATGAAGCTGACGATGATGCACAGCACCGCCGCGCCCCAGATGCTCACCGTGGAGGCGTTGCGGGTGATGGCCACGCAGGCGATGGACTCGCCGTAGGTGGTGTTGGGGCAGCCGCCGAAGATGGCGCCGGCGATGGAGCCGATGCCGTCGCCCAGCAGGGTCCGGGTCAGGCCGGGGTTCTCCAGCAAATCAGTGCCGATGATGGAGGAGAGGTTCTTGTGGTCGGCCAGGTGCTCGGCGAACACCACGAAGGCCACCGGCACATAGGCGGTGAACAGGGTCAGCAGGTAGGTGGGGGTGATGTCGTTGAGGCTGCCGCCCAGCAGGAAGGTGAAGTCGGGCGCGGCGATGATGCCCACGTTGGCCAGTGCGTCGTAGTTGATGACGGTCAGGGCCGGGTTGCCGGTCATGTAGCCCATCAGGGCGAAGAAGCTGGCGCACAGATACCCGGCAAGGATGCCGATGATGAAGGGCACCATGCGGACCATCTTCTTGCCGTAGGTGGAGGCCAGGATGGTCACCGCCAGGGTCACCAGCCCGCAGATGATGGCCACGTACATGCTGCCGCCCTCCACGCTGGAGGAGGTCAGGTCGCCTACGGCGTTGCCGGCCAGGCTCAGGCCGATGATGGCCACGGTGGGCCCGATGATGACCGGGGGCATGAGCTTGTTGATCCAGCCCACGCCGCAGGCCTTGATGACGATGGCCAGCACCACGTACACCGCGCCGGCCATGGCCGCGCCGATGATCAGGCCCCAGTAGCCCACCGCCATGCTGGCCGCCCCGGAGAAGGCGCTCATCATGGAGCCGATGAAGGCGAAGGAGGAGCCCAGAAACACCGGGCTGGCGCTCTTGGTGAAGATGAGGTACACGAACGTGCCCACGCCGGCGCCGAAGATGGCGGCGGAGGCGGTCAGGGCCGTGCCGCAGCCGGAGTTGACCACGGCGGGCACCGCGATGGTGGCGGCCATGATGGCCAGCAGCTGCTGGATGGCGAACAGGACCACCTGCCCGAATTTGGGCTTGTCCTTGATGCCGTAGATAAGGTCCATAGCTTCTCTCTCCCTGTCTATGTGATTTTATTGGAACACAAAGGAACGCAAAGAAAAAACCTCTTGCCGCGTCGGCAAGAGGATATGGCCGCCCAGCTTCCATCCGCGCCTTGCCAACGGCGCCGCCTCGGGTCACAACACATCATCCAGTGATTTACTGTCAAAAATAATACAAGCCATAGGGGTGTTTGTCAACAGCCGATTTGCACAAATATAAATGCCATATCCGCGCCCGCTTTGACTTGACCGGATGGCCGGGGCGTGCTTTAATAGGGGAAAAGAGAGGACGTGCCCATGGAAAAGCTGCCTGAAAACCTGGCCGCCGCCCTGCTGCCCTGGTATGAGGCCAGCGCACGGCCCCTGCCCTGGCGGCAGGATTCCACCCCATACCGGGTATGGGTGTCGGAGATCATGCTCCAGCAGACCCGCATCGAGGCGGCCCGGGGATACTTTGAGCGGTTCATGGCCGCGCTGCCCACGGTGGCGGACCTGGCGGCGGCCCAGGAGCAGACGGTGCTCAAGCTGTGGGAGGGCCTGGGATACTACTCCCGCGCCCGGAACCTGCATAGGGCCGCCAGGGTCGTCATGGAAAAATACGGCGGGGCCCTGCCCGCAGACGAGGCGGCGCTGCGCTCCCTGCCCGGCATAGGGGACTATACCGCCGGGGCGGTGGCCTCCATCGCCTTCGGCCTGCCAGCGCCGGCGGTGGACGGGAACGTGCTGCGCGTCTGCGCGCGCCTTACCCGCTGCGATGACAGCATCGGTGAGCTTCGGGTCAAAAACGCCTTCCGGGAGGCCCTGCGGGAGCAGTATCCTCCCCAGGCGTGCGGGGCGTTCACCTCCGCGCTGATGGAGCTGGGGGAGACGGTGTGCCTGCCCGGCACGCCGGACTGTCCGGCCTGCCCCCTGCGAGAAAAATGCGCGGCGGAAAAGACGGGCCGGCCCGAGCGCTGGCCGGTGATGCCGGGGAAAAAGCCCCGGCGCATACAGCAGCGGACGGTGTTCATCCTGGAGCACGAGGGCCGGGTGGCCCTTGTAAGGCGGCCGGACAAGGGCCTGCTGGCGGGGCTGTGGGAGCTGCCCAACACGGAGGGCGCTCTGGACGAGACGGAGGCCCTGTGTCAGGCCGACCGCTGGGGCTGCGCGCCCCTGGGCCTGGAGCCCTGCGGCCAGGCCGTACATATATTCACACACCTGGAATGGCACATGACCGGCTGGCGGGTGCGCTGCGGCGCGGCCCCGGACCGGTTCGTATGGACTACCCCCGACGACCGGGCGGAGCGCTACCCCGTGCCCTCGGCATTCCGGGCGTATAAGGAGCAGATATGAACGAAGTCAAAAACAAGCCAACGACAAAACTGACCCGGGCGGAGCGCTGGGGAAAGGCGTGGCCGCTGCTGTTCTGCCTGGTGACGGCGGCTGCGTTCATGACCATTTGCACCAAGAGCTCGCCCCTGTACCCCATGAACGACTGGGTGGATGTGAACGTCTACTTCACCATCGGCAGGAAGATGGCCGGCGGCAGCGTGCTGTACCGGGATATTTTCGACCACAAGGGCCCGCTGCTGTATTTTATCTATGCGCTCATCGGATGGGCCTCTCCCCGCAGCTACACGGGCATATACGTCATGGAGATACTGTGCTTTTCCCTGTTTCTGTATTTCAGCGGGAAATGCGCCGGCGTCTACCTGAAGAACAAGGGCCTGATCTGCGGGCTGCTGTTGCTGCAGGCGGCGGCTGTCGCGCCCAGCGACGCGTTTCTGCACGGCGGGAGCGTGGAGGAGATGTGCCTGTTCCCGGCGGCGTGCGCCCTGTACCTGACGCTGCGGTCGGTGCGGAAAAAGGAGCCCATACCGGGCCGGGACGCCTTTGTGATAGGCCTGTGCGCCTCGGCGGCCTTTTGGATAAAGTACACCCTGTGCGGGAACTATTTCGGGCTGGTGCTGTTCGTGGCGCTGTACTATCTCATCGGCCTGCGCCGGCCGAAGGACCTGCTGGCCGACATCGGGTGGTTCCTGCTGGGCCTGGCGCCCGTCACAGTGGTCGTGCTGCTGTATTTCGCCGTCCACGGCGCGCTGGGCGACCTGTTCCAGACCTATTTTTACAACAACATCTTCGTTTACGCCGGCGCGGAGGAGAAAAATCTGCTGACGATGGCGGCGAACGCCTGGGACCACAGCGTCACGACCTGGCGTCTGAACCGGGGATATATGGCGCTGGTCCTCCTGGGAGCGCTGGCGGCGCTGCCGGCGCTGCGCAGGCGGCCCTGGGAGGCGCTGGCCGTGCTGCTGCCGCTGCCGGCGCTGGGCTTCTTCGCGCTGGGGAACACCTTCGAGCGCTATTACGGGCTGTATTACGCCGCCTTTTCCATCCTCGGCCTGATCGTGCTGGGCGCGCTCGCACAGCGGGCGGCGGAAAAGCTGCCCCGCGATCTGCCGAAGGCCGCCGGCATATGCCTGTGCGGGGCGCTGGGGGCAGGCATGCTCTATTATGCGTACCGGACCAGCCCCAACAACTACCTGATAGGGTGCGAAAAGAAGGATATGCCCCAGTACCAGTTCGCCGAGATCATCGACCAGGAGCCGGGCGCCAATCTGCTCAACTACGGCTTTCTGGACGGCGGGTTCTACTTTGCCTCCGGCGTGGAGCCGGAGTGGAAGTACTTTTTCCTGCCGAACCTCCGCTCCCCGGAGGTGGTGGCGGAGCAGAACCGGTATATGCGCCAGCAGCTGGCGGATTTCGTGGTCACCCAGAGCGAATGGAACCGGGAGCTGATGGATACCGTACCGGGCTATAAAATGGTGGCCCAGGCGGAGATACGCTACGAGGGCAGGCAGATCCCCTATTATCTGTACCAACGGGAATGAGCGCCCGCGTCGGCGGGGGAAAGGAGTTTTTTCAGATGATGAAGAAGTCGTTTGTCTTGCTTTTGGCGCTGTGCCTGTGCCTGGCGTCGGCCTGCGGCGCGGGCCGGGAGCTGCCCAGCGTCTCCGAGCCGATGGAGACCGAGCCCCCGGCGGAGACGGCCCAGGCGCCGGCGGAGGAGGGGGCCGGTACGGACGCGGCTGCGCCGGAGGACGGCCAAACGGAATGGCAGCCCGACGCGGACTGGACGGCCCTGACGGCGGAGCAGTGCGTGGAGGACGCCTGGCCCGAGCCGGGCGTGGTGCCCCGCATCACCCTGGACTGCCCGGGCGCGGATGAGATCAACGCCCAGCTGGAGGATTTCGAGCGGGTGGCGGACGACCCCATGTGCGAGCAGCTGTATTACACGTGTGCCAAGGGCGCACAGGGCCGGGTGCTGTCCATCATGATGGAGGAGCACGGGCCCAACGACACGGTGATCTATACGCCCTTCAGCCTGGACGTGGTCACCGGCCAGGCCCTGTCCGGGGCGGAGCTGCTCTCGCTGCTGGGGGTGGACCAGACGGAGCTGGCCAACCTGGAGCAGGCCGTCATGGGCAAGGAGTTCGTCCACCAGTTCGGCACGGCCGAGCAGCAGGAGGACCCGGCGTTCTATGAGCGGCAGTATGCCCTCACCACCGCCCCGGAAAACGCCGATACCGACCGGGTGTGGCTGGCCGGAGACGGACAGCTGGATTTCATCGGCCGCATCTACCCCCTGGCCGGCGCGGAGTATTACGAGTACGTCCTGGGCTCCACCCTGTACTTCGGGTGAGCGGCGGTTGCGCCGGAGAAGAGGCTGTGTTAATATAGCGATAGCGGACGGGAGACAAGAGTATGAAACTGAACCCATATTACACGAAAAAGGAATTGCAGCAGATAGGCTTTAAGGCCGTGGGACGCCAGGTGCTGGTCAGCCGCACCTGCCGCATCTACACGCCGGAGACGATCTCGCTGGGGGACCACGTGCTCATAGACGACTTCACCATCCTCAACGGGGAGATCACGCTGGGAGATCACGTGCACATAAGCTCCAACTGCGAGCTGTACGCCGGTGAGGCGAGCATCACCATCAAGGACTTCTGCGGCATCTCCTCCCGCAACGCCTTTTACGCCACCAGCGACGATTTTTCCGGCGCCAGTCTCAATAACCCCACCGTCCCCCGTGCCTTCCGGTTCGAGAAGAACCAGCCCGTCGTGCTGGAAAAGCATGTGCTCACCGGCACGTGCTGCTCCTTCATGCCGGGGGTCCATATCGGAGAGGGCTGCTCTTTTGGCTCCATGACCCTCATCAACCGGTCTACCGAGCCCTGGGGCATCTATGTGGGGATACCGGCCCGGCGGATAAAGGAGCGGGAAAAGGGCCTGCTGGAATTTGAAAAAAAGCTGACCGGCGGCTGACATGCCGCAGGCCATATAAGGAGGTCATATCATGGAAGAATTGATGGAGATCCTGCGGGACCTGCGCCCCGACGTGGATTTCGAGAAGGAAACGGCGCTCATCGACGACGGCATCCTGGGCTCCTTCGACATCACCGCCCTGGTCAACGAGATCATGGACGCGTTCGACGTCGAGATCTCTATGGCGGACATGGAGCCGGAGAATTTCAACTCCGCCCAGGCGATGTACGAGTTCATCCAGTCCCTGAAAAAGTGAACGACCGGGCCGGGCGGATGCTCCGCCCGGCCCCCTTCGACAGAAAAAGCACTTGACAACTGCCCGGGCATATGGTATCATAACAATCCCAAATGACGCGGGATAGAGCAGTCTGGTAGCTCGTCGGGCTCATAACCCGGAGGTCGGGGGTTCAAATCCCTCTCCCGCCACCATTCATATGTACGCCTACATTTACGGAGATTGTTCCGTCAGTGTGGGCGTATATTTTTGTAACTAGCTGCTTTACGATTTGGGGCAGGTCATCATCCCAGTTGTCAACGGCGTCCTCAAACATACGGACGATATTCTGAGGGTCCACCTGCTGACGGCTGGCTGTTCGGCGGCTGATGATGTCCTCCAGCTCACTCTTGCGAACACGGAGCCGGTCCATTTCGTCCCGCAGCTCTGTGAAGTCCATGCCGCCCAATATGGCCTTTAGGCCGTTGTTTATCTTTGCGGTAACGTCAGCAAGCTCTTTCCGCTCCTCTGTCAGGTCCGGGGAGGCCCCGTTGATTTGGTCGGCTATCCGCTTGGCCTCTTGCTCAAAGTCAGCTTGCAGCAGGTAGGCTTTGAGCTGCTGGACAACGAAGGTCTCCAGCTCATCGGCGTTGATGTTTTGAAATGAAATACGCCCTTGACAAACTTACGGCGTTAGCACATAATGATACTAACGCTGTTAGTTTTTAAGGAGGGGACGATGGCTCGACAAGGTTTGACCCGGGCGGACATTATCAGGGCCGCTATAGAGATGATCGAATCGGAGGGGCTGCACAGCTTTTCCCTGCGGGAACTGGCCAGCAGGCTCCATATAAAAGCGGCGTCGCTGTATAACCATATCAGCAG
>CANPXW010000032.1 GCA_947587025.1 uncultured Oscillospiraceae bacterium
ATGCTCTCGGGCATCAAGCCCTCCGGCGACCTGACCCTGGGCTCCTATCTGGGGGCCATCAAGAACTGGGCGGAGCGGGCCGAGACCTTCGACTGCTACTATTTCATGGCGGATCTGCACGCGCTGACCACCCGGCAGGACCCGGCGCTGCTGCGCCGGCGGACGCTGGAGCAGCTGGCCCAGTACGTGGCCTGCGGGCTGGACCCGGAAAAAAACACCCTGTTCATCCAGTCCCACGTGCCCGAGCACGCCCAGCTGGGCTGGGTGCTGCAGTGCTACACCATGTTCGGGGAGCTGAGCCGCATGACTCAGTTCAAGGACAAGTCCGCGAAAAACGCCGACAACATCAACGGCGGCCTGTTCGCCTATCCCTCCCTGATGGCGGCGGACATCCTGCTGTATCAGCCGGACTACGTGCCCGTGGGGGACGACCAGCGCCAGCACGTGGAGCTGACCCGGGACATCGCCCACCGCTTCAACGGCGTGTACGGCGACGTGTTCAAGATACCCGAGCCCTACATCCCCAAGGTGGGCGCCCGGATCATGGACCTGCTGGACCCCTCCAGCAAGATGAGCAAATCCGACGACATCGGCAACGGCCGCATCTGCCTCATGGACCAGCCCCAGGACATCATGCGCAAGTTCAAGCGGGCCGTCACCGACAGCGACACCGGCGAGCGGTGCGTGCGCTACGACCGGGAGACGAAGCCCGGCGTGGCCAACCTGATGCAGATCTACGCCAGCTGCACGGGGAAGAGCTTCGAGCAGATCGAGGACGAGTTCGCCGGCCACGGCTACGGCGATTTCAAGACCGCCGTGGGCGAGGCGGTGGTGGAGACCCTCCGGCCCATCCGGGAGGAGGCCTCCCGTCTGATGAAGGACAAGGGCTATCTTGAAAACCTCTGCCGCACCGGCGCGGAAAAGGCATCCTACATCGCCATGAAGACCCTGCGCAAGGTGTATAAAAAAGTGGGCCTGGTCCCGAGGGCATAACAAAAATGGGCGTCATGTCAAAAGCATGGCGCCCAGCATTATCAATAGGTCCTTGTCGCCGCTCTCCCGGTACATGAGATACAGTATCAGCGCCATGAGCAGATCGTCCTGCTCCATGCCCGCGCTCACGGACTCCAGCTTTTTCATCAGCGACCCCACCGCCCCGGCCAGCTTATCCTCCCGCTGGGGCGGACGCTGCGGCCGGGGCTGCCGGTCCTCATGGACCGCCGGCGGCTCCGGCGGCTGTCTTCTGCCGTAGGCGCCGCTATAGGCCATGGCCGTCCCCGTACTGGCGCATCACCGCCCCGGCGATGTGGGCCATCCGGGCCACCTGCATGGCCCGGTCCAGCTTCTCCTGCTTTTCCGGCCTCATATACGGCCGCATAGCCAGCAGCAGCGCCGTGGAGCGGCTCCGCTCTCCGCCGGCGAAGGCCTTGCCGATGGCGGAGAGGAACTTCGCGTCCGGCTGGGGCGCGTCGGCGGCCTTTTCCGCCGCAGGCTCCGTCTGTCCGGCGTCCGGCTGGCCGAACAGGTCCCTGGCCATCTGCGAGAGCTTCTCCATCTGGGCCGGGTCAGACAGAACGGCCTGCAGCCTTTCCCCCAGCTCACCGTCCACTGTCCCGCACCGCCTTCTGCACCTGGCCGGCGAAGCGCCTGCCCTCCGGCGTGGCCAGCACGTCCTGCAAAAGCTTCCCCAGCGCCTGCATATCTCCGGCCTTCGCCGCCTTTTCCAGTGCCTGCTTATCCAGCCCCGCCAGCACCTGGCCGGCGTCGGCGGACCGGGCCAGCGCGTCCAGCGCCGCGCCCTTATCCCCTGTCCGCACCTGCCGGGCGTATCCTTCCAAGTCCATAGAAACACCCCCTCTGCGTCAGACCATTCTATGCGGTCCGCGCGGAGGGGGTGCGTTCTATAGGGTTTAATGTGCGCTGAGGTAATCGTCCATCGCCATGAACATCTTGGCGACCATGGCGCGGGTGGCGTAGGTCTTCAGCTGGAGCTTGCCGCCCTCGCTGCCGGGCTTGTTGCCGGTGAGCACGCCGATGTTCACCATGGCGGCCACGGCATCCTTGGCATATTTATCCACGTTTTTGTAGTCGCTGTATGTACCGGCAGTGGTATCATTCGTGCTTACCGCGATGCCCACGATGTTCTTCATAAAGTTATACATGAGCACGCACACGTCCTGCCGGCTGATGGCGTAGTTGGCGCCGAACGTTCCGGCGCTGTAGCCCTCCACCAGGCCGTTCATATAGCCCCACTGGACCCAGCCGTTGCAGTAGGCCACGTTCTTGCTGGTGATGTCGCCGAAGTTGCACACCTTCAGGATCTCCTTGGTGCCGTCGGTCTGGCACACGTAGCCGGTGCGATCCTGGGTGTCCGTATCGGCCCTGTAGTTGACGGTGAACCACACGCGGCCCTCCGACATCTGGGAGCCGAGCACCTCCACCAGCATGCCTCTCTCCTTCAGCTGGGCATAGCTGTTGGAAACCTTGGTGGTGGGTGCGCTGCGCACGTTGATGTAGTAGCCGTCGGTCACGCCCACGCGGTGGTCCACATCCAACTCGGCGGCCTCGACGTATTTGTTCGTCGAACCGGAGGTGGATACGTACAGCTTCGAGAGATTGGTCTTGTGGATCGAGTCGTAATACTTTGCGTAGCGGCCCAGCACGGTGATGAACATGGCGCGGCTGGCGTAGCCGTCGGGGTCAAAATTGCCGTTGTCCTTGCCCTGCATGATCCCCGTGGCGGTAACGTACTCCATGGCGCGCAGCTGCCAGGCATACTTCACATCAGGAGCGTCCTTGTACTCCAGCTTGACCACGACCTTGAGCGAGTGTTCCTTTTCCGCTTCGTACTTGAATTTGTATTGACCCTCGCCCTTCTTTTCGCCGTCCACCAGCACGTAGTCCAGCTTGTAGCCGTCCTTTTCCTTCGCCACATCAAAGGTTATCTCTTTGTTCTGGGGCACGTTGACCGCGTCGCTGATGTCTTCCACGTCCGGGCTGGTTACCAGGCCGTACAGGTCCTCCACCTTGACGGTATACATATCCCCCGTGGCGATCTCGAACTCGACCTTGGAACCGGGGATGCAGTCCGCGTTGGCAACGAAAGCCTTGATGGGATGTTCGCCGGCCGCGATCGTGTCCGCCTCGATGGCCGTGGAGCCATCGACCTTGTAGCTGCTGGTCGTGGGCTCGGTGCCGTCAGTGGTGTAGTAGACCGAGGAGCCGCTGGGCACCAGGAAGGACAGCTTGGAGTCCTTCGCGACGTAATATGTATCTACGCCGTTCTCCTTGACCTTGTACACGCCGCTGGTGTCGCTGGCTCCCTGAAGGATCAGCCTGGGCACGTTGCCTGTGTGGGGGAAGGTCTTGGACAGCACATATCCGGCGATGTCTCCCTTATAGGCCACCGCGTTGATGGTGTAGCTGTCCGTCGCCGTGACCTGGATAGGCGAATTCTTGTATTCCGTGCTTTTGTTGGTGGGCGTCGTGGTGTTCGAGCCCGCATTTGCGGTGTAGTAGATCTTCGCGCTGGAATCCGAGTGCTTGAGCGCGAACTCGGCTTTGTCGGGCCCGAGGGCTTTCAGGCTGATGGTGGGCGCCGCAGGGGTGTTGGTGTTGGTCCCCGCCACGTTATCCACCGCGTCAACGCTGTCCTTGCAGCTGCGCGCGTAGATGCCGTAGCCCTTTTTGAGGTAGGAGTCCTGCAGGCTGGTAAGGGAATAGTTATAGTCATAGTAGTTGTTGCCGATGGTCTCGCCGTAGACGGTGACCTGCATCTTGGGCGGCGTCTGCTCCGTGACCTCGACGGAGACGATATTGCCCCTGCTGTTATAGCCGAGGTCCGTCACCAGCATCACGTGGCTGCTGGGGTTGTTGATGGCATAGCCGACCTGCAGCTTGGTGTAATCGGTGCCGATATAGGTAGAATAGGACTGCTTCAGACTGGTGCAGGTGCAGCGCTGGGGCAGATCCCAGGCGTAGGACACGAAGCCAGAGCAGTCGCTGCCGTAGTAAGGAGCGGTGCGCTCCTGGGTGGACTGCTTTTTATAAAAATCGCTGTTGGCATTGTTCACCGCAGTCTTGAAGTCCTCCAGGGGCACTTCCCAGCCCACATAGCCGTAGCCGATGGGCCAGGAGTAGGGCACGCCCCTGTAGGTGTGGTCCTGCAGGAAATAGCCCCACTTGCTTTTGTTCACTTTGCCGCTGTAATTGCCGCTGGTATCCTTGATATATTTATCGCCCTTGGTGCTCATATAGGAGCCGTCGTCGCCGCCCCATGCGCAGACGTCCTTCAGCGCCTTCCACGTGAAGGCCGCGTGCTGCTGGGCGCGCTGGACGATATTCAGCTGCTGCTGGGTCAGGGGCTTGGTGCGCACCGCAGAGCTGCTGATGGTCATGATGCCGTTGTTGGCAGAGGTCCTCAGGCTTGCCTGGATGGCGGCGTACTCCGCAGACTCATAGTAAGCGCTCTCGGCGGCCAGCTGCGCCTCTTCCGACAGAGCGCTCGCCGGCTGCGCCATATCCTGATGCAGGCTGTATGCCTGGGGGCTGTAGGAACCCTGGAACAGCGCGGGCAGAGAGGTCTGCATGGTCTCGCTGTTCACGGCCACCACCAGCCAGTCTCCGTCGCTCCAGCCATTCTCCAGCCCGCTGGCCACCTGGGTCTGCTCCGCCCAAAGGGCAAAAGAAGGCCAAGAGCCGGTGAAGAACAGGTTGCCGTAAGGCGTAGGGATGAACTTCTGCACGCCGTCGGGAGCTTCCAGGGTCTCCGTCATCCCGTCGTTCATGTCAAAGGAGTATACGCTGCCGCCGGCCACGTAGCGTATCTCCTGGCCCATCACGTACATCTGGTCGATATAGTCCTCGGCGGTGAGCACCGTCTCGTCGCTGCCGCCGCCGGACGGCATGCGCATGACCGAAGAGCCAGCCGTATAATACAGCCAGCCGTCCACCAGGTTCAGGTTCCAGGCGTCCACGCCGGACAGCAGAGAGCCGTTCAGATACAGGCCGCCGTCGCTGCTATAGCTGCTGCCGCCGCTGTCAAGGTAGCGGCCGCCGCCCATCAGCACGGAGACCTCGTTGCCGGGCTCCGTCCAGGGCCACTCTTTATGCTCCGGCTCCGGGGACGCGGAGGGCTCCGGCGTGGTGGAGGGCTCCGGGCTGGCATTGGGGTCCTCGCTGGGCTCCGGCGTAGCCTCCGGGTCATCCGCAGGCTCCTCGGTGGCCTCCGGGTCATCCGTAGGTGCCTCGGTGGCCTCCGGCTGCTCCGTGGCCTCCGGGTCATCCGTGGGTGCCTCGGTGGCCTCCGGCGGGGTCTCAGGCTCATCGGAGGGCTCCGGCGTCTCGTCCGAGTCGACAGCGTTGCCGTCCTGGCTGGTGCCGTCCAGCACGTCGTCGCCGTCAGCAGCCAGCGCCAGCGTCTCCCCCATCGAGAATATCATTGTCAAGACAAGCAAAAAAGCAAGCATCCTCTTGAACTTTGCCATAGCTTTTCCTCCATCCGAACAAATAATTACAGTTTTACCAATACACATGGATACATATGAACTATAACACGCCCTGCCACATTTTGCAACCCTTTTGATAAACTTTCTGTATCTAAAATGTAATAATTTTTGTTTTCTTGTAATTATGTAAAGTAATTTGTTATTTATGTAAACGAAAACACCCCAGGAGTCGGAACAGCCCGACCCCTGAGGTATCCTGTCCGTTCTTTGTTACAGCACCCGCACCCGGCGCACATGGTCCACGGCGGCGATGCGACCGGCCAGCTCCTGGCTGATGGGGCTGCCCACGTCGATGACCGTGTAGGCCACCTCGCCCTTGGCACGGTTCTGCATGTGCTCCACGTTGATGTTCTCCCCGCCGATGATGTCCAGAAAGCTGTTGATCATACGGGGGACGTTGTCGTGGATGGCGCAGATACGGGCCACGCCGGCCCGCTCCAGGGTCAGCTCCGGCAGATTGACGGAGTTATGGATGTTGCCGTTGAGAAGATAGTCGGCCAGCTCCTGGGCCGCCATGATGGCGCACTTCTCCTCGCTCTCCGGAGTGGACGCGCCCAGGTGCGGGAAGGCCACCACGCCCTTCGCTCCCGCCAATTTGGCGCTGGGGAAGTCGGTGACGTACCGGGCGGCCTTGCCGCTTTCCAGCGCCGAGAGCACCGCGTCCTCGTCCACCAGACCGCCCCGGCCCAGGTTGATGATGCGCACGCCGTCCTTCATCTGGGCGATGGCGGCCGCGTCGATCATGTGGTGGGTCTTCTCGTTGTGGTGCACCTGCACCAGCACGTAGTCGGCAACCTTAAAGAGGCCCTCCAGGTCCTCGGCGTGCTTGACGTCGCTGTGCAGATGCCAGGCCGCCTCCACGGACAGATAGGGGTCGTAGCCCACCACGTTCATGCCCAGGTTCAGGGCACTCTTGGCGATGCGCGCGCCGATGGCCCCCAGGCCGATGACGCCCAGGGTCTTGCCCCGTATCTCCGGGCCCACGAAGGCCTTCTTCCCCGCCTCCACGGCGGCCTCCACGTCGTCGCGCCCTGCCAGGGAGTGGACCCACAGCGCCCCGCCCATCAGGTCGCGGGAGGCCAGCACCAGCGAGCACACGGCCAGCTCCACCACCGCCTGGGCGTTGGCCCCGGCGGTATTGAACACCACGATGCCCTTTTCCGTGCACCGCTCCGTGGGCACGTTGTCCGTGCCCACCCCCGCCCGGGCGATGGCCAGCAGGCTGGGACCGAAGGCCATGTCGTGCAGCTTGGCCGAGCGGATCAGCAGCCCGTCCGGGTCGGCGGCGTCGTTGTCCAGCCGCAGGCCCTTGGCCGCCAGCACATCCAGCCCGGTCTGGGCGATGTTGTTCATGGTCTTTATTTTATACATGGTGCTCCACCTCGAATTTCTTCATAAATGCCGCCAGGGCCTGTATGCCCTCCATGGGCTGGGCGTTGTACAGCGACGCCCGCAGGCCGCCCACGCTCCGGTGGCCCTTCAGGTTCATCAGCCCCTGGGCCTGGGCCTCCTTGGCAAAGGCCGCGTCCAGATCGGCGTCGCCGGTGCGGAAGGTCACGTTCATGTCGCTGCGGGCCTCGGGACTGGCGCAGCCCTTGTACAGCCGGCTGTTGTCGATGATGTCATAGATCACCGCCGCCTTTTCGTGCTTGATGGCCTCCATACCGGCCACGCCGCCCTGACTCTCCAGCCAGTCCAGCACCAGCCCCAGCATATAGATGCACCAGCAGGGCGGGGTGTTATACATGCTGTCCTTCTCGATCATGGTCTTGTAGCTCATGATAAGGGGCGTATAGGGCGCCTCCCGGCCGGCCAGGGCCTTGTCGATGATGACCACCGTCACGCCGGCGGGGGCCATGTTCTTCTGGGCTCCGGCCAGGATGAGGCCATATTTGGACACGTCCACCGGCCGGGAGAGGATCTCCGAGCTCATGTCGCACACCAGCGGCGCGGCGGTCCGGGGCACGTAGTTCCAGGCGGTGCCGTAGATGGTGTTGTTGGAGCAGTAGTAGAAATACTTGGCCTCCGGGCTCAGGTCCAGCTGTTCCTGGCCGGGGATGTAGGAGAAGTTATCGTCCTGGGAGGAGGCGGCCACGTGCACCGTGCCGTACTTTTTGGCCTCCTTCATAGCGATGTTGGAGAAGTTGCCGGTGACGGCGTAGTCCGCCGTGCCCCCCTCCATCAGGTTCAGGGGCACCATGGAGAACTGGGCCGACGCGCCGCCCTGCAGAAACAGGATCTCGTGGCTGTCCGGCACGGACAGGGCCTTTTTCAGCTTGGCTTTGGCGCTGTCGAATATCTCCTGGAAAAAGGCGCTGCGGTGGCTCATCTCCATGACGGACATACCGCTGCCGTTATAGTTGAGTATCTCCGCCGCCGCCCGCTCCAGGGCCTGCCGGGGCAGGACCGACGGTCCGGCGGAAAAGTTGAATACCTCTTCCCTCTTCATGCTGCTTTACCTCTTTTTTCGGATGTAGAAACATTATAGCACTCTCGATTCAGAATGCAATTCGTTATGAAAATTCCGTCAATTCCCCCAAGAGCGTGTCACCGCTGACCGCCGTGATGCGTACATTTTTCACGTCCCCCCGCGCCACGGTCCCGTCGATGCGCACGGGGCAGTAGGTGCCGCTGTGGCCGGCGTGGGCGTTTTCAAAGAGCACCTGCTCCACCTGCCCCACCCGGCTGGCCAGATACCCCGCCCGCAGCCGGTCGATGAGCTCTCCCGCCCGGCGGACCCGGTCCTCCTTTTCCGCCCGGGACAGCTGTCCCGGCATGTCCGCCGCCTTGGTGCCCGGCCGGACGGAATAGGGAAAGGCGTGCACGCTGTAAAAGCCGCATGTCTGCAAAAACGCCAGCGTGGCGGCAAAGTCCGCCTCGCTCTCCCCCGGAAAGCCGCAAATAAGGTCCGCCGCCAGCGCGCAGCCGGGAAAGGCGTCCCGCAGCCGGGCGCACACAGCCAGGAAGGCGGCGGTATCGTACTTTCTGTTCATCCGCCGCAGGGTATCGTCGCAGCCGGACTGCAGGGACAGGTGAAAGTGGGGGCACACGTTCCCCAGCTCAGCCAGCCGGGCGCAGAACCCCTCCGTCACCGCCGTGGGCTCCAGGGAGCCCAGCCGGATGCGCACGGCCGGCACGGCCTTTGCCACCGCCTCCACCGCGTCGGCCAGGCCCGGCTTTCCCGGCAGGTCCTTGCCATAGGAGGCGATCTCGATGCCCGTGAGCACGATCTCAGAAAACCCCTCCTCCGCCAGCGCTGCCGCCTGGGCCGCGCAGTCCGCCAGGGGCAGCGAGCGCACCCGCCCTCTGGTGTAGGGTATGACGCAGTAGGTACAGAAGTTATCGCACCCATCCTCGATCTTCAGCATGGCGCGGGTCCGGCCGGATACCGCTCCCGCCGGCAGTGGCTCGAACACCCGCCGCTGGAACGGGTCGTCCACTAACCGGGCCGGCAGGGCCTTTGCGATGGCGTCCGCCAGGGCGTGCTTGTCCCCGCTGCCGAAGACGATGTCCGCCCCCAGGGCGGCCACGTCCTCCGGCTCCAGCTGGGAGTAGCAGCCGCACACCACCGTCAGCGCGCCGGGGTTCTGCCCCTGCAAGCGGCGGATGGCCTGGCGGGACTTGCGCCCGCTCTCGGCGGTGACGGCGCAGGTGTTGACGATCACCACGTCCGCGTCCCGCTCCACGCGCTGGAAGCCCCGCTGGCGGAGCATGCTCTCCAGGGCCTGGGTCTCGTACTGATTGACCTTGCAGCCCAGGGTGTATACGGCGTATCTCATACTCTTGCCTTTTCCTCGCTCAGAGGGTATAATGCCCTCGGTGATTTTTATGGTATATCTTGACAATGCGGCCACCACTCAGGTCTGCCCCGAGGCAGCCCAGGCGGCGCTGGCCGCCATGACGGAGGGTTTCGGCAACCCCAGCTCCACCCACGGCCCCGGCCGGGACGCCCGCCAGGCCCTGAAAGCGGCGCGGGATACCGTGGCCGCCAGCCTGGGCGCGAGGCCCGAGGAGGTGTTCTTCACCTCCGGCGGCTCCGAGGGGGACAACCAGGCCATCCGTGGGGCGTGCGCGCTCATGCGCCATAAAGGAAAACACATCGTCAGCGGCCTGACCGAGCACGACGCGGTGCGCAAGACCCTGGACGCCATGCAGGCCCAGGGCTGGGAGGTCACCCGCCTGGCCCCCGGTCCCGACGGGGCGGTGTCCGCCGACGCCGTGGCAGCGGCCCTGCGGCCGGACACGGCGCTGGTGAGCCTGATGCTGGTCAACAACGAGACCGGCGCCGTGACGGACATACCCGCCGTATCCCGTGCCATCCGGGCGGCAGAATGCCCCGCCCTGCTGCACACGGACGCCATACAAGGATACATGAAGGTGCCGTTTTCTGTCAAGAGCCTGGGCGCGGACATCGTGACTGTCTCCGGCCACAAGATACACGCCCCCAAGGGCGTGGGGGCCCAGTACGTCCGCGCGGGGGTGCGTCTGCCGGCGCTGGTGCTGGGCGGCGGACAGGAGGCGGGCTATCGCTCCGGCACGGAGAATATGCCCGGCATCCTGGCCCTGGCCGCAGCGGTTCGGACCTATCAGGCAGACCGGGACGCCAAAGAGCGCATGGCCGCTCTCCGGCAGCATATCGTCGATACTCTCTCCCCCGCCATCCCGGACCTGGTCCTCATCGGCGGCGGCGCGCCCCACATCCTGTGCCTTTCCCTGCCCGGCTACAGGAGCGAGGTGCTGCTCAATCTGCTGGACAGCATGGGCATATGCGTGTCCAAGGGCTCGGCCTGCAAGCGGGGCGGGCGCAGCCACGTGCTGGAGGCCATGGGCCTGCCGGCGAAGGTGATAGACGGGGCCATCCGCATATCCCTGGGCCGTTTCAACGGCCAGGAGGACGCCGACGCCCTCTGCCGGGGCCTGCTCCAGGCCAGGGACCAGCTGCGCAAGGCGCTGTGACAAACGAAAAAGACGGGGGACGCGCCCCCGTCTTTTTGTTGTGCTCTCGTTTATTCCGCCAGGTACTTGGTCACGTCCGGGCCAAAGCTGGCCGGGTCGGCGGAGACGGTCACCGTGAAGGTGATGCTCTCGGAATTGCCGAACTTCTCCAGCCAGGACAGAAATCCGCTCAGCTCCTCCTCGGAGGCCGGCCGGATGATCTTGAACAGGTTGTCGATGAACACATGGGTGATGTCGAAGTTCCCGGCGGCCAGGCCGCTGATGAAGCCGCGCATCAGGTCGATGGAGTTGATCCCGTACTGGGAGGCGTGGATCAGCCGCGCCTGATAGGGGATGTCATATGTAAGGACTTTATCTTTCTCGATGCAGATCACGTCGCCGTGCTCTTCATCCACCGCTTTGCGCACCAGTTCGACCAGCTGCTTCGTTTTGCCGGTCCCTTTGAGACCCATGATCAATCTTATCAAGGAATCATCACGCTCCCTTCTTGCGTTGGTCCCATTGTAACATCTTTCCCGCTGCATAGCAACGGGAAAGATGTTATTTTTCTGGGAATTTTTCCGGGGCGTGCGCTCCCCTTCCGGGCACCCAAATCAACAGCTTTATGAGAACCACCAGCCGAAAAGCGGCGACAGCGGTATCATAAAAACAGAGAAGATCATGGATGAGACGGAGATGAGCGTGGCCCGCTGGGCAGACGGGAACCGGTCGTTCAGCCGCCTGTCGCTGACCAGCTGGAGGCTGTCGTCCAGAAGCCCCGCCAGCAGGCCGGAGGCCATCAGCACCGGCAGGCATGTCCCCCGCGCCGCCAGGGCGCAAAGCAGAACGCCCGCCCCGGTGAGGGCTGCCGCCTTCGGATAGGACAGGCGGTCCAGCCTGCCCGTCAGCAGTCCCGCCAGCCCGCCGCCCAGGCCCAGCACGAACAGCGCCGGCCCCAGCAGCGCCGGGACCGTCACCGCCGCCTCTACCTTCTCCTGCAGGTAAAACCCCGTCAGTGTCGCGCATGCCCCCACCAGGGAGTTGAGCACCATGACGAACGGCCGCGCCGTCCGATCTGAGAAGCTTCCATGCGCCCCGGACCGTCCCCGCCAGGGCAGCGGGCAGCGTCCGCAGCGTTACAGCAGGGGCATCCCGCGCAGGCTCGGTGACGGTCAGCGCGGCCGCCAGGCCGACGAGGGCGATCCCTGTGTCCAGCAGATACGCCAGCCGCCAGCCCAGCAGCACCGTGGCCCCCGCCAGCAGCATAGCGCCGCCGCTGCTGAAGCGGTATACACCGTTCTGCAGAGAGGAAAATTGCAGATAGTCCGCCGCCTGGCCCGCCTGCAGCATGGATTCATAGGTGACGGCCTCCCGCGTGCCGGACTCCAGGTTATACCCCAGGGCGGAAACAGCCAAGGACAGGCATACCCCGGCCATCCCCTGGGAGGCCGCCATCAGCAGCGCGGAGAGCACGAACATCACATGGCTGGCCGTCAGGGTCCGCTTCCGCCCCAGCACGTCCGCCAGCAGGCCGGAGGGCAGCTCGCAGCACAGGCTCACGATATGGAACACCGCCTCCGCCAGGCCGATCTGGACCAGAGAGAACCCCCGCAGGGCCAGCAGCAGGACCCACACGCTTCCCGCCGGGCGGAACCCCACCGACCATTCCAGGACCAAAAGGGCCCGTTTTTGTCTGGAAATAGAAAACTGTTTATCATATTTGGGCATAAAAATAGCGCCATCCTTTCTTTTTCAGCATAAGAAAAGGATCGGCGCGGCCAATTACCGTGACCCGTGGTCACCGAAAAAAGGGCGCACTGATCCTATGGATGGCCATATCATAGGCAAGACAACGCAGAGCTGAGTCTTTTATCCACCGCATCCCAGCGCCCTCCTCTCAATAAGATAGTGCAAGTATACCATGGGCAGCCATGGGATCGCAAGAGGGTCTTTCTCCATCTCCGTTGATGCTGCAGCAGGCAGCGGCCGGTGCATTCGCACCGGCCGCTGCCTGCTCCGGATCTCAGGATGACTCAAGTTCCTGGCTTGCCCAGCATGCGGAACATGTTCTTTTTGTATGCCTCCACGCCGGGCTGGTCGAAGGGATTGACGCCCAGCATGTACCCGCTGATGGCGCAGGCCATCTCGAAGAAGCACACCAGCTCGGCAAAGCCCTCCTCGTCCCGCAGTGGCACGCTCACGCCCATGTTGGGCACGCCGCCGGCCACGTGGGCGGCCTTCACCGCCTCCATGGCCACACGGGAGATGTCCGCCAGGTCGCGGCCGGCCAGGTAGTTGAGCCCGTCGGCATCGCCCATCACGAAGGGCATCTCATAGCCCCGCCGGGGCCGCTCAAAGCTGACCACCGTCTCCATGAGAGTGCGGGGGCCGTCCTGGATGTACTGGCCCATGGAGTGCAGATCGGCGTTATACTCCACACTGGCAGGGTAGATGCCCACGCCGTTTTTGCCCTCGCTCTCGCCGTACAGCTGCTTCCACCACTCGGCCATGTACCGGAACGACGGCTCGTAGCTGGCCAGGATCTCGATCTTCTTGCCCTTGGAGTACAGGGCGTTGCGGGTGGCGGCATACTGCCAGGCGGGGTTATCGGGGCTGCGCAGATCCAGCTCGTACAGGGCCTCCGCCGCCGCACCCACCAGCGTGCGCACGTCGCACCCGGCCGCCGCCAGGGGCAGCAGGCCCACTGCGGACAGCACGCTGAACCGGCCGCCCACGTCGTCGGGCACCACGAAGGACTCGTACCCCTCCCCGTCCGCGATGGTCTTCAGCACGCCCCGGGCCTTGTCGGTGGTGGCGTAGATACGCTTGCGGGCGTTGGCGCCGTATTTCTTCTCCAGCAGGCCCCGGAAGATGCGGAAGGCCGCCGCCGGCTCCAGGGTGGTGCCGGACTTGGACACCACGTTGATGGAGAAGTCCCGGTCCCCCAGCTGGTCCAGCTTGTCGTTCAGATCGTCCGGCGAAAGGCCGGTGCCGGCGAAAATGACCTCCGGGCCGCCCTTGGGCTTGATGAGCTCTATGCCTGCCCGTGCGCCCAGATAGCTGCCGCCGATGCCCACCACCACCAGGACCTGGCTGGTGTCGCGGATGCGCTCTGCGGCGGCGGTGATGCGCTTGAGTTCCTCCCCCTGCACCCGGCGGGGCAGCTGGAGCCAGCCGGTGAAGTCAGACCCGGCGCCCTTTCCCTCCGCCAGGGCCCGATGGGCCTGACCGGCGGCGCCGTAATCCGGCCCGGTACTGTCCAGGAAGCTGAGCGCTCCCGAAAGATCGACTTTGACCATGTGCAGCAGACCTCCTGCTCTTTGCTCTTTAGTAGACGGCGCTCTCCGCGCCTCTGGCCGTATCATACCACGTTTTTACGCCCATTTCAAGCGGTCTTTTCCCTAAAAGTGGGGAATAAGCGCCTTATTTTGCGCAATTTTTCATTAAAAATGGGGAATTTAGTCCGCTTTTTGCCCTATCAGCACCCCGAACAGCCGTTCATAGATGAAAAACAGGGAAAGTCTCTCCACGTCCTCCGACGAGACTATCTCCACGCGGGCCAGCATCGTCTCCCCCCGGCGCACGGTCAGAGTGCCCAGCTTCTGGCCCTGTGCCACCGGCGCGGTCACGCTCTCGTCCAGATCCACGTCGTAGCGCAGCTCTCCGCCTGTGCCCTTCTGCTCCAGGATGTACTCGTCGCCCTGGTATATGGGCTGGACGCTGTCGGCCTTCCCCAGCTCCACCGGCACCGGCGGCAGGGCCTGCCCCGGCCGCAGGGAGGTCAGCCGGTAGTTGGCGAAGCCGTAGTTGAGCAGGGTCCGGGCGTCCTGGAATCGGGCGTCGGAGCTCTCCCCGTGGAGCACCACGGCGATGAACTCCACCCCGTCCCGCTCCGCCGTGGCGGCGAGGCAGTACATGGCCTTGCTGGTGAAGCCGGTCTTCAGCCCGGTGGCGCCCTCGAAGCCGGAGATGAGCCGGTTTGTGTTGGACAGCTCAAATTCTCCGCCCCGGATGGAGTCCATCCAGATGGTGGTATAGTCCTTGATCATGTCGTGGCCGATCAGCTCCCGGCTCATGAGGGCGATGTCGTAGGCAGAGGTATAGTGCCCGTCATCGTCGGCAAGGCCGGTGCAGTTGGTAAAATGGGTGTCGGCCATGCCCAGCTCGGCCGCCCGCCGGTTCATCTTCTGCACGAAGGCCTCCTCGCTGCCGGCGATCAGCTCCGCCAGGGCCACGGCGCAGTCGTTGGCGCTGACCACCGCCACGCACTTGAGCATCTCCGAGACGGTCATCCGCTCCCCCGGCTCCAGCCATATCTGGCTGCCGCCCATGGAGCAGGCCGTATCCGAGGCGGTGACCACCGTGTCCAGGCCGATGGTGCCGGCCTCTATGGCCTCCACGACGAGCAGCATGGTCATCACCTTGGTCACGCTGGCCGGCGGGCAGCGGTCGTGGGCCGCCTTTTCATACAGCAGCGTCCCCGTGGACTTCTCCATCAGCACCGCGTGGGGCGCGCCAACGGATATGGCGTCCTCCGGGGCAGGCTCCACGGCCAGCGCCGGCGTGGTCAGCAGGATGACCGCCAAAAGAAAGGAAAGGAACTTTTTCAAACAAACACCCCCATATCCACATGGATATGGGGGCATGGCCACAAATATGATGCTCCGGCGAAAAGGGCGGCGTTTCAAACACTGTCAACAGCTCTTTACACAAAACGCACCGCTCTCCGTGCCGAAAGCTGTCGAACGCCGTCAAAGCTCCCGGTACATGGCCGGGGCGTCGGCCTTGGAGGTCGTCTCCGACAGACTGACCACCTCCACCCGCACCGTGCGCTCGCCGAAGCGGAGCTCGATCACGTCGCCCAGCTTCACCTCCCGGGACGCCTTGGCGGGCGCGCCGTTGACGCTCACCCGGCCGCCGTCGCAGGCCTCGTTGGCCACGGTGCGCCGCTTGATGAGCCGGGATACCTTCAAAAATTTATCCAGCCGCATACGCGCCTCCTGAAAAGCGCCAAGCGGCACGGGTCACGGACCCGCGCCGCTTGACGCAAGAAAGATGAGCTTACTTCGCCACAGCGTCCTTCAGAGCCTTGCCGGCCTTGAACTGGGGGACCTTGGAAGCGGGGATCTTGATCTCCTTCTTGGTCTGAGGGTTACGGCCGATGCGAGCGGCGCGCTCCTTCACCTCAAAAGCGCCGAAACCGACGATCTGGACCTTGTCGCCCTTCTGCAGGGCGGCGGTGATGGCGTCAACAGCCGCGTTGACAGCCAGCTCAGCCTGCTTTTTGTTCAGATCGGCCTTTTCCGCCACAGCCGCGATCAGTTCTGCTTTGTTCATAGTAAACCTCCTAATAATTTGGCGGCGATCCGCCTCTTTTGTTTATTCAAAACCCGCGTGCGCGGAGTTTTTACGTCGTCTCCTCGCCCTTGGCCTGCTGCCAGAGCGCCTCCTGCCGGTCCAGGGTCAGCTGGGACAGGGCCTGTCCATTCTGGGCGGCCATGGCCTCCATCCGCTCGTACCGGCGTACGAACCGGTCGGTGGAGCCGGTCAGGGCCTTTTCCGGGTCGATCTTCAAAAGCCGGGCCAGATTCACCGTCGCGGCCAGTACGTCGCCCAGCTCCTCCTCTACCCGCTCGCCGGCGGCGATGGCCTCGTCCAGCTCGCCCAGCTCCTCGGTGAGCTTGTCCCTCGCGCCGTGCCAGTCCGGCCAGTCGAAGCCGTCCTTGCGGGCCTTCTTCTGCACCTTCTCGGCCCGCCACAGCGCCGGCATGGCCCGGGCTACGCTGGCCATGGCCTCGCCGCTGGAGCGCTGGTCCTTCTCCTGGCGCTTGACCTCGTCCCAGGTGGCCAGCACCTGCTCAGGGGTGTCCAGCTCCAGCTTTCCGAACACATGGGGATGGCGGTGGATGAGCTTTTTGCAGATGCCGTCGCACACGTCGTCAAAATCGAAGCTGCCGCGCTCCTGCTCTATCCGGGCGTGAAACACGACCTGCAGCAGCAGGTCGCCCAACTCCTCCCGGAGGTTCGCCGTATCGCCCGAGTCGATGGCGTCTGCGGTCTCATAGGCCTCCTCCAGCAGGTCCCGGCGGATGGACTGGTGGGTCTGCACCTTGTCCCAGGGACAGCCGTCCTCGCTGCGGAGCAGCGCCATGATGGCAAGAAGATCTTCAAGACCGTAGTTTTCCTTATACTGAAAATTTACCATATATTCTTGCCCTCTGCAATAGTAAAATTCAAAAAACCGCCATTTGCAAGGGTTTTTGTGCACTTTTCAGCGGATATGGAGCACTTTTGCAATTTTTTCACCCTTGGGGAACAGCTTCATATCCTCCAGGGTGATGGCCCGCAGGGCGATGGCCAGCACGCAGTAGACCACCACGCCGGTGCCCACCGCCGCCAGGAATGGCAGTATCACGTTCAGCTCCCGGCCGCCGATGGTGGTCAGCACGCCGCTCATCATATTGTGCAGCAGGTCCCACACCGACCAGGCGGCGATGCCCATGATGATGGCGCACAAGCCGCTGCGTCCCAGTATCTTGCCGATGCGCATGGGCCGGGCCATGTGCCGGGACATGAAGATCAGGTTGCAGCTGACCATCACCAGATAGCAGCTGAGGGTGCCCAGAGGCGCGCCGTAGATGTTGACAGCCGGGTTGCCCACCAGCACGAAGGTGACCACCGCCTTGGCCACGCCGCCCAGGGTGATGGAAATCAGCGGCAGCCGCTCGTTGCCGTTGGCGGGCAGGATGGAGTTGGTCATCAGGCTCATGGTCATCACATAGCAGGTGATGCCCAGCTCGAACAGCAGCAGTCCGCCCTGGCTGGCAGCCTGGGGATACAGCACCTTCATGCAGGGCTCGGCCAGCACCGCCATGCCGATGGCCATGGGCAGGCACAGCAGCGTGGACATGCGCATGGCGCCCTCCGCTATATCGGCGGCGGCGGCAGGACCTTGCTTCATCCGGGCGGCGGACACCGCCGGCACCACGCTGTTCATGAACGGTATCACGAAGGCCGCCGGGACGTTATACACCGTCATGGCCTCGCTGTACACACCGTAGAGGATGCCCGCGGCCTGCTCGCCGTAGCCGGCGGCGCCGCGCAGCCGGGCAAGGGTGATGCCCGCGTCCATCAGCTGGATGACGCTGATGATGGAGGTGCACAGGGTGATGGGGATGCCGATGCGCAGCAGGTTCGACAGCACCCACCTGTTGGAGGGCGGCTTGTCGGTGGCCTCCGGGCCCGGCCGGACGTCGTATTTCCTGTGGACCTTCACCATCATGTAGAGCATAGCCGCCAGGGAGCTGACGGTGGTGCCCAGGATGGCGCCGGCCACGCATATCTCCATGCTGTAGTCGTGCTTATAGAGCCATATGGCGGCGCCCAGGCCCACGACCACCTTCACACCGGTCTCCACCACCTGGCTGACGGTGCTGGGGATCATGTCGGAATGGCCCTGGGCATAGCCCCGGTAGGCGGCCGCCACGCACACCAGCACCACGCTGGGAGCCATGACGAAGATGCTCCGGGTGGTCTTGACGTTGCTCATGTAGGCCGCGATCTCGGCGGGGAACAACATCATGATCACCGTGCCGATGGCGCCCAGCCCCATAAAGGTGGCCGTGCCTACCTTGAAGATACGGTAGACCTGGTTCTCCCTGTCCAGGCTGTCCGCCTCGGAGATAAGGCGGCTCATCGCCACCGGCAGGCCCGCCGTGGCAATGGTCAGGAAGAAGTTATAAATTTTGTAGGTGACGTCAAAAACACCGAAGCCCTCGTCCGTGAGGATATTGCCCAGAGGGATCTTATAGACAGCGCCCAGTATCTTGACCAGGACGATGCCCACCGTGTAGATGGCCGCGCCTTGCAAAAAGTTTTGGCCCTTGCTTTTTCCTTTTTCCTCCGCCATAAGCGCTCCTTACCTCGCCAGGTACATGCTGGATAAACGAATATATGCCGGGACATCTTATAAGATGAACGCACGCTCCGGCATTAAGATACAAGGGCGGCTTACGCCGCCCTTGTGCGGAAAACGAAAATTACTTGGCGTGACGGACAGAGTCGATATACTTGGTCAGGTCAAGCATCTTGTTGGAGTAACCCCACTCGTTGTCGTACCAGGCGATCAGCTTGACGAAGTTGCCGTTCAGGGCGATGCCGGCCTTGGCGTCGAAGATGGAGGTGTGGGGATCGGTGCGGAAGTCCTGAGACACGCACTCGTCCTCGCAGTAATACAGGATGCCGTCCATGGGGCCCTCAGCGGCGGCCTTCACTGCGGCGCAGATCTCCTCATAGGTGGCGGACTTTTCCAGCCGGCAGGTCAGGTCGACCACGGACACGTCGCCGGCGGGGATACGCATGGCCATGCCGGTCAGCTTGCCCTGCAGCTCGGGGATGACCTTGCCCACGGCCTTGGCGGCGCCGGTGGTGGTGGGGATGATGTTGTCGAAGCAGCTGCGGGCCAGGCGCAGGCTCTTCTTGTTGAAGTTGTCCACGATGTTCTGGCTGGCGGTAGCGGCGTGCACGGTGGTCATCAGGCCCTCGACGATGCCGAAGTTGTCGTTGATGACCTTGGCCAGAGGCGCCAGGCAGTTGGTGGTGCAGGAGGCGTTGGAGACGACCTTCAGGTCGGGGGTGTACTTGTCGTTGTTGACGCCCATGACGAACATGGGGGTGGCGTCCTTGGAGGGGCCGGACAGAACGACGACCTGCGCGCCGGCCTGCAGGTGATCCTGCACGCCCTCGGTGGTCAGGAACTTGCCGGTGCACTCCAGCACGTACTCGGCGCCCAGCTCGCCCCAGGGCAGCTCGGCGGGCTTGCGGCTGTTCAGCAGGGGGATCTTCTTGCCGTCCACGATCAGATGGCTGTCGTCATACTCCACCTTGCACTTGCAGCGGCCATGGACCGTATCGTACTTCAGGGAATGAGCCAGCTGAGCGGGAGTCTTGTCGGGAGCGTTGACGCCCACGAACTCCACGTCCCCGCGCTCGCAGCCGGCGCGGAACACCAGACGGCCGATACGACCAAAGCCGTTCACACCAATTTTGACCATTGTTTGTATCCTCCTAAAAGTAATATTGACGTTTTCAGCGCTCCGCCCTTAGGGCCAAGCCAAGTCATTATACACCAACTCGGACCACATTTCCAGCCCTTTCGCAAAAAAAGCGTGTAAAACCGAAAAAAATATGCGCGCTGCCGCTGGGACGGTCCCCCGTCTTTTTCAGACAAGGATTGCGCTTTTTCGAGGTATCTGCTATTATGGGTTGGTCCGCCAAGAATAAGTGCTGGCGCCGCCACATAAAAGAGAGTGTATGGGGAAAGATATGAGCTTGCAGCCGGAGGTCCTTGGGTCCCTGTTCGAGATGAACCGCGACCCGGCGATAGGAATAGACGATAAGCACGCCGTGATATTTGCCAACCCGGCGGCGGCGCAGCTGGGCTTCTCGGTGGGAGCGGACGCCGGCGAACTGCTGCCGGAGCACATCCTCTCCGACCCGGCGGAGCAGTTCATCGCCACGCTGCGGCTGTGCTCCCGGCGGGCCAACGTGTCCGTGCGGCGGCTGGACGGGGTGACGGTGTGCACCTTCTCCCTTCTGAACACGGAGCCGCCCAGTCCCAGCCAGATGCGCGCCTTTCAGGATATGTCCGCGCAGCTGATGACCGTCCGCATGGCTCTGGACGCGCTCTCCGCCCACCTGGGCGACGACTGCGACGCGGTGCTGCAGGACTTGTCCAGCACGCTGTATAAGCAGTACTATCTGCTGCGGCGCGGCTGCCAGCACCTGAACCAGAGCGCTTCCATCCTCCGGGGAGAGCTGGCCTTCCAGCCCCGGCCGCTGGATCTGGGCACGCTGTGCCGGGAGCTGTGCGACACGGTAGGTCTGCTTGCGGAGAGCATGGACATATCCGTGAGCTTCAAGGCGGACATGGGCATGCACCTGACCATGGCCGACCGGGAGCTGCTGGAGCAGATGCTGGCGGGGCTGCTCAGCAACAGCCTGGGCAGCTGCCGAAAGGGCGACGTCATCCGCGTGGAGCTGACCCGCCAGGGCGAGCGGTTCATCATAGCCGTCTCCGACACGGGCCAGGGCATCTCCCCGGAGCGGCTGGCCGGCCTGTTCAACGACGCGCTGCCCGGCCGTGACACGGACGCCACCGCAGGCGCTGGCATGGGCCTGCTGATCGCGCGGGGCATCGCGGAGCGCCACGGCGGCACGCTCATCCTGGAGAGCCGCCCCGGCGAGGGCACATCGGTGCGGGTATCCATCCCCTACCGGCGCTCGGAGAGCACCACGGTCAACACGCCTCTGGCCCGGTACCGCAGCGACGGGATGAACACCGTGCTCACGGAGCTGTCCCCCCTGCTGGACAAAAAACTGTTCACAAGAAAGATGTTCGACTGAAAGGGCGCGTTTTCAAAACGCGCCCCGCTTTTTTATGCCCTTATCCTATCCCGAAAAATCGTTTTCCGTTCTCCATACACACCTTCGCGACCAGCTCCGGCGTGGTATGCCGCACCTGGGCGATCACCTCCGCCACACGAGGCAGCTTCCGGGAGTCGTTGCGCCTGCCGTCGGTGCGGGGCATGGGTGCCAGATAGGGGCAGTCCGTCTCCAGCAGCATCCGGTCCGTGGGCATGCTCCCGATGACCTCCAGCGCCCGCCTGGCCCCCTGCATGGTGATGGCCCCGTTGAAGCCCAGGTACCAGCCCCAGGAGAGGATCTCCCTGGCCATCTCGGCGCTGCCGGAGTAGCAGTGGAACTCCCCCCGCACGCTGGGGTGCCGGCGCAGTATCTCCATGCAGTCGCCGTGGGCCTCCCGGTCGTGGATGACCACGGGCAGGCCCAGCTCCTCGGCCAGGCACAGCTGCACCTCCAGCACCTCGTGCTGGGTCTGCTTCCACGCCAGGTCGTAGTGGTAATCCAGCCCGATCTCCCCGATGGCCACCACCTTCGGGTCCTTCGCCCAGGCGCGGATGAGGTCCGCGCTCTCCTCCGTCCAGCTCTTAGCGTCGTGGGGGTGCCAGCCCACCGCCGCGTAGACATGATCGTACCGATGGGCCAGCTCTATAGAGGTCCGGCTGGACGCCTCGTCGCAGCCCACGTTCGCCACCAGGTCCACCCCCGCCGCCGGCAGGCTCTCCATCAGCTCCTCCCGGTCGGCGTCGAACCACTCGTCGTCGTAATGCGCGTGCGTGTCGAAATACATAGCCCTCTCTCCTCACCTGTTCAGCATCCGGGCGATGACCGGCCGGACCGCCTTCATGGCCCCCTTGGGGCAGAACTCCTGGCAGCAGAAGCACTGGATGCACTTTCCCCGGTCGATATGGGGCAGCTTATCCCGCATCTCGATGGCCTTGGCCGGGCATATCTGCGCGCACTGACCGCAGCCCACGCATGAGCTCCCGTCCGGCACAGGCCGGGAGCGCAGCGCCTTCTGCATCACCTTGCCCAGGGCCTTTTTGAAGGGGTTCTTCCCCCGCCCCAGCAGCATGTCCCCAAAGAACACCACGTCGTTTTTCTGCCCGATATGCGCAAAGTCCGGCACGAGGAAGCTGTCTATGTCCCCGGAAATATCCAGCCGCTCCCAGCTTTCCGGGATGAGTCCCCGCTCATAGGCCGCCTCCAGCGTGGGCACATCCTGGCGCTTGAGGCCGATGAGACGGGCGCAGGCCAGGTCCAGCATATGGGGCGAGCGGGACGCGGCCAGCACGCCCATGGGCTTGGGATCGCCCATGGTGGGGCCGTTGCCGTCCATGCCCACCACCCCGTCCGCGATGGACAGCGCCGGCTTGAAGTACTCGTCCAGGTCCACGATCATCCGGGCAAAGTCGGCGGCGTTGGGGTATTTGTAGTGATACTCCGGCTTGAGGGTGCCGGGGATGGTTCCGAACATGTTCTTGGCAGCTGCGGACATGCTCATCATGGCGTGGCTCTTCAGCTTGCAGAAGTCGATCAGCACGTCGCAACCGTCCAGCCAGCCGGTATACGTGAAGCGCCTGGCGATCTTTCCCTCCGGATTGTCTGCTTCCTTCTGGGAGAAGTCCATGTTCAGCTCCGCCCCGGCCTTTTCCGTCTCATGCATCCCGGCGGCCCGGTAGACGTTCTTCACGTAGGCCGCCGTGTACAGCCCGCCGGGGCTGTCCCCGATCACCACGCTGGCCGCCCCCTGCTCCTTGAGCAGCTTTGTCAGCTCCGAGAGCAGCACGGGGTGAGTGGTAGCGGCCGCCTCCGGCTTCATGAAGGACACCAGGTTGGCCTTGATGCCCACCCGCATGCCCGGTCTAACAAATCCCAGCCCGCCCACCGGCGCAAGCGCCTGCAGCAGCGCCTGCCGGCACACCTCCGGCTCATAGCTGGGACAGGATACGATGGATACGTCCGCCATAGGTCTGCTCCTCCTTCGGTCTTTGTCCCATCATATACCTATCCACTTGCCAACGCAAGAGAATTGGTGTATGCTTAGCTTGACGGGAGGGATGTCCATGAAGAACAAGTCCATCCACAAGGCTGCCACCTGGCTGGGGATGCTCATACTGCTGGCCGCCGGGGTGTACGTGCTCGTCCGCTGGCAGTCCCTGCCGGACCAGGTCGCCACCCACTACAGCGCCGCCGGACAGATCGACGGCTGGGGCAAAAAGAGCACCCTGCTGACCCTGATCGTGATAAGCTTCGTGCTGTACGGACTGATGAGCGCCGCCAGCGTCATCCCCATCAGCGCCTGGAACATGAACACCGGCAATACCGAGCGCTCCCGCGCCTTCCTGTCCATCTTCCGGCTGATCATCGCCGCCGGCTTTGCCTATATCATCGTGTGCAGCGCCCTGTGCCTGCCCCTGAGCGGATGGTTCCTGCCCGTGTTCGTGCTGGGCCTGATGGTCACCTTCGCCGGCGCGCTGGCCAGCGCCCACTGGCGTCCCCGCCGTCCCGCCAAACGGAAAAAATGAGTATGCGAACAGCCGGTGTGGTTTTCCACACCGGCTGTTGATTATTCTCCCATCGGCGCCGGGCCCATGCGAGCCTATGGCATATCCTCCGGCTTTACGTCCTCGCCGTGCTCGTCCATCATTTCCCTGACGAACCTGGTCAGTTCCTCCAGCTGCTCCTCTCCAGGATCGTCGTCCTCCGGATCGTCCTCCAGGATGCTCGCGATAAACCTCTCGATCATGGCGTTTTCGCTGTCCGAAAGCTCGTCGTTCGCTGCCATGCTGTCGGGGTCATAGCTGGCGGCATACACGCGCATATTGCCCTCTTCATCCTCGGAACCGTCCGTATAGACCACATAGCTCTTCTCCGTCTCCTCGCTGACAAAGGTGAACAGCAGCTCATACTCCCTCGTGACTGCTCCGTCGTCAGCGGCAAACAGGACGCGTTCGCCTTCCATGTCGATAATAACGCGCATGGCTCCTACCCTCCCCGGCAGATAATGATCGGACACTGTGTAAGAAAACCGAAAAGCCCTGAACCATCGCGATCCAAGGCTTTTCTTTGGCAGGGGAAGAAGGTTTCGAATTATGGAATTATGTGTAATTGCTGTAAATAGCCGTAAATTGAGCCTCGCATACC
>CANPXW010000033.1 GCA_947587025.1 uncultured Oscillospiraceae bacterium
GTGGGCAGAGTCAAGGACCTGCTGGCCGGCTTTGCCGTCATCAAGAGCTTCAAGGCCGAGCCGGAGGCGGGGCGCATCTTCGACGGGGAGGACCGGGCGCTGGAGCGTGCCCGGAGCCGCCGGCTGCGCTGGCGGGGCGCGATGCAGGGGGCGGGCAGCAGTCTCTCCGTCATCATGCAGTTCGGCATGTTTTTCATCGGCGCGTATCTGGCGCTGCGGGGCAGCATCACGGCGGGTACGGTGCTGATTTTCACAAACCTCTCCCACTGTCTCATCCAGCCGGTCCAGCAGATACCCCAGCTGCTGGCCCAGCGGAAGGCCGCACGGGGGCTCATCGAAAAGCTGGCGGCGGTGGCGGAGGAGAACGCCGCCCGCACCGGCCAGGCCATCGGGCCGGCGCTCCATGACGCCATCGAGCTCACCGACGTATCCTTCGCCTACGAGCCGGGCAGGCCGGTGCTGCAAAATGTGTCCATGCGGCTGGAGGCGGGGAAAAAGTACGCCCTGGTGGGCCCCTCCGGCTCAGGCAAGAGCACCGTGCTGCAGCTGCTCATGGGGGCCCATGAGGACTACACCGGCTCGCTGACCGTGGACGGGCGCGAGATGCGCACCATCGACCCGGACAGCCTGTACGACCTGGAGAGCCTGATCGGCCAGAGCGTGTTCCTCTTCGACGACACCATCCGCCGGAACATCACCATGTTCCGGGACTGGCCCGACCGGGCGGTGGACAGCGCCGTGGAGCGGGCGGGGCTGGGGCCGCTGCTGGCCCAGCGGGGCGAGGGGTACCGCTGCGGGGAGAACGGCGCCGGCCTGTCCGGCGGAGAGCGGCAGCGGGTGTCCATCGCCAGGGCGCTGCTGCGCCGCACGCCGGTGCTGCTGGCGGACGAGGCCACCGCCTCTCTGGACAGCCGCACCGCTCATGACGTCACCGCCGCCATCCTGGACCTGGAGGGGCTTACCCGGCTGGTGGTCACCCACCGGCTGGAGGCGTCGGAGCTAGCCCGGTACGACGGGATATTCGTGCTGCGCGCCGGCACGGTGGCCGAGCAGGGGACATTCGATGACCTGATGGCCCGCAGGGGGTATTTTTACAGCCTGTACACCGTGGCCAACGGCTGAACCGTCCGGCCGGGAAAAGAATAATGGACGGCCCGGTGGATTTTTCCGCCGGGCCGTGTTATACTGGGCTGCAAGAACTTATCACGCGGGGCACGAGCTATGCGCATCGACATCCTCACCCTGTTCCCCGAGGCGGTGCAGCCCATGATGGACGCCTCCATCCTGGGCCGGGCGGCCAAAAAGGGACTGATCGAGATCAACTGCATCCAGATACGGGACTTCACCGACAACAAACAGCAGCAGGTGGACGACTATCCCTACGGCGGCGGCTGGGGCTGCGTGATGATGGCCCAGCCGCTCAAGTCCTGCCTGGACTGGGCCATCGAGCAGGCCGGGCCGAGAAAGCGCCGGGTGATCTACATGTCCCCCCAGGGGGCCCGGTTCGACCAGGGCCACGCCCGGCGGCTGGTATCGGAGTACGACCACCTGGTGCTGGTGTGCGGCCACTACGAGGGCGTGGACGAGCGGTTCATCGAGAAGTGCTGTGACGAGGAGCTGAGCGTGGGGGACTTCGTGCTCACCGGCGGGGAGATACCGGCCATGGCCATCGCGGACAGCGTCTGCCGCATGGTGCCGGGGGTGCTGTCCGACCCGGCCTGCTACATGGGCGAGAGCCACTGGGACGGGCTGCTGGAGTATCCCCAGTACACCCGGCCGGAGACCTGGGAGGGCCTGACGGTGCCGGAGGTGCTGCGCCAGGGCAAGCACAGGGAGATCGAGGCCTGGCGGCGGGAGCAGCAGCTCATCCGCACCCAGACCCGGCGGCCGGACATGTTCGCCGCCTATGTGCCCCAGAGCCCGGAGGAGCGGCGCGTCATAGACCGGCTCACCGGCCGGGAGAAGCTGACTTACGACTGTCGGCCGGCCGCAGAGGAGGACATGCCCGCTCTGCTGGCCATCGGCGCAGCCGGCTCGGCGTACCTCAAGGAGCAGGGCGTGGCCCAGTGGCAGGACGGGTTTCCCAATGAGGAGGTCTTTGCCCAGGACATCGCCGCCGGGGGCTGCTGGCTGTTCACCCACGACGGAGAGCCGGCCGGGTGCGTGAGCCTTTATATGACGCCGGAGCCGGATTACGCCGCCATCGACGGGGCCTGGAAAACGCCGGACGGCGCGCCCTGCGCCGTGGTGCACCGGCTCGCGGCGCTGCCGGCCTACCGGGGCCGGGGGCTTGCCGACGAGATGCTCCAGCTGTGCGAGGACCTGGCCCTGGGCCGTGGGCGCGGCTCGGTGCGGGTGGATACCCACCCGGACAACCGGCCCATGCGGGCGCTTCTGGAGCGCCGGGGCTATGGATACTGCGGCGTCATAGAGCTCACCGACGGCGCGGAGGCCGACCCCCGGCGGGTCTGCTATGAAAAGGTGCTTTTGTGAGGAGAAGATACAGATGAAGTCTATCCGTTCCGATCTGTCCCGGCTGAAGCTGGTATTTCTCTGCACCCTCCTTTTCAGCCTGGCGGCGCACGCCTATATGTTTTTCACCTTCGCTCCCGGCCACGACGGGCTGGAGAGCCTCATCGAAACTGCGGAGGAGACCACGTGGCAGATCTCCCTTGGCCGGTTCATGCAGCCGGTGTACTGGCTGGTGCGGGGCAGGATGCCGGTCCCTTGGCTGGTGGGGCTGCTGAGCCTGCTGTTTTTGGCGGCGTCCAGCTATCTGATCGTATCGGTGCTGGGCATAGAGCGGCGGCTGTCCCTCGTGCTGCTGTGCGGCGTGCTGTCCGTCAACCTGACGGTGACGGCATCCAACGCCACATATATGCCCTGGACGGATGTGTTCATGCTGGCGCTGCTGCTGGCGTGTCTCGGCGCATGGCTGTGGGAGCGGCTGCCTCACGGGGGGGCACTGGCGGCCGTACCGCTTTTCGCCTGCTCCATGGGGCTGTACCAGGCGTACATCGACGTGGCCATCGGTCTGGCGCTGCTGCTGCTGATACGGCGCATCATGGACGGCGAGCCGTTCTCCTCATTGTGGAAACGGGCGCTGCGGTACGGGCTGAGCCTGCTGGCGGGGGCGGTCCTCTATTACGCGCTGGTGAAGCTCATCCTGACCCTGACCGGCGTGGCCATGTCCGAAGGCTACAACGGCCTGACCAATCTGCTGAAAAGCGACCTTGTGTCCCTGCTGCGGCTCGTGCCCGATGCGTATTCCGATCTTAGCGACCAGCTGTTTTCGCTCCAGCTCTCCTATAATACTCCCGCTGTCGTCCTCTGCCGGAGCCTGATCGGACTGCTGGGGCTGGCGCTGTGGGTCCGGTGCGTCCGCATCCGGCGCATCCGGGGCCTGGCGCTGCTGAGCCTGCTGCTGTGCGCGGCGCTGCTGCCCCTGGGACTGAACTTTGTGTACGTGCTGTCCGCCGGAGAGACCCACGGCCTGATGACGTACAGCTTCGTGCTCGTATACGCCCTCGTGCTGCTGCCCTTCGAGGACTGGACGCCGCCCCGGCGGAGCGTTTGCTTCTGCCGAAAGGCCGTCACGCTGCTGTGCGCCTATATCATCTTTTTCAACGTCGTCTTCGCCAACGGCGCCTATTTCATGAGACAGCTGCTGTATGAATCCTCCAGCCAGTACGCCTTCTCCATCGTGGAGGCCATGGAGCGGGACCCGGCCTATGAGCCGGGCGTAACGCCGGTGGCCTTCATAGGAAGGATCGAACGGTCCTACCTGAGCAGGGAGATGGACGAATGCTTTGACGTGTATCAGGACATGGTCGGCATTTATTATGATACGTCCGTCACTTCTTACTACAAATTTGCCAGCTATTGCGAATTGCTGCTGGGGCACCCGATCAACCTTGTCCTCCAGGAGGCGACGCTGACAGAGATACAGTACCGCCGCGCCACGCTGCTGATGCCCGTGTTCCCCAAGGAGGGCTTCTGCCAGATGCAGGACGGCGTCATGGTGGTCAAGCTGCAGTGACCGGCTCCGGCCGCTTGAAGGTGTTCTTTCACAAGGAGTTCATGCTATGAAGTCTATCCGTTCCGATCTGTCCCGGCTGAAGCTGGTGCTGTTCTGTGCGCTGGCGTTCGGCCTGGCGGCGCACGCCTATATGTTCTTCACCTTCGCCCCCAGTCACGACGGGATGATGTATCTGCTCGCGACAGACGACGAGGTCACCCTCCAGATCTCCAACGGCCGGTTCATGCAGCCGGTGTACTGGCTGCTGCGGGGCAGGATACCGGTCCCCTGGCTGGTGGGGCTGCTGAGCCTGCTGTACATAGCCGCGTCCAGCTACATGATCGTGTCGGTGCTGGGCATAGAGCGGCGGCTGTCCCTCGTGCTGCTGTGCGGCCTGCTGGCCACCGACGTGACGGTGACGGCCACCAACGCCACGTACATCTATACGGTCGATACGTACATGCTGGCGCTGCTGCTGGCGAGCGCCGGCGCATGGCTGTGGGAGCGGCTGCCCCGCTGGGGCGTGCTGGCGGCCGTGCCGCTTTTCGCCTGCTCCATGGGGCTGTATCAGGCATACATCGACGTGGCCATCGGTCTGGCGCTGCTTCTGATGATGCGGCGCATCATGGACGGCGAGCCGTTCTCCGGACTGTGGAAACGGGCGCTGCGGTATGGGTTGAGCCTGCTGGCGGGGGCGGCGCTGTATTACGCGCTGGTGAAGCTCATCCTGGCCCTGACCGGCGTGGCCATGTCGAACAACTACAACAGCCTGAACAATCTGTTGGAAAACAACGTCGCATCCATGCTGCGGCTCGTGCCCGACGCGTATTCCGATCTTAGCGACCAGCTGCTCTCCTCCTCGCGGTCCTTCAACACCACCGCCATCATCCTCTGCCGGAGCCTGATCGGGCTGCTGGGACTGGCGCTGTGGGTCCGGTGCGTCCGCGTCCGGCGCATCCGGGGCCTGGCGCTGCTGAGCCTGCTGCTGTGCGCGGCGCTGCTGCCCCTGGGACTGAACTTCGTGTACGTGCTGTCCGCCGGAGAGACCCACGGCCTGATGACATACAGCTTCGTGCTCGTATATGCCCTCGTGCTGCTGCCGCTGGAGCTGACCGGACCGTCCGGCCGGATGGTATCCGGGGGCAGGCGGCTGATGGCGTGCCTGTGCGCCTATGCGGTGCTCTTCAACGTCGTGTCCGCCAACAGCTGCTACTATAAGAAGCAGCTGATCTACGAGTCCGCCAGCCAATACGTCTATTCCGTCGTGGAGGCCATGGAGCGGGACCCGGCCTATGAGCCGGGCGTCACGCCGGTGGCCATCGTGGGCACCTTTTCCCTGTCCTATGCGGCGTGGGACTCGGACGGCCTCTTTCAGCAGTACCACGATATAACGGGCATGTCGCGCAACAGCTCCATCACGTACATAGATACCTTCCCGGCCTACTGCCAGTTCGTCCTGGGCCATCGCGCCAATGTGATCATGGACGACGCCCAGCGGCTGGAGATACAGTACCGCCGCTCCACGATGCTCATGCCCGTGTTCCCCCAGGAGGGCTTCTGCCAGATGCAGGACGGCGTCATGGTGGTCAAGATAGAGAACGTCATATATCCTTCATAGATCGTTTACAGTTTCTTGTGGATTCCGAGGCCGATCTGGGCTAAATTATAGCTGACAGGAGGTCATGACCATGAACGATAACGAAAACGGCTCCCGCAGCTTTGACGAACAGGACGCCTCCGCCCATTACGGCGCGTCGGGCGGATATGCGGCCGGCTACGGCGGCTATACGCCGGCCCAGCCGGAGCATCGGCGCGGCAGGCAGCGCGGAGGCATAGGTCCCGGCGCGGTGATCGCCGTATGCCTGGTCTGCTCCCTGCTGGCGGCGGCGCTGGGCGCCGGCGGGGCGTGGTTTTTCCTGCGGGGCGGCCTTGGCGGTGGCGCCGACGACGCGCTCACCACCCCCGCGCCCATATCCACGGACGTTCCCGTCCCTGCGGCGGAGGACGCCGACGCTGCGCTGCCCGACGGCGCACAGGCGGCCCTGGGCGAGAAGATATACGGGCTGGCCACCCGACAGGTGGTAGGCGTCACCAGCGAGATCACCTATGCCAACTACTTCGGCCAGGTCAGCGCCGCCAGCGTGTCCGGCTCCGGCTTCATCATCAGCGACGACGGCTATATCATGACCAACGACCATGTGATCGAGGACGCCCGCAAGGGCGGCTATCAGGTGTCGGTGCTCACCTATGACGGCGACGAGTACACCGCCGCCATCGTGGGCTACGACGCGGCCAACGACATCGCCGTGCTGAAGATCGAGGCGGAGGGCCTGGACCCGGTGGATATGGGCGACGCGGACGACATCGTGGTGGGCCGGGAGATCTACCCCGTGGGCAACCCCCTGGGCGAGCTGAACTTCTCCATGACCACCGGCATCATCTCCGCCACCGACCGGGCCATCACCACCGAGGCCGACAGCGCCCCCATCAACATGTTCCAGATCGACGCGGCCGTCAACCACGGCAACTCCGGCGGCCCGGTCTACGACGGCCAGGGCAAGGTCATCGGCGTGGTCACCGCCAAGAGCGGCGAGGACACGGAGGGCCTGGGCTTCGCCATCCCCATCCAGGACGCCTGGCACATCGCCCAGCAGATCATCCAGTACGGCTATGTGAAGGACCGGGCCACCATCGGCGTCACCGCCGGCGTCACCGTCACCGAGTCCATGGCCGAGCGCTACGGCATGGCCACCGGCGCCTATATCCGCACCATCGCCGCCGGCAGCCCTGCCGACCAGGCCGGCCTGCAGGAGCGGGACATCGTCACCGCCGTGGATGACACGGCAGTGGAGGGCTACACGGAGCTGGTGACCATCATCCGCTCCTACGCCGTGGGCGACACCGCCGAGTTCACCGTCTGGCGCAACGGCCAGACGAAGACCCTGACCGTCACCTTCGGGGAGAGCCAGCCCCCCGCCGAGACCGACAGCGCCCCCCAGCAGGACCAGTACCAGCAGTATCCCTTCGGCTTCGGGGACATGGACGACTTCTTCCGTCAGTTCTTCAGCGGCTTCGGCTTCTGAGGCGGATATATGAACAGCGGCAGCCCGTCGGGCTGCCGCCGCTTTTTTATCGGATATGTTCTGTATGGCGCAGACATCGCGCCCCCTCGTGCTCCAGCAGCCAGCGCTTGCGCTCCAGACCGCCGGCGTAGCCGGTCAGCGACCCGTCCGCGCCCAGCACCCGGTGACAGGGGATGAGGATGGAGATGGGGTTGTGCCCCACCGCGCCGCCCACCGCCTGGGCGGACATGGAGGCAAGGCCCAGCGCCTGCGCCGCGCTCTCAGCCAGCGCGCCGTAGGTGGCGGTCCGGCCGTAGGGTATCTCCAGCAGCAGGGACCAAATGAGCCGGCGGAAATCGCTGCCCGCCGGCGCGATAGGCAGCGCCGCCGGGTCCGGCCGGGCCCCGGCGAAGTACCCGTCCAGCCAGGTCCGGGCGGCGTAAAACAGGGACAGCCCCTCGTCGGGGACCATGGCCGCCGTGGGGAAATACTTCTGCCCGGCGAACCACAGCCCGGTCAGCGCCTCTCCGTCCGATCCAAGGACGATCTGCCCCAGGGGGGAGCGGTATGTACAGGAATAGGTCATGGTATGCTCCTGTAAGTTTACATAATTCTTATAAGCAGCATATACACCGCCGTGCCGGCCAGGATGCTGACCAGGGAGCTGCGCCGCCATATCTGCAGCCCCACCACGGCCGCGCAGGCCAGCAGCTCCGGCAGGCCGAAGGGCGCTGCGGCGAAGGATATGTCCTTCAGGCAGTAGATGACCAGCATGCCGATGATGGCCTGGGGCAGCACCTGGCCCAGGTAGGACACATAGGCGGGGGTGGTCCGGCCCTTGCGGAAGATGAGAAAGGGCAGAAACCGCAGCAGCATGGTGAAGGCGGCCATCACCGCCACCAGCACGGCGGCATGGGCATTGGCGCTCATTTGGCTGCCTCCTTCCCGGAGAGCCTGGGCCGCAGCACCGTCAGCGCTGCGGTGATGACCAGCATGGAGGGGATGAGGAAGTTGTCCGGGCCGAACAGGATGAGGCAGACCAGCGACCCCAGCAGCCCCACCACGGCGGGGATGTGCTCATGGGTGGTGAGCCACTGCTGGGTGAAGGAGGCCACGAACAGGGCGGTCATGGAAAACTCCACCCCCGCCGTGCTGAAGGGCAGCGCCGCGCCCAGCACGCTCCCCAGCATGCAGCCCGTCACCCAGTAGCACTGGTCGAACAGGGACACGAGAAAGCGGTACAGGTGGGGGTCTGCGCCCTCCGGGGCATGGCCGTCGCACAGCAGGGAGTAGGTCTCGTCGGTCAGGGCGAAGATGAGGTAGGGCTTGTATTTCCCCGCGTCCCGGTACCGGCCGATCATGGAGATGCTGTAGAAAAGGTGCCGGGCGTTGACCATGATGGTGGTCAGGATGGCGGTGAGCACCGACGCCCCTCCGGCCAGCAGGCTCACGCCCACGTACTGCATGGACCCGGCGTAAATGAGCACGCTCATGGCCAGGGACCAGAGCGGCCCGTACCCCGCGCCGTGCAGCAGGATGCCGAAGCCGATGCCCAGCACGATATACCCCGCCATGACGGGGATAGACGTGACGAACGCCTGCCGGATAACGCCCCGGCCGGGGCTTTTCTGTTCTGTCTGCATGATAAACACCTCTTCTGCTATGGCCGTCATGGCGCGCGCATCGTTATGTGGTCAGCGTCTGGTAAAGCTCCATCAAGTGGGCCACGCAGGCGCTCTCGGACCCGACGGGCCAGGCCCGGCCGTAGGCGTCCCACACGGCCCGGTCGTTGGCCTGGTGGGCCTTTCGCAGCTCCGGGGGCATGGCGGTCTCGTCGTACAGGTCGGCCAGGCTGCTGTCCGGGTACAGCGCCCGGGCATCCAAAATGGCCTGGGCGGTCTGCTCAATCTTTTGCTTTTGTTCCTCCGTGGGCGCGGGCCAGGGGAAGTTGTTGTAGATGGCAGGAGAATAGCGATAGTCACTTTTCAGTCTTCCGCAAATCGCACGCATCCATGCCATGTGAACATTCGATGTCAAAATTCCAAACTGATATATTGTCGCATCTGGAATGAGATAGTTTGCATCACCGCAAATGATGTCGGGGCTTACGTATCCCAGCGGGATATAACGACGGCGTTCAGATGAGTGTCTCGGAACAATGATATATGGACTGTTTGGCTGCCGAATCTGAGTGAAAAGCATCGGATAATCCGCATCTCGCTGTACAGACAATGTGGGACTTCTTCTGCGCGTCTCCGCCACTTTTTTCAGCCTTTCCATAATTTGAGGAATGCTCCTGTATTGCACAGGAGAAACTCCATTTAGCCATAAACAGTATCGACGCTTTCCGTGGATAAATTCTTCGGCTCCAACGAACTGCTTGATGAAAGTATCTGCGTGAGGGTATTTTGTTATGATTGCATGGCGATCTTCTTCAGATACAAACAGATAACCTCCATCAGTAGGCTGGCTTCCCTTGATTAGTGTACTGTACTGTTCATTCAGAGATTTACTGCGGGATTTGATGAATATATCCGGTGCGTTTAACAAATACCCGTTGATATGCTCTACTTTGGTTGCTACCCCTTGCTCAAACAGTGTTTTTTCAGTGGCCAGATGGCCATATGAAAACCCAACGATAACACAATGTACCGCTGCTTGGTCTTTTGCTTCTGATGCCCAAACAAACGTTCGGTATGCAAACTGGATTTCAATGCTTTTGTTGTCGAAAAGCGGTTGCCACATAGCTCCTGCCGATTCTCCTTGGCATATTGAGTTGGTCGATACAAAAGCGGCCTTGATAGCTGTGTGTTGAATATAATCCGCTGCTTTGAAATACCAACCAGCGACATAGTCTAACTTTCCGCCTTTATCTACGCGGCAAACCTCCTCTATGTCTTTTGCTTGCTCAGGTGTACGGTTTTGGTGCCCCACAAACGGCGGATTACCCATAATATACGACAGCTCGTTTTTCGGCACCACGCTCTCCCAATCCAGGCGCAGGGCGTTGCCCTCCACGATGTGGGCGTTGGTCTTGAGAGGCAAAAAGTCCAGCGGCATGTGCACCACGTCCTCGGTGGCCTTCATCATCTGGCTCTCTGCGATCCACAGGGCGGTTTTGGCCACGGTCACGGCAAAGTCGTTGATCTCGATGCCGTAAAACTGGCCAATAGACACCTGGATGACGCCCTCCAGGTCCATGGAAATTTGAGTGGAGCGGCAGCGGAGCACTTCGTTCTCCAGCCGACGCAGAGAGAGGTATGTCTCCGTGAGGAAATTGCCCGACCCACAGGCCGGGTCCAGGAAGGTGAGGCCGGCCAGCTTCCGCTGGAACGCCTCCAGCCGTGCCATACGCGTCTTTTCAACGGAGATAGCTTCGATTTCCGCAAACTCCGCTTTCAGCCCGTCCAAAAACAACGGGTCGATGACCTTGTGGATGTTCTCGATGCTGGTGTAGTGCATGCCCCCGGAGCGGCGGGTCTCCGGGTTGAGGGTGCTCTCGAACACCGCGCCGAAGATGGTGGGGCTGATGCTGCTCCAGTCGAAGTCCTCGCTGGCCCGGCGGAGGATGAGGTCGACGATGCGCTCGTTCAGCCGGGGGATGATGACGCTCTCGTCAGAGAACAGTCCGCCGTTGACGTAGGGGAACGCCAGCAGCGTGTCGTCTAAATATGGGTCTCGTAAAGCGGGGGGGGTATCTAAAATCCGGAATAATTCAAGAAGCGCGTTCCGAACATCCTTGACGGCGTAGCCACGCAGATAGTCGTGGAACATCCCGTGGCGGCCGAAGATGCCCGCGTCCTCAGCGTACAGGCAAAACACCAGGCGCACGCACAGGGCGTTGAGGCTTTTGAGCGTCTCCGGGCTGGCGGGGTCATTATACTGCTCCAGCAGCGCGTCGTACAGCACACCCACGATCTCGCCGGCCTGCAGAGACAGCTCCATCTCTTTTTTGATGTGCTCGTCCGCCGCGTTCACCAGAAATTGCAGCCGGTAATACTCCGCTGCCAAGTCCTCCAGCAAAATGCGCTCCGGCTCGCCGGAGGGGCGCTCCATGTCATAAATATCGAACGCCAGGAAGTTACAGGTCACGATCCACCGTGGACGCTGGGAGTAGGGCAGTTCCGCCGAATACCGCTTAGCCTGCTGAAACGGTGTCAGGAGCGTCCCGTCCGACTGCCGGATGGGCTTGCGCAGATCCTTGTCCGCGCTCTTTTGCTCGATGAGGACGTGGGTGGCCGGGATGAAGCCGTCGATGAAGCTGGTGTGGTCCAGCTTCACTTGCTCCTCAAAGGTGATGAAATCCGCCACGTTCTCTACGCCCAGCACGTCCGTCAAAAGGGTCAGCCAAAAGGTCTGGCTTTCGCCCTTTTCATAGCCCTTTCCCTTCCAGTACGCGGCAAATCTCGCTGCAGCAGCGCGCCTCTCCGTATCGGTCATAAAAACGCCCCCTCTCCACGAGAGAATAACACATCGGGAGAAGGGGCGCAAGATTTACTTGTTGGGCACCCGGCGGTGGAGGGCCCAGGCCAGCACCGCCAGGACCAGGATCAGGGCCAGCCAGAAAAGGGGCGCGGCCTGCACGCTCGTCAGGTACCCGCCCAGATGCACCAGCCGGGGCTCGAAAAAGCCTGTGGCGCCCAGTACCGCCGGCAGCAGGCTCCAGAGCTGGCTCAGCCGGGGGTGGGACAGGGGCAGGACCGGGACCATGATGAACAGCAGCATCGCCCCGAAGCACACCGCCATGGCGGCGGTGCCGCCCTTTGTGCACAGGCTCACCGTCATGACGAAGGCGGCGTGGACGAGGCTGGCGGCCAGGTATATCCCGCAGATGGTGAGGGCCAGCTGCCGCACGGTCAGGGGCGCGCCCCAGGTGGGGTCCATCAGCTGCTGCACAGCCGCAGCCGCGTCCTCCGGCCCCAGCAGGAGAAGACACCCGGCGGCTATGGCCCCCAGGATGACGACCGAGCCGCAGAAGCTCACCGTCAGCCCCGCCAGGAGCTTGGCGGCGCAAAGGGGCGTTTTGCCGTTCCGGGCGCATTGGATAAGGGCGTCGGTGCGCCGCTGGCGCTCCATGGGGAACAGCCCGGACAGAGCGACGATGGAAAACAGGAAGATAAAGAGGTCCCCCACATAGGCCGTCTCGGCCAGAGAAGTCCAGCCGCCGTCGGGATAGCCCGTCATGGTCAGCGGCGTTTCTATCTTCTCCGCCCGCTCCGCCCACCAGGCGATCTCGTCCTCCGTCAGGCCCCAGTGCCGGTAGCCCCTGGCACGGGCGTCGTCCACTGCGGCGTAGTAGTCATCGGCAGTCAGATCCTCTGTCACGTTCTCCTCGCCCACCATGCTCCACACGGTGTTATAGATGTCGCCGTACTGCCCCTGGACGACGTAGCCGTCCAGGGTCAAGCCCGGCTGGTCCGGGTCCGCCTGCCGGACGGTGACGGAGGACTCGGCGCTGTCGTCGCCGATGACCGCCACGGTGGTCCGGCTGATCAGGCCCAGCTTTTCGACGGCCTCCTGGAGAAGGTCAGTGTCCAGGGGCCGGCCCTCCAGAGCCGCCGGGTCGGTGCGCTGGTGCTGAACGATGTCGTAGTGGCTCCAGACCTGGGCCTCGCCAACCGTCGCGTCGGCGGACACGACCAGCTTCCCCATGACCTGGGAGGCGGGCAGAAAGACCAATGCCGCCGTCAGGATGGCCAGGGCGATCCAGAGCATTTTCCGCTGGCAGAGCTTTTTCAGCTCGAAGCTGTACAGTGTGCCAAGATCACGCATGGTCCTCCTCCTCTCCGAACTGGGCCAGGTAGAACGCCTCCAGGTCCTCGTGCTTATCCCAGGCCCCGTCGCGGACGATCTGGCCGTCCCGCATGATGAGCACCCGGCCGGCGATGTGCTCCACGTCCGAGACGATGTGGGCGCTCAGCAGCACCACGCTGTCCCGGCCCAGGGCGGCGATCAGGTCCCGGAACCGGACCCGCTCCCTGGGGTCCAGGCCGGCGGTGGGCTCGTCCAGAACGAGCAGCTTGGGGTCGTTCAGCAGCGCCTGTGCGATGCCGAGCCGCTGGCGCATGCCGCCGGAGTAGGTCTTGACCTTCTTTTTTTGTACGTCCGCCAGGCCCACCGTCTCCAGCAGCCGGGCGCATCTGCGCCGGGCCTCGGGTTTGGAAAGGCCCTTGAGGGCGGCCATGTACAGGAGAAAGTCCTGGCCGGTGAAGTCCGGGTAGTATCCAAAGTCCTGGGGCAGATACCCCAGCACGGCCCGGTATTCTTCCGTGCTCACGTCCTGGCCGTCGAAGGACACGGACCCGGCGGTGGGCCTGAGTATCCCGCACACAAGGCGCATGAGGGTGGTCTTGCCCGCGCCGTTGGGGCCCAGCAGGCCCGTGACGCCGGGGGCGAGGCGCAGGCTCACCCGGTCCACGGCGATCTTGTTTTGAAATTGCTTGGACAGCCGGTCTATGGTCAGTTCCACGATAGTTCCTCCGTTTTTTTGATGGTTTTCTGATACTCCCGCCCGGCCAGGGCCAGGGCCGCCGCCAGGGCCAGCAGCCACCAGCGGAAATTGGATGGCGCGTAGACGTCCCGGACGCCGTGCAGCCCCAGGGCCAGCCCCGCCGTCAGCACCGCCGCCCCCGCGCATACGTACAGGCCCTCCCTGCCCCGGACGCGCCGCACCGCCGCCAGGCCCAGAAGGTCCGTCAGCAGATAGGGGGTGAGAAAGTATACCCCCGCCCGGAGGAAGCTGCCGTCGGCCAGGGCCGCAGCCAGCGCCGCCAGCAGCGCCAGGTGGCACAGGCCCACCGCCCCCATCCGGGCCAGGGCCACGCTCCGCAGCCCCAGCCGGGAGGAAAGCTCCAGCTCCTCCATGCCGTACAGGGCCGGCCGGCCGCTCTCCGCCGCCGCTGCCAGGGCCGCGAAGGGGGTCAGGGCCGCCGTCACCCACAGCGCGTCTGCGGGAATGAGCCGGCCCAGGACCAGCGCGGCGGCGAACACCGCCAGCGACACGGCCCAGGTGGCGGGACTGACATAGCCCGCCTGCTCCAGCAGCATGCGCCCGTGGCTCACCGGCGGGGCCGGCATTTGGCGGAAAAAGGCCCGCTTTTTTGCCGGGTCCGGGCCGGGAAAGGCCCCCGCCAGGCGCCGTTTTACATCCCTTTTCGTCATGGCTCGTCCTCCTTGAGCGCCCGCCGCAGCTTCTCCAGGGCGGCGGCGGTCCGCCGGTACACCGCGAAGCGGCTCATACCCATGTGGGCGGCGATCGCGCGCACCGGTTCTTGGTTGACATAACGCATCAATACCAGCTCCTGCTCCGTCTCCGTCAGCCCCGCCAGGGCCTGGCGCAGGGCGATGTCCTCCAGGGGAAGCTCCGGCCCGGGCAGGTCCGCCGGCAGCGTGTCCGTGCCGGGCCGGCGGAACTGGTCCGCGCACAGGTTCCCGGCCACGGCGTACAGCCACCGCAGCTCGTAGCCCGGCCGGCGGGGACCGGCCGCGAAAAAGCGGGCGAAGGTCTCCTGGGTCACGTCCTCCGCCAGGGAGCGGTCTCCCAGCCGACGCAGACAGTAGCGGTATATCTTGTCATATTGCTGCTCTATATCCATGGTTGCGTGAAGGCTCCTTCGCTTTGTATAACGGTCTTCGGGGCCAAAATGTGCGGCGCTTTGAGAAATTGTAGCATATTTTTATGGTCTGTGATACAATGGTCCCAATTTTATAAAAGAGGTATTTGCCATGGGTCTTCTGTACGCGTTGGAGGGGATACGCACGCCCCTGCTGGACAAGCTGCTGGGCGCGGTGACGTTTTTGGGCGGCGAGGTGGTCTTTGTGGCCGTGGCCATCGTGCTGTTCTGGTGCGTCAACAAGAAGGACAGCTATTACATCATCGCCGCAGGCATCGGCGGCACGGTGGTCAGCCAGGTCCTCAAGATAGCCTGCGCGGTGCCCCGGCCCTGGGTCAGGGACCCGAACTTCACCATCGTGGAGAGCGCACGGGCGGGGGCCACGGGCTACTCCTTCCCCAGCGGCCACAGCCAGAACAGCATCGTGTCCCTGGGCGGCACGGCCCGGTGCGTGAAAAAGACCTGGGCGCGGGTGCTGCTGTGGGTGCTGGCGGCGGCAGTGTGCTTCTCCCGGATGTACGTGGGCGTGCATACCCCGGCGGACGTGGGCGTGGGCGCTCTCATCGGCCTGGCGCTGGTGTTCGGGCTGCGGCCGGTGTTCCAGAAGAGCGGGGACAAGCCCTGGATCATCCCTGCAGTGTACGGCGTGTGCGCGGTGCTGGCTCTGGCGGCGGTGCTGTACGGGGAGCTGAATCCCTGGCCGGCGGACGTGGACGCAGCCAACCTGGCGGAGTTTCAGAAGAACAGCTACACCATGCTGGGCATGGCCCTGGCGGTGCTGATAGCCGAGCCCATCGAGCGCAAGTACATACGCTTTGAGACCTCCGCCCCCCTGTGGGCCCAGATCGTCAAGTGCGCCCTGGGCTTCGGCGTGGTCATGGCGGTGCGGGCCGGGCTCAAGCCGCCCCTGAACGCCCTGTTCCACGGGCACATGGCGTCCAACGCCCTGCGGTATTTCCTCATGGTGATGGCGGCGATGCTGCTCTGGCCGCTGACCTTCGGCTGGTTCAGCAAGGGCTGCCCCATGGGCAAAAAGGCGAAAAAGGCGGTGAAGATCGTGCTCATCATATTGCTGGTCCTGGCCATCCTGGCGGCGCTGGCCTGCTGGGCGGTGCGCCATGACTCCTTCATGGAGCCGAAGGACTTCCCCGACGCGTCCAATCCCCTCATCACGCCCCTGGGCGTGACCATGCTCTCCGGCCATCGGGCCGGGGGCGGCGTGGCCCCGGAGAACACCATGCGGGCGCTCAAGACCAGCGCGGAGAACCCGGACTACACCCTGGACGTGTTCGAGTTCGACGTGCACCTGACCGCCGACGGGGTGCTGGTGCTGCTGCACGACGAGACACTGGACCGGACCAGCGACGCGGCGGAGGTGTTCGGCCGGCAGAACGTGAACGTGGGCGACGAGACCTTGGCCCAGCTGCGCAAACTGAACATGGGCGCGAAGTTCACCGCAGAGGACGGCACCACGCCCTTCGCGGACCTGCACGGTGACGATGTGCCCGACGATCTGCGCATCGTCACCCTGGACGAGACCCTGGACTATCTGGAATCGGCGGGGGATTTCCGCTACATCATCGAGATCAAAAACGGCGGCGACGCCGGCTTCGACGCGGCGGACAAGCTGTACGCCTCCCTGACGGAGCACGGCTGCCTGGACCGGGCCGTGATCGGCACCTTCCACAACGAGGTCACCGCCTATATGGACGAGACCTACCCCGACATGCCCCGCAGCGCCGGCGTCAACGAGGTGGTGAAGTTCTACTTCTCCGCCCTGCTGGGGCTGGACCTGGACGCGGGCCAGCTGCATTATAAGGCCCTGCAGATACCCACCACGGACTACTTCGTCAACCTGGGCACCAGCCGGGTGGTCAACTACGCCCATGAGCGGAACATCGCCGTGCAGTACTGGACCATCAACGACCCGGCCGAAATGGCCCGGCTGCAATCCATCGGCGCGGACGCGGTGATGACCGATCTGCCGGACGTGGGCGTGACGGTGCTGACCCAGCCGTAAAGGGACAGCCTGCCGCCGCAGGCCGAGGAGAGAGCGCCTCTGGTACAAACATTGCCGAGCGAAGCGAGGACGTTTGCCAGAGGCGCTCTCGACGAGATACGCTGCGCAAAAATATTTTTCGATCTTTTGTAACGAACGACGGACGGACACGTCTAACTGTAGGATGGAGGTGAAGGCGCTGGACTACGAGGGGCTCTACGATGCCTGCTATATGCAGGTGTACTCCTTCCTGCTGACCATGTCCAGAGACCGGAGCCTTGCCGAGGAGCTGACCGCCCAGACCTTCTACAAGGCCATGACCGCCCAGTCGGGCTACCGGGGCGAGGGCTCCGAGCTGACCTGGCTGTGCGCCATCGCCAAGAACCTCTACGCCGACGAGCAGCGCCGCCGGGCCCGGCAGAGCGAGCTTGCGCCGGAGGACGCCCCCGCCGCCGTACAGGCCGGGGCCATGGAGGACGCGGCGCTGGACCGGGACATGGCCTTCCGCATCCACCTGGTGCTGCACGATATGCCGGAGCCCTATAAAGAGGTGTTCCAGCTGCGGGTGTTCGGGGAGCTGTCCTTCCGCCAGATCGGTGAGATATTCGGCCGGACGGAGACCTGGGCCAGGGTGACCTACCACAGGGCCCGGCTGCAAATTCAGGAAAGGATGGACGGGAACGATGGATAACTGCGATGTGATCCGGGACCTGCTGCCGCTGTATGTGGACGGCGTGTGCAGCGCCGCCAGCCGGGCGCTGGTGGACGAACACGTGAAGACCTGTCCGTCCTGCGCCAAAATGCTCTCCCAGCTGCAGAACACCGCCTGCGAGGACAGTCTGCGCCAGGAGGCGGCAGTGGTGCTGGCCCCCCGGAAGTGGCGCAACCGGGCCTTTGCGGTCAGCTGCGCGATGGCGGCATTTTTGTGCGTGCCGGCCTGCCTGCTGGCGGTGGTGGTCCCGGCCAGAGAAAACGGCATGAGCCTGAGCTGGGGCTGGCTGCTGCTTCTGGCCCCGTCGCTGCTGGTGGAGATGAGCGCCACCATCCTGCCCCTGCGGACCCGGCGGTACACCGGCCGGTGGACCCTGCTGGGCTTCACGGGCAGCCTTTTGCTGCTTCTGCTGGCGTGCATGCTGTACACGAAGTTTTGGTATTTCAAGGCGGCCGCGCTGGCGCTGTACGCTCTCTCGGCGGCGGTGCTGGTGCCCTGGGCCGTGAAGGAGCTGCCCCTGGGCGGCTGGTTCGGCGGGAATGGGCGGCTGGCCATGGCGGCCTGGGACGGAGCCTTCGCCCTGCTGATGGCGGCGGCCTGGTGCATGACGGCCCGGTCCCCCATCCCGGCCGGCATCGGCGCGCTGGCGGCGCTGGCGGCGCTGGTCGTGACGGAGATAGGACTGTGGCGGCGCCTGCCCCTCAACAGGACGGTGCGGGCGGGCCTGGGCGTGACCCTGGCCGGCAACGTGCTCACCTGGCTCATACGGCCGCTGCTGCTCATCACCGGCGCGGAGCGCAACGTGATCGGGGGAGCCTGGACCGCAGGCTTCTGGCTGCTGGCGCTGTCCACGGCCCTGGGCCTGGCCCTGGTGGCGTGGGGCATCTGGCAGGCATACCGCCGCAGTGGGAAGAGGAGCTGACATGCGAGCGGATATGCGCACCGCCGCCGTTGTCCATCTGGACCGGCTGGCGGCCAACGTGGAGAAGGTAAAGGCCCGCCTGGCCCCCGGCGTGGAGCTGACGGCGGTGCTGAAGGCCGACGCCTACGGCATGGGCGCGGCGGGGATATATCCCACCCTGCGGGACTGCGGCATAAAGCGCTTTGCCGTGGCCTACTGGCAGGAGGGGGCCGCCCTACGGGACGCGGGGGCGCAGGAGAGCATCCTGCTGCTGACCCCCATCCGGGACGGGGAGCTGGAGATGGCGGTGCGGTACCGGCTGACGCCGGCGCTGTTCATCCCCGAACAGGCGGCGCTGCTGGACGCGCTGGCGGAAAGAGCCGGCGTTACACAGCCCGTGCAGCTGAAGATAGACACCGGCATGAACCGCATCGGCCTTCCCTGGGGTCCGGCCGCCGTAGAGCCGGCCAAGGCCATCGCGGCCAACCGCCATCTGCGCATAGAGGGGGCGTTCACCCACTTTTTCAGCGCGGACGACCCCGGCGACCCGGCCGCCGAGCGGCAGTATGAACGCCTCGTGGAGACGGTGGAGCTGCTGCGCCGGGCGGGATTGGAGATACCGCAGGTCCATGCGGCCAACTCCGCCGCGCTGATCCTCCGGCCGGACACCCAGCTGGATGCGGTGCGGGTGGGGGATATGCTCTACGGGCTCATCACTGTGGACGACGCGCCCTGGGACGCGCTGGGCCTGGAGGAGGTCCTGACCTGGGAGAGCTATGTCGCCTATGTCAAGACCGTCCCCGCCGGCCAGAGCGTGGGCTACGGCGGCACCTATGTGACGGACCGGGACACGGTGATCGCCACCGTGCCGGTGGGCTACGCCGACGGCTACAGCCGGAACCTGTCCAACCGGGGCGCGGTGGTCATCCGGGGCAGAGAGGCCCCCATCATCGGCCGGGTGTGCATGGACCAGTTCATGGCCGACGTGACCGACATCCCCGGCGTGGAGCGGGGCGACGGCGTTTTCCTGCTGGGCCAGGGCATGACCATACGGCGGATGAGCGCCCTGTCCGGCGTGAGCGTGGACGAGATCGTCTGCGGCATCACCGGGCGGGTGCCCCGGATATATGTGAGCGAATAAACTTTTTATATTGAGGAGAACCTGAACCATGAGCGAGAAACAGACGAACAAGACGCCCCGTATGCCGAAGATCTGGGAGGCGCTGCTGACGCTGGCGTTCCTGGTGGCCATGCTGGCCATCGGCATCATCATCTACGGCGTGGACCCCCACGTGCCCATGTTCCTGGGCGTGATCGGCGCGGCGCTGATGGCGCTGCGGCTGGGCTACAAGTGGAGCGAGATCGAAAAGTCCATGATGGACGGCATCTATAAGGCCCTGCAGTCCATCGTCATCCTGGCCATCATCGGCATCCTGATCGGCGTGTGGCTGGACGCGGGCACGGTCCCGGCGATGATCTACTACGGGCTGAAAATTTTGAAGCCCAGCATCTTCTTCATCGCCACGCTGCTCATCTGCTCCATCACCAGCCTGGCCACCGGCACCAGCTGGGGCACCATCGGCACCATGGGCGTGGCCTTGATGGGCATCGGCTACGGCCTGGGCATGAGCCCCGGCATGACCGCCGGCGCCATCCTGTCCGGGGCCTACTTCGGCGACAAGATGAGCCCCCTGTCCGACACCACCAACCTGGCCCCCGCCATGGCCGGCACCGACGTGATGACCCACGTCAAGTTCATGATCCTGCCCACGGCCGTCATCTACGGCATCTGCATCGTGGTGTTCGGCGTGATGGGCGTGATGCAGTACCACGGCGGCGCGGCGGATATGAGCAAGGTCACCGAGCTGCAGGAGGCGCTGGACGGTATGTTCAACCTCAACCCGGTGCTGCTGCTGCCCCCGGTGGTGGTCATCGTGGCGGTGGCCTGCAAAATGCCCGCCATCCCCGGCATCACCCTGGGCATCGTCACCGGCGCGCTGGTGGGCATCATCTTCCAGCCCGACTGCAACCTGGGCACCCTGTTCTCCTGCGGCATGAACGGGTATGTGTGCGAGACCGGCATCTATGAGATAGACGAGCTGCTCAACAGCGGCGGACTGATGAGCATGATGTTCTCCATCTCCATGACCATCATCGCCATGATGTTCGGCGGTATCATGGAACAGACCCACCAGCTGGAGGTCATCGTCAACAAGCTCACCGGCCTGGCCAAGAAGCCGGCCGCCCTGGTGGCCCTCACCGAGGCCACCTGCGTGGCGTCCAACGCCCTCATGCCGGAGCAGTACATCTCCATCGTGGTCCCCGGCCGGATGTACGCCGAGGAGTACCGCAAGCGGGGCCTGGCCCCCCAGTGCCTGTCCAACGCCCTGGAGAGCGCCGGCACCGTCAGCTCCTGCCTCATCCCCTGGAACACCTGCGGCGTGTTCATCCTGGGCACCCTGGGCATCGGCGTGGCCGAGTACGCCCCCTACGCCATCTTCAACTGGCTCATGCCCATCGGCGCTATCGTCATGGCCCTGCTGGGCGTCACGGTGGCGGATGCCAACGGCGTGCGCCTGACGAAGAAGAATCTGGCCAGCGGCAAGGCCAAGCTGGTCCCGGCGGAGGATGCGGCCCCTGCGGCAGAGCAATAATAAAGAATAATACGCCTTATGGGCCTGTTATCGCGACAGGCCCATAAGGTATGAGAAAAGGAGTTGGACAAGATGTCCCTCAAATACTATCTGCGCGTGCTCAGCGGCATGCGTTTTTCCAAGTTCAAGGAGATACTGGACCGGGCCCATCAGTTTTCCGGCAAGGGCAGGCTGTGGCTGACCCGGGACATGATCCACTGCGCCAGAAAGTTCGGCGCGGGCTATTTCGACTACATGACCTTCGGCTTCTGGGACCTGAACGATGAGCAGCGGGCCACCTATATCACCCGCATGGTGTCCAAGAAGATGATAACCCTGCTCAACGACCCGGCCTATGAGCACATCTTCGACAACAAGGACGAATTCGAGACGGTCTACGCCGAGTTCGTCCGCCGGGAGCACGTCAACTTCCGCACCGCCTCCAAGGAGGAGGTGCGCGCCTTCGCCCAGCGGCATCCGGTGATGTTTTCCAAGCCCGCCACCGGCTCCTGCGGCCGGGGCTGCTCCAAGGTGGCCGTGGCCGATTACGCCGACTTCGACGCCTTCTACGCCGCCATGCAGGAGCAGGAGGCCTGGCTGCTGGAGACGGTGCTGGAGCAGCACCCCCAGAACGCGGAGGTGTACCCCAACGCCCTCAACTGCATGCGCATGATCACCCTCATCGACTCCCAGAAGGGGGAGCCCCACGTGATCTTCGCCACCCAGAAGTTCGGCCTGAACGGCCGGGTGGTGGACAACTACGGCTTCGGCTGCCGGGTGGACCTGGAAACGGGAAAGATATGCTCCCCCGGCGTCAGCGGCGACGGCTCGCTGGGCATCGTCTACCACGAGCACCCCATGACCCACGTGAAGCTGGAGGGCCGGCAGGTGCCCATGTTCTTCGAGGCCTGCGAAATGGTGAAAAAGGCCGCCCTGAAGGTGCCTCAGATGCGCTATATGGGCTGGGACGTGGGCATCACCCCCGACGGCCCCGCCATCGTGGAGGGCAACAACTACTGCGCCCACGACTTCTGGCAGCTGCCCGCCCAGACCCCGGAAAAGACCGGCATGCTCCCCGTCATCCAGAAATATGTCCCCGAATTCAAGCGCTGACGTATTGACAAACGGCGGCGATATGGTATAATCAAGCTATATTTAGGAATTATTCCTAATAACTTACAGGAGGTATATACATATGGCAAAGTGGAGATGCACCGTCTGCGGTTACGTCCATGAGGGCGACACGCCCCCCGAGGCCTGCCCCCAGTGCAAGCAGCCTGCGGATAAGTTCGTGAAGGTGGAAGAGCAGGCCATGTCCTGGGCCGCCGAGCACGTCGTCGGCGTGGCCAAGGGCGTGGACCCGGAGATCATCGAGGGCCTGCGCGCCAACTTCGAGGGCGAGTGCTCCGAGGTGGGCATGTATCTGGCCATGGCCCGCGTGGCCCATCGGGAGGGCTATCCCGAGATCGGCCTGTACTGGGAGAAGGCCGCCTATGAGGAGGCCGAGCACGCGGCCAAGTTCGCCGAGCTGCTGGGCGAGGTAGTCACCGACTCCACCAAGAAGAACCTGCAGATGCGCGTGGAGGCCGAGAACGGCGCCACCGCCGGCAAGTTCGAGCTGGCCAAGAAGGCCAAGGCCCTGAACCTGGACGCCATCCATGACACCGTCCATGAGATGGCCCGCGACGAGGCCCGGCACGGCAAGGCTTTTGCCGGCCTGCTGAAGCGCTACTTCGGCGAGTAAGAAACAGCACAACAAAAAAGAGAGGACAGCGGCTGCTGTCCTCTCTTTTTGTAAACCGAAAACCACTCGCTGGGCGAGTGGTTCAAAAGAAGCCTTATGGCGATAATGGGAAAAAAGAAAC
>CANPXW010000034.1 GCA_947587025.1 uncultured Oscillospiraceae bacterium
CCCCTTTCAGGGGCTACGTCCGTATCTGCCCCTTCTAGGGGCTAGTCATGCCACCAGTTTACTGGTGGTCATGACTGTCAGGGGGCGCAGCCCGTCTCCGGGCGGACGCTGATCTCGCCGGAGAAAAGGGCTTCCTCCGTGCCGTCGTCGTAGCGCACCACCAGCCGGCACCGGTCGTCCACCGTCAGCGCCAGGGCTCTTCGGCTCCCGCCGTCCCGCAGCACGTTCACATACCGGCCGGCAAGGCAGCTCCTGTCCCGGTACTCCGCCGTGAAGCTCCGGTCGGGGAGGGCGGCGTATATCGTGTAGAACTGCCGCAGGAAAGCCGCCGCCAGCCGCTCGCGCATATCCTGCCGCCCCGGGGGGAACACCGCCCCGGCGATGTCCGCGATCTCCGGCGGGAAGCCGCCGGGCGGCTCCGTCACGTTGACGCCCACGCCCAGCACGGCGTAGTCCAGGCCGCCGGACCGGCCGTCGAAACCGGCCTCCGTCAGGATGCCGCAGACCTTTTTCCCGTGGATGAGCACGTCGTTGACCCACTTTATCCAGGCCCGGTCCGCGCCCAGCTCCTCCACCGCCCGGCATACCGCCACGGCGGCGGCGGTGGTGATGAGCGGGACGTCCTCCGCCGCCAGGGATGGCCGCAGCAGCACGCTCATGTAAAGGCCGGACCCCTCCGGCGAGCAGAAGCTCCTGCCCATCCGGCCCCTGCCGCCGGTCTGCCGCCGGGCGATGAGCACATGCCAGGCCGGCAGCTCCGCCGCCCGCGCCTTCAGGGTCAGGTTAGTGGACACGCAGACGTCCGTCACCTCCACGGACATCACCCGCGCCAGCTCCCCCAGGCGGGCCTGCACGCCCTCCGCCGTCAAAGTCTCCATAGCATCCCCTCCCGGAGAGAAGAGTAACATATCGCCGCCCGTTCGTAAACCCAAAAATGAGAGCCGCCGGACAGAAATCTGTCCGGCGGCCGCATGATAGAAAGGCTTATTCGTCCACGATGGCCACGCAGCGGATCTGGGCGCCGTTGGCGTTCTCCAGCGCGGTGGGCAGGCCCACGAACTGCACGTACTTGGTCTTGGGCAGAGCGCGGAAGTTGCTCATGTACTCGATCATCATGATGTCGTACTTCAGGCAGTGCCGGTGGGTGGTCAGGTAGCACAGCCGCTCGTCCACGCCGAAGCGCAGCTTGCGGATGTCGTAGTCCTGGGGGAAGTCGAAGCCGATGATGTGGGGCTGCAGGCTGGTCAGCCAGTCGGCGGCCTCCTTGGTCAGGTAGGGGGCCTCGTCCCAGTAATCATGGGACTGCCAGAAGTCGAAGGCGTTCTCCACGCCGCGGCTGTCCTCCCAGCAGGTCTTGATGAGGATGATCTTGGTGGGCTCGTCGTCGCCCAGAGCCTGCTTGAGCATCTCGTCGGTGATGGGCTGATTGTCCTTGACGTAGCTGACGTCCAGGATGGTGGCCGTGTCGAACAGATACTCCAGGGGGAAGTCGTTGAGGGTCTTGCCGCCGGCGAACTGGTGCACAGGGGCGTCGATGTGGGTGTACCAGTGGGTCTGCAGGGGGAAACGGGTGACGCTGGCCGGGTCGCCCTTGGCGGTGGAGCACTTCTCGATGATCTCATCCGGCTGGATGCAGCGCCAGTGGGGCACGATGGGCAGCGTCAGGTCGATATATTTCTTCATGGTCGCGTTCTCCTTTCCGTTTCAGGTCCGGAAAAAGGGCAGATGCGAGATCTGCCCTTTTCCTGTTTTTGCGCGCTGCTCAGGGCAGCTTTTTGAAGTTCTTGCAGGTGACGATGAGCTTGACCAGCGCGATGATGGCCATGAGCACGAAGCCCACCAGGATGCCGAAGCTCTTTATCCACACCGGGTAGCCGGTGATGGCGGTGGCCTCGCCGGTGGCGATCTGGCCCATCATGGTCACCCATTCCTGCTGGCTGAGCAGCACCGCGACCACCAGGGCGGCCACATACTGGATGACCTTCAGAACGTTGTAGGGCACAGCCTTGCCCTTTTCCTTGTATTTGTCCTCGATCAGGGTCAGCGAGATCAGTTCGTCCGTATTGAGGGCGATCGCCGCGCCGATGAATACGATCCACACGAATATCAGCCGCAGCACCTCGTCCACCCAGGGAGTGGACCAGTGGGTAATGTTACGGCAGAACACGGAGTAGGTCTCGATCAGGATCATGATGACGCCGGCCATGCCCAGGATGAACTCCATCGCTTTTGAAAAACCAGCTGAAAATTTCTTCATATCGCCGATCTCCTATTCTTTGACCAATGTTTCCCGCGAGCCGGTCCGCAGATCGCGGACCGGGCGCGGACAGCGTTGCCGGATAGGCCGGTGATTACTTCAGGCCGGCCTGGACGGTCTCCAGCAGCTCGGCAGCCGTATCGCTGGCACCGGTGAAGATGTCCCACAGAGGCATGGCGATCTCCTGGAAGGCCTCCTTATCGGGGTCCTCGGTGATGGTCACGTCGTTGTCCAGCAGGACCTGCTTGGCCTCGGCCTGGGCCTCGTCGGTGGCGTCGAACTGAGCCTGACGGCCCACAGCGGCGGCCTCGATGACCAGCTGCTGCTGGCTCTCGCTCAGAGCGTCCCACTTGACCTTGCTCATGGCCATGTAGAACGGGGTGTAGGTGGCGTCGGTCATGGTGACGTAGGGCTGGACCTCGTACAGCTTACGGGAGACGATCTCGTGCAGGGGGTTGTCCTGGGCGTCGATGGTGCCCTGCTGCAGGGAGGTGTACAGCTCGGAGGCGTCGATCTGGGTGGTCATGGCGCCGAAGGCGGACCAGGTCTCGATCTGGATGGTGGAGCCCAGGGTACGCATCTTGATGCCCTTCAGGTCGGCAGGGGTCTTGACCTCGCGGACGTTATTGCTCAGCTCACGGAAGCCGTTCTCCCAGAAGGACAGGCCGATGATGCCGTTGGACTCGAACATGCCGTTGATCTCGTCGGCAGCGGGGCCGGCGGTCGCCTCACGGGCGCTCTCCAGGTCGGAGAACAGGAACGGAAGCTGGAAGACCTCGATCTCGGGGACCAGGGTGGAGAAGTAAGCGGTGCCGGCCACGCCGATGTCCACGGTGCCCATCTTCAGGGCCTCGGTCAGGGAGGAGGCGTCGCCCAGAGCGGTGTCATAGTAGGTGATGGCTTCCAGAGTGCCGTTGGCGTTGTCGTTGATGTAGTCGGCCATGGCCTGCAGGCCAACGCCGGTCGGGGTGTTCTCGGAAATGGAAGCGGCGAACAGGGTCAGCTCGTTGAAGTCGCCCTCCACGTCGGAAGCGGCGGCAGCGTCGTCGCCCTCTTCGGCCTCTTCGGCGGGCTCTTCAGCCTCGTCAGCGGGCTCCTCGGCCTCGTCGGCGGGCTCTTCGGCCTCGTCAGCGGGCTCCTCAGCGGGAGCGGCCTCTTCGGTCTTTTCCTCGGTCTTCGCACCGCCATTGGAGGCGCCCGCGCCGCAGGCGACCGTCGCAAAGACGAACAGCAGAGCCAGCATAAGAGCAAGGATCTTCTTCATGATGTTATGATCTCCTTAAAATTTTAATAATGTTTTACCTGTGCGGGCAGACTATGCCGCCAGGTTGGGGAGCACGGTGATGATGCCGGGGACCATGATGAGCAGGATGGTGCTCACCGCGATGGCCAGCAGGGGGATGGGCAGGTGCGGTATGATCTTATGTACCGGCTGTCCGCCCACAGAGGAGGCAACATACAGGTTGATGCCCACGGGCGGTGTAGCCAGGCCGATGCACAGCACGATGACCATGATCACGCCGAAGTAGATCAGGTTGATGTTGTAGGCGATGGCCGTGGGTACGAAGATGGGCGCGAAGATCAGCAGCGCCGGGACCGCGTCGATGAAGCAGCCGGCCACCAGCAGGATCAGGCACACCGCGAACACGAACACGGTGGGGCTGCTGATGCTGGCGGTGAACGCCGCAGCGATGGTCTGGGGGATACGCACGCGGGTGATGACCCAGCCGAACACCTGGGTGGCCGCCACGATCAGCATGATGCCGGCCGCGCTCTTCACGCCGCCGTAGACCAGCTTGGGGATGTCGGACCACTTGGTCTCCTTGTAGATGAACAGACCCACGATCAGGCAGTAGAAGCAGCACACAGCGGACGCCTCGGTGGGAGTGAACAGGCCGGAGTAGATGCCGCCCAGGATGATCACGGGGGCCAGGATGGCCCAGATGGCGTCCACGAAGGACTTGCCCAGGGCCTTCAGGCTGAACTTGCCCTTCTCTTCCTTTTTCTTGACGCCATAGCCCTTTTTGACGCACAGCGCCACCACCACGACGATCAGGATGCCGCCCAGGACAAGGCCGGGCAGGATGCCGCCCAGGAACATGTCCGCCACGGACTCGCCGGACGCCACCGCGTACAGCACCATCAGCGTGCTGGGCGGGATGATCGGTCCGAAGATGCCGCCCATGGCCTGCACGGCGCTGGCAAAGCCGGGGTCGTAGCCGTCCTCTTCCATCGACGGGATCATGATGCCGCCCACAGCGGCGGTAGTCGCCGCGCCGGCGCCGGTCATGGCCGCGAAGATCATGCTTGCCAGGATGTCAACGATGGCAAGGCCGCCGGGGAGCCAGCCCACCAGCTGCTTGGCAAAGTCGACGATCCTTCGCGAGATACCTCCGCTCTGCATCAGCGCGCCGGCGATCACGAAGAACGGGATGGCCAGCAGCGTGAAGGAGTCCACGCCCTTGAGCATCTGCTGGGCCACGATGATCAGGGGTATCGTGGGGCAGTAGATCACCAGGTACAGCAGCGAAGAGATGCACAGCGCGAACGCGATGGGTATCCCGAGGAAAAGCATGACGAAGAATGAGCCTACCAACAGAACTAAGTTCATAAACTTCACCTCTTCAAAGTTGTTGATCGTTTGCTCCTGCAACGCAGGGAAATGCGCCGCAAAGCGGCGCCCGGCGGTCCGGAGATCGCCGTTCGTTTGACCTCCCCTCTTTTTGTTTGTAGATACCAAACTGATTTCAATGACCAAGATGGACTGGGGGATTTTCTTGTGCGGTTTGATGATTTTTTATCGGGATATTTATATAATTTTTCCAATCGTATCCCCCCGGCGCCGCGGGTCACGGCGCCGGTCAAATTGACAAGCGGACAGGGACGGGCTATACTACTTTAAAAACAGAGAGGGGGGTGCGCATGGAGCCCATTCGATCCCGGCAGAACGAGCTGGTGAAGAGGTTCATCGCCCTGGGCGCGGACGCCAAAGCCCGCCGGCAGGAGGGCGTGTTTCTGTGTGCCGGCGAGACACTGCTGGCGGAGGCGGTCTCCGCCGGGGCGGAGGTGACGTGCGTGCTGGCGGCGGAGGACATCCCCGGCCTGCCGGTCCGGCTGGTCACGCCGGAGATACTCAAAGCCGTCTCCCCGCTGCAGAACAGTCCCGGCCCGGTGTTCACGGTGAAGATGCGGCCCATCCCCCCGGCGGATTCGCTGGGGCGCGTCATCGTGCTGGAGAACGTCCAGGACCCGGGCAACGTGGGCACGGTGCTGCGCACGGCGGCCGCCTTCGGCATGGACCTGGCGGTGCTGTGCGGCTCCTGCGCCGACCCCTATAACCCCAAGACCGTCCGGGCCACCATGGGGGCCATCTTCCGCCAGGCCGTGGTGCAGACGGACCTGGACGGGCTGGAGGGGGTCCTGCGGGGGCTGCCTCTTTACGGCGCGGCCCTGGCCCCCGGCGGCGCGGACATACGCGCCCTGCCGGCGGGACCGATGGCCGTCGCCGTGGGCAACGAGGGAGGCGGCCTGACGGCCGGGCTGCTGGCAAAGTGCGCCGGTACGGTGCGCATCCCCATGCTGCCCCGGACCGAGAGCCTCAACGCCGCCGTGGCCGCAGCGGTGTCGATGTGGGAAATGGTGAGGAGCGAACTGCCATGGCAAGGCTGAAGTATTGGGTGTGGCTCAGCTGCATCGGCGGCGTGCGGCCGCTGATGAAATATCGGCTGACCCAGGCCATGGACGGGCCGGAGGCGGTGTTCTTTGCCGAGAGGGACGCGCTGCTGGCGGCGGAGCCCCGGCTGACAGAGCGGGAGGCGGACAAGCTCATGGACAAGAGCCTGTCCGACGCCGACCGGGCCCTGGCCCGCTGCGAGGAGAAGGGCATATCCGTGCTCACGCTCCAGGACGCGCTCTATCCCGACCGGCTGCGGCAGCTGGCCGACCCGCCGGCGGTGCTGTACGTCCAGGGCCGGCTGCCGGCGGTGGACGACGCGCTGCTGCTGGCGGTGGTGGGCACCCGCAGCGCCACGGCCTATGGTCTGCGCATGGCCGAGCGGCTGGGCGGGGAGCTGGCAAAGGGCGGCGCAGTGGTGGTCTCCGGCCTGGCCGAGGGCTGCGACAGCGCGGCCATGACCGGCGCGCTCCGGGCCGGCGGGATAACGGTGGGCGTGCTGGGCACGGCCATCGACGTGGTATATCCGGCCAAAAACAAGGCTCTGTTCGACCAGGTGCGGGCCCAGGGGGCGCTGGTGAGCGAATACGCCCCCGGCATGCGCACTTACGCCGGCGATTTCAAGACCCGCAACCGCATCATCACCGGCCTGTCCCTGGGCGTGACGGTGGTGGAGGCGGCCCGGCGCAGCGGCGCGCGCAATACCGCCGCCCACGCACTGGAGCAGGGGCGGGACGTATACGCCGTGCCCGGCCCGGCGGACGCCTATGCCAGCGCCGGCTGCAACGAGCTGATCGCCGAGGGAGCCGTGCCGGTATCCCATGGAGCCGACATTTTGCGCGCCTACGAGGGCCGGTACGACCTGATGCGACGGGCCGTGACAGAGATACCTATTAAAAAAGAGATTGACAAGCCCCAAGACATAGTTTATATTGACGCTACGGACGGACTGGAGGGTCTGCCAGAGGACCAGCGCAAGGTCCTGTCCGTGATGACCCGGCCGGACATGCACGCGGACGACATCATCGCCGCGTCCGGTCTGACCGCACCGGCGACGCTGGCGGCGCTGACCATGCTGCAGCTGGCGGGCAGGGTGACGGCGGGGGCCGGGAAGCGGTATACCCGCAAAAAATAGATGAGTGAGGAACGACCATGGCGGCAGCGGCAAAAACCGATCTTGTGATCGTGGAATCTCCCGCAAAGGCGAAGACCATCGAACGATACCTGGGCAGCGGCTACAAGGTGACGGCCTCTATGGGCCACCTGCGGGACCTGCCCAAGAGCACCATAGGCGTGGACATAGAGCACGGCTTCCAGCCGGACTACCAGCCCGTAAAGGGCCGGGAGGACGTGATCGACAAGCTGCGCAAGGCGTCGAAAAAGGCCGGCACCGTGTACCTGGCCACCGACCCGGACCGGGAAGGCGAGGCCATCTCCTGGCATCTGAAGGAGCTGTTGGACATCCCCGACGAGAAGGCCCGGCGGGTGACCTTCAACGAGATCACCAAAAAGGTGGTCCAGGAGGGCATCGCCCATCCCCGGGACATCGACCAGGACCTGGTGGACGCCCAGCAGGCCCGGCGCATCCTGGACCGCATCGTGGGCTATAAGCTCAGCCCGCTGCTGTGGCGGAAGATCAGAAAGGGCCTGTCCGCCGGGCGGGTCCAGTCCGTGGCTACCCGGATGGTCCTCGACCGGGAGCAGGAGATCGCCGCCTTCCAGCCGGAGGAGTACTGGCACCTGACCGCCACCCTGACCACGGAAAAGGGCGAGAGCTTCCAGGCTATGTACCACGGCACGGAGAAGAAAAAACAGGAGCTGCACAGCCAGGCCGAGGTGCAGGCCGTGGCCGACGCGGTGCAGGGCAGGCCCTTCACCATCGTCGATCTGACCCACGGCACCAAAAAGCGCAGCCCGTCGCCCCCCTTCATCACCTCCACCCTGCAGCAGGAGGCCTCCCGCCGGCTGGGCATGACCCCCCGGCGGACCATGTCCATCGCCCAGCAGCTTTACGAGGGCGTGGAGATCGCCGGCGAGGGCATCATCGGCCTGATCACCTATATGCGTACCGACTCCCTGCGCCTTTCCGAGGACGCGCTGGCGGCGGCGGGCAGCTTCATCCGCAGCCACTATGGCGAGGAGTATTACCCCGGCAAGCCCCGGCGGTTCAAGGCCGGCTCCAACGCCCAGGACGCCCATGAGGCCATCCGGCCCAGCATCCCCGGTCTGACCCCGGAGCAGGTGAAAAAGAGCCTGACCGGGGAGCAGTACCGGCTGTACCGGCTCATATGGGGCCGATTCACCGCCAGCCAGATGGCCAACGCGGTATACGATAACATCACCGCCGACGCGGTGTGCGAAGGACATCTGTTCCGGGCCTACCACTCCAAGCTGGCCTTCCCCGGCTACATCGCCGTGTACGACGACAACCGGGAGGAGGACGAGAACGAGACCGGCGGGAAGAAGCCCCTGCCGGAGCTGACGAAGGGCCAGAGCCTGGCCCTGGAGAAGCTGGAGCCGGAGCAGCATTTCACCGCCCCGCCCTCCCGCTACTCCGAGGCCACCCTCATCCGGGCCATGGAGGAGAAGGGCATCGGCCGGCCCAGTACCTACGCCCCCACCATCACCACCATCACCGCCCGCGAGTATGTGGTCAAGGAGGGCAAGTACCTCAAGCCCACCCCCCTGGGCGAGACGGTGACCAAGCTGATGGAGGAGCGGTTCCCCGACATCGTGGACGTGAAGTTCACCGCCCGGATGGAGGATACCCTGGACAAGGTGGAGGACGGCCAGGCCGACTGGCGGGGCGTGCTCCAGGAGTTTTACGACGGCTTTGCCAAGGACCTGGAGCAGGCCGAGCAGGCCCTGCAGGGCACCCGTCTGAAGGTGCCCGACGAGGTGTCCGGCGAGATATGCCCCAACTGCGGGCGGAACCTGGTGGTCAAGTCCGGCCGGTTCGGCCGGTTCCTGGCCTGCCCCGGCTACCCCGAGTGCAGCTTCACCATGCCCCTGGTGGTGGAGATGCCCGGCCGCTGCCCCAAGTGCGGCGGACGCATCTTCAAGCGCACCTCCAAGAAGGGCTACACCTACTACGCCTGCGAGAAGGGCGCGGCGTGCGGCTTTATGAGCTGGGACGTGCCCACCAAGGAGGACTGCCCGGTCTGCGGCCACACCATGTTCAAGCTGGCGGGCAAGGGCCAGCGCAAGCCCTTCTGCATCAACGAGCAGTGCGCCAACTTCCTGCCGGAGGACAAGCGGGGCTACCGCTTCCGCCGCAGCGCCTCCTCCGCCTCCGCCGCCGGCGAGGGGGAGAAGGGCGAGGCCGCCGGGGAGAAAAAGCCCGCCGCGAAGCGGTCCGCCGCCAAAAAGCCGGCGGCAAAGAAAACCACAACGACAAGGAAAACGACCGCTAAAAAGCCCGCCGCCAAAAAGGAGAAGAGCTGATGGCGGACGTGACCGTGGTGGGCGCGGGCCTGGCCGGCAGCGAGGCCGCCTGGCAGCTGGCCCAGAGGGGCTTCAAGGTCCGGCTGTGCGAGATGAAGCCGGAGAAGATGACCCCGGCCCACACCTCGCCGCTGTTTTCCGAACTGGTGTGCTCCAACTCCCTGCGGGGGGACGACCTCTCCAACGCCGTGGGCCTTTTGAAGGAGGAGCTGCGCCGGCTGGGAAGCCTCATCATGATGAGCGCGGAAAAGCACCGGGTCCCCGCCGGCGGCGCGCTGGCTGTGGACCGGGAGGCATTCGCCCGGACCATCACCGACGCCATCCGGAGCCATCCCAACATAGAGATCGTTCCGGGGGAGATCACCGCCTTTCCCGAGGGGGAGTGCATCATCGCCACAGGCCCGCTGACCAGCGACGGGCTCATCCCCGCCATCGCCCAGGCCTGCGGCGACGCGGATTTTCTCCACTTTTTCGACGCGGCCGCGCCCCTGATCGCCTTTGACAGCATCGACATGACGAAGGCCTGGTTCGGCTCCCGGTATGGCAAGGGGACGGCGGATTATGTAAACTGCCCCATGGACAAGGACCAGTACGACGCCTTCGTCACGGAGCTGGCCGCCGCCAAACAGGCCCCGGTGCACGGCTTTGAGGACGCGGGGGTGTTCGAGGGCTGCATGCCGGTGGAGGTCATGGCCCGCAGAGGGCATGACACCCTGCGCTACGGGCCGCTCAAGCCCGTGGGCCTGCGGAACCCTGAGACCGGGGAGAGCTACCACGCCGTGGTGCAGCTGCGGCGGGACAACGACGAGGGCTCTGTATACAACCTGGTGGGTTTTCAGACCCACCTGACCTTCCCGGAGCAGCGGCGGGTGTTCGGCATGATACCGGCCCTGGCCAACGCGGAGTATCTGCGCTACGGGAAGATGCACCGCAACACATTTCTGAACGGGCCGAAGCTGCTGGACCGGTACTACCGGCTTAAAAGCCGGCCCCGCGTGACCTTTGCCGGCCAGGTGACCGGCGTGGAGGGGTACGTGGAGAGCTGTGCCTCGGGCATGCTGGCGGCGCTGGAGATGGCCCGCCGGCTGCGGGGCCTGCCGCCGCTTGACTTTCCCCGGACCACGGCCATCGGCGCGCTGGCGCTGTACGTGTCCGGCGGAGCGGCCAGCGGGGATTTCCAGCCCATGAACGTGAATTTCGGCATCATCGAGCATTTGGACGAGCGCATACGCGGCAAGCGGGAGCGGTATTTGAAGGTGGCCCAGCGGGCTCTGGCCGAGCTGGACGGGGTCATCGCCAGAGAGGAGAGCGGCACATGAAGATCATCCTGGACGCCATGGGCGGGGACAACGCCCCCCAGGCGGTTGTATCCGGCGCGGTGAAGGCCGCCCGGGAACTGGACGCGGACGTCGTGCTGGTGGGCATAGAGGACCAGGTGCGCGCCTGCCTGGCCGCCTGCGGCGGCGAGGGCGAAAAGCGCATAGAGGTGGTCAACGCCACCCAGGTGGTGACCATGGAGGACGAGCCGGGCATGGCCTGCTACAACAAGCGGGATTCGTCCATGACCGTGGCCCTGAAGATGCTCAAGGAGGGCCGGGGCGACGCGGTGGTGTCTGCGGGCAGCACCGGGGCGCTGCTGGCCGGGGCGACCCAGTTCGTCAAGCGCATCAAGGGCATCCGCCGGGCGGCTCTGGGCCCGGTGATACCCAACGGGGACAAAGGAGTGCTGCTCATCGACTGCGGGGCCAACGTGGACTCCACGCCGGAGTACATTTTGCAGTTCGCCTACATGGGCGCGTTCTACGCCCAGCGGATGATGGGCATCGAGGCCCCCCGCGTGGCCCAGCTGAACGTGGGCACCGAGGACACCAAGGGCGGCACGCTGCAGAAGGAGGCCTTCGCGCTTTTGAAGGCGGCGTCCGACGCCGGGCGGATAAATTTCGTGGGCAACGCCGAGGGCAGCGAGCTGTTCACCGGCCGGTTCGACGTGCTGGTGACCGACGGCCTGGCGGGCAACGTGATGCTCAAGACCGTGGAGGGCGCGGCCAAGTTCATGTTCAAGCAATTGAAGGGCGTGATGTACAAGAGCACCCCCAACAAGCTGGCCGCCCTGGTGATAAAAAAGGACCTGGCCGGCATGAAGGCCCTGCTGGACCCCTCCGAGGTGGGCGGCACGGCCCTGATCGGCATCTCCAAGCCGGTCATCAAGGCCCACGGCAGCTCCGACGAGCGGGCCATATTCAACGCTGTGCGTCAGGCGATCGCCTGCGTCCAGGCGGACGTGGCGGGCGCCATTGAGGCCAATATAGACCACATGAAGCTGGAAAAAGCAAAGGAGATTTGAAAATGGTTTACGACAAGATCGTGGAGATGATCTGCGAGCAGTTCGGCATGGAGCCGGACGAACTGAACGAGAACACCACCTTCATCGACGACATGGGCATCGACTCCGTGGACGTGGTGGAGCTGGTGGTGGAGCTGGAGAACGAGTTCGGCCTGGACGAGATCCCCGAGGAGGAGCTGAAGAAGATCCGCACCATCGGCGATCTGGCCGCCTATGTCAGCGCCCACAGCGATATGTGATATGGAGCGGCTGGAAAAGCGGCTGGGGTATACCTTCTCTGACCGCTCGATCTTGCAGACCGCTCTGACCCACAGCTCCTACGCCAACGAGAGCCCACATACCTGCCGCAGCAACGAGCGCCTGGAATTTCTGGGCGACGCGGTGCTGGGCTTCTGCACGGCCAGGACCGTCTACCGGCTGTACCCGGACATGCCCGAGGGCGGGCTGACCCGCCTGCGGGCGGAGCTGGTGTGCGAGGCCAGCCTGCACCGGACGGCCCTCGCTCTGGGCCTGGGGGACTATCTGCGCCTGGGCAGGAACGAGCAGTATAACGGCGGCCGCCAGCGGCCCTCCATCCTGGCCGACTGCGTGGAGGCCATCATCGCGGCCATCTTCCTGGACGGAGGGCTGGAGCCGGCGGAGGCGTTCATCGACGGGCACATCCTCCAGGACGTGCAGGCCGGACGCCGCCCGGCCCGGACGGACTATAAGACCGAGCTGCAGGAGCTGCTGCAGCGGGCCGGCGGAGCCGGTCCGGCCTACACCGTGGTGGACCAGATCGGCCCGGACCACGACAAGACCTTCACCGTGCGCGTGGCGCTCCACGACGGAGCCAGCGCCCAGGGCAAAGGCAAGAGCAAAAAGGAAGCGGAACAGGCGGCCGCCAAGGCCGCGCTGGAGAAGCTGAAGCACTGATGGCACGGGCGAGGATCATTCCCGTTTTCGTGCCCCATTTGGGCTGCCCGAACGGATGCGTCTTCTGCGACCAGAGGCGCATCTCCGGCAGCCCTTTGCCCGCTTCTGCCGCCGACGTGACCGCTGCGCTGGACCGGGCCCGCGCCCTGGGTCAGACCGGCGCAGAGCTGGCCTTTTACGGGGGCAGCTTTACCGCCGTGGACCCGGCGCTGCAGCGGGCGCTTTTGCAGGCCGCCCAGCCCTATCTGGCCGACGGGACCATCCGCTCTGTCCGCCTGTCCACCCGGCCGGACGCGGTGGACGAGGGCGTGCTGGCCATGCTCAAGGGATACGGCGTGGCCACTGTGGAGCTGGGCGCCCAGTCCATGGACGACGGCGTGCTGGCCGCATCCGGCCGGGGCCACACCGCGAAGGACACCGTTCGCGCATCAGAGCTGGTCCGGGTGGCGGGGCTCAAACTGGTCCTGCAGATGATGACCGGCCTGCCCGGCTCGGACCGGGAAAAGGACGTGGACACCGCCCGGCGCATCATCGCGCTTGGGCCGGACGGAGCGCGCGTCTACCCCACGGTGATCGTCCGGGGCACGGCCCTGGAGGACATGTGGCGGGCCGGGACGTACCGGGAGCACACCGTGGCCGACGCGGTAGCGGTGTGCGCGGACATCCTGCCCCTGTTCGAGGCCGCGCACATCCCGGTGATACGGCTGGGGCTCAACCCCACGGCGGAGCTGTCCGGCGGCCAGGCGGTGGCCGGGGCGTACCACCCGGCGCTGGGAGAGCTTGTCCGCTCGGAGATCCTGCGCCGCCAGGCGGCGGCGCTGCTGGACGGGGTGCCCGCCGGCGCGGAGGTGACCCTGGGCGTGGCGCCGGAGCGGGTGTCGGCCATGACGGGGCAGCACCGGGCCAATATCGAGGCGCTGACGGCGGCGTTCGGCCTTGCCCGGCTGCGGGTGAAGGGCCTGGACGAGGCCGGAGACGGCGTGGTTTTGGTTGACGTGCGCATATAAATACGGTATACTACATCTTGTGCCTTTGCTGGCACAAAACCGGTACTGAGGTAAGAGATTTTGTATTTAAAGGCTCTGGAGATACAGGGGTTCAAGTCCTTTCCGGACAAGACGACCATCCTGTTTGAGAAGGACGTGACGATGATCGTCGGCCCCAACGGCTCGGGCAAGTCCAACATATCCGACGCGGTGCTGTGGGTCATGGGCGAGCAGCGCACCCGCGCCCTCCGGGGCGGGAAGATGGAGGATGTGATCTTCGGCGGCACGGAGAAGCGGGGCAAGCTGGGCTTTGCCCAGGTGACGCTCATCCTGGACAACTCCGCCCGCATCTTCCCCATCGACAGCGACGAGCTGTCCATCTCCCGGCGGTACTACCGCAGCGGGGAGAGCGAATACTACATCAACAGAGAGTCGGTACGGCTGCGGGACGTGAGCGAGCTGCTGATGGACACGGGCCTGGGCCGGGACGGCTATTCCATCATCGGCCAGGGCCGCATCGCCGAGATCGTCTCGGCCAAGAGCACCGACCGCCGGGAGATATTCGAGCAGGCGGCGGGCATATCCCGCTTCCGCTTCCGCAAGGAGGAGGCCGAGCGCAAGCTGGCCGCCACGGACGATCAGCTGGTGCGGGTGGGGGACAAGATAGACGAGCTGCAGCTGCAGCTGACGCCCCTGCGCCGTCAGGCGGAGGTGGCGGAAAAGTACCTCAAGCTCCAGGAGGAGCTCAAGGGCCTGGAGGTCTCTGCCTGGATGGAGACCCTGGACAAGCTCTCCGGCCAGACCGAGGCCATCCGCGCCAGCCACGAGGCCGCCAAGGCGGAGCTGGAGCGGATGCGCGCGGCGGTGTCGGAGCACTATAAGCGCACCGAGGACATCTCCCAGCGGATGCGGGAGAAGGACCTGGAGATGGAGGCCGTGCGCCAGCGGCTGACCGACAAGGAGGCCGCTATCGGAGAGTCTAAGCAGGCCGCCGCTGTGCTGGAGGCGGACAAGAAGTCCGACCTGGACAGCATGGACCGGCTGCGCAGCGATATGTCCTCCGACGCCGGGCGCATCAGCGCTCTGGACGGGCAGATCGCGGAGCTCACTGCCCGTGTGGCCGAGGCCCAGACGGCCCTGGACGGCCTGACGGGCCGGATAGAGCAGCTGAACAACATCGTCAGCGGCCACCGCATGCGCATGTCCGGCCGGGAGAGCCGGGTGGCGGCCCTGCGGGACGAGGTGACCCGCCTGACCGTGGACGGCCGGAGCATGGACGGGCGCATCATCATGCTCACGGAGATGGAGAAGGACTACGAGGGCTTCAACCGGGCGGTCAAGACCGTCATGCAGGCCAAGGCCCGGGGCAACCTCCGGGGCGTGCACGGGCCGGTGGCCAACCTGGTCCGGACCCAGGACCGGTACACCCTGGCCATCGAGACGGCCCTGGGGGCGGCGGCCCAGAACATCGTGGTGGACACCCAGGCGGACGGCAAGGCCGCCATCGAGCTTTTAAAGCGCCTGGACAGCGGCCGGGGCACCTTCCTGCCCCTGGACGCCATCCGGGGCGGCGTGCTGCGCCAGACGCCGGAGGGTGAGCCGGGCTGTCTGGGCCTGGCGCTGGAGCTGGTGCAGTTCGACCCCCGATACAGGAACATTTTCGAGAGCCTGCTGGGCCGGACGGTGATCGCCGAGACCCTGTCCGACGCGGTGGCTATCGCCCGGCGGCACAAGAACGAGTTTCGCATCGTGTCCCTGGACGGGCAGATGATACACGCCGGCGGCTCCATGACCGGCGGCAGCGCGGCCAAGGGCACCGGCGTACTGAGCCGGGCCAACGAGCTGGAGAAGCTGAAAAAGCAGCGGGCAGCGCTCCAGACCCGGCAGGAGGAGAAGTCCGCCGCCCTGGCCGACGCAGAGCGGGAGCTGGCGGCGGCCCGGTACGATATGGATGCGGCCGGCCAGGAGCTGGCCCAGGTCCAGGCGGAGGCGGCCTCCCTGCAGGCGGAGCGGGACGCCAAGGCGGCCAGCGCCAAGCAGCTGGAGGACGTGAAGGCGGCCATGGCCGCCGGCGGCCAGCAGCGGCAGGCCCTGCTGGAGGAATATGAGCGGAAGCTGGAGCGCATCGACCAGGCCATGGCCCAGAACGCCGAAAAGCAGCAGACCCTGGCTGCCGAGGCGGAAGCCATGCGGGCCGAGCTGCGCGCCATCACCGGCCAGAAGCTGGAGCTGGAGGCCAAACGCACCCAGGCGGACAAGGACGCCCAGCGGCGCAACGAGGAACTCATCGAGCAGGAGCGGCTGACCGCCTCCATCGAGCGGCAGACCCTGGCCGCCCAGATGGAGGAGAAGCAGCTGGTGGACCGGCTGTGGGACACCTACGAGCTGACACGCACCGCCGCCCAGGCCCAGCGGCAGCCCATCGAGAGCCTGACCGCTGCCAACCGGCGCATCGCCGAGCTGCGCCGCTCCATCCGGGAGCTGGGCACCCCTAACCTGGGGGCCATCGAGGAGAGCAAGCGGGTGGGGGAGCGGTACGACTACCTCACCGAGCAGCGGGACGACATCGCCAAGGCCAAGGGGGAACTGCTCTCTATCATCGGGGACATCACCCGCCAGATGGAGGAGATATTCACCCGGGAGTTCGCCGCCATCGCGGACAGCTTCCGCGCCACGTTCCTGGAACTATTCGGCGGCGGCAAGGCGTCCCTGCGGCTGGAGGACGAGAGCGACTGCCTCAACTGCGGCATCGAGATCAAGGTCCAGCCCCCCGGCAAGGCGGTGAGCAACATCAGCCTCCTGTCCGGCGGGGAGAAGGCCTTTGTGGCCATCGCGCTGTACTTCTCCATATTGAAGATCAAGCCCACGCCCTTTTGCGTCATGGACGAGATCGAGGCGGCCCTGGACGAGGAGAACGTGCTGCGCTTCGCCGAGTACCTGCACCGGCTCACCAGGACCCAGTTCGTGGTCATCACCCACCGCCGGGGCACCATGGAGAAGGCGGACGTGCTGCTGGGGGTCACCATGCAGGAGAAGGGCGTCTCCACGGTCATAGAGCTGGACCTGGCCGAGGCGCAGAAGACGGCCGAGAACTAAAGGAGTTACCGATATGGCGCTGTTCAAGGAAAAGAAGAAGGGCCTGCTGGGCGGGCTGTTTTCCGCCTTTTCGGGGGTGGACGAGGACTTTCTGGACGAGCTGGAGGAGCGGCTCATCCTGGCGGATACGGGGGTGGAGACGGCGGAGCTGGCCGTGGAAGCCCTGCGCCAGGAGAAGAAGCTGCGGGGGGCGGACGTGCAGGCCAAGCTGGCCGACATCCTCACCGCCGAGATGGAGAAGGCCGGCTCCCCTGAGCTGCGTCTTGCCACCAAGCCCGCCGTCATCCTGATGGTGGGCGTCAACGGCGTGGGCAAGACCACCACCATCGGAAAGCTGGCCAAGCGCTTCGTCGCAGAGGGGAAAAAGGTGCTGCTGTGCGCGGCGGACACCTTCCGGGCTGCGGCGTCGGAGCAGCTGGGCATCTGGGCCCAGCGCACCGGCGCGGACATCGTCCGCCACGGCGAGGGGGGAGACCCCGGCGCGGTGGTGTTCGACGCCTGCAGCGCCGCCAAGGCCAGGGGCAGCGACATCATCATCGTGGACACCGCCGGGCGGCTGCACAACAAGCAGAACCTGATGAACGAGCTTACAAAGCTGACGCGCATCATCGGCCGGGAGCTGCCCGACGCCGACTGCGAGATACTGCTGGTGCTGGACGCCACCACCGGCCAGAACGGCCTTATCCAGGCCGAGCAATTCGCCAAGGCCGCCGGGGTGACCGGCATCGTGCTGACCAAGCTGGACGGCACGGCCAAGGGCGGGGTGGTGTTCTCCATCGCCCAGCGGCTGGGCGTGCCGGTGAAATTCGCCGGCGTGGGCGAGGGCGCGGACGATCTGCGCGTGTTCGACGCCCGCGAGTTCGCGGAGGCCATGCTGCAATGACCGGGGGCAGATTCATCCTTGCCTCCGGCAATAAGGGCAAGCTCCGGGAGTTTAGAGAGATACTGGAGCCCATGGGCATAGAGATCATCTCCCAAAAGGAAGCCGGGTTCGACCTGGACGTGGCCGAGACCGGCCAGACCTTCGAGGAGAACGCCTTTTTGAAGGCCAGCGCCATCTGCGCCGCCTCCGGTCTGCCCACGGTGGCGGACGACTCGGGGCTGTGCGTGAAGGCCCTGGACTGGGGCCCCGGCGTGCATTCGGCCCGGTTCGGCGGCGGCAAGAGCTGGACGGACCAGCAGAAGTACATGTACCTGCTGGAAAGGCTGGCCGGCGTGACGGATAGAGAGGCGAAGTTCGTCAGCTGCATCTGCTGCGTGTTCCCGAACGGGGACGTGCTGCGGGCCCGGGGCGAGTGCCCTGGGCGCATACTGGACGCCCCCCAGGGGACCGGCGGGTTCGGCTACGACCCGGTGTTCTGCCCGGAGGGATACCGGGAGTCCTTCGCCAGCCTGGGCGAGGACGTGAAAAATCATATCTCCCATCGGGCCAGGTCCCTGGCCGCGTTCGCAAAGGAGTTGGAGAAATATGCTGACAGGTAAACAGCGGGCCTATCTGCGCTCCCTGGCCCAAAAGGAGGAGGCCATCCTCCACGTGGGCAAGGCGGGCGTCACCGAGCCGGTGATCGCCCAGGCGCGAGAGGCCCTGGCCGCCCGTGAGCTGGTGAAGGGCAAGGTGCTGGAAAACTGCCCCTACACCGCCGCCGAGGCCCAGCAGGCATTGTGCGAGGCATGTCAGGCAGAGGGCGTGCAGGTCATTGGCAAGGTGTTCTCGCTGTATAAAAGGCGGCCGGACGGGGCGAAGATAGAACTGCCCAAGGGATGAGAGTGCTCATATACGGCGGCAGCTTCAACCCGCCACATCTGGGCCACATCCGCTCCGTGCAGACGGCGATGGCGGCCCTTGAGCCGGACCGGACGCTGCTCATACCGGCGGCCATCCCGCCCCACAAGACCCTGGCGGAGGGCACCCCTGACCGGCAGCACCGGCTGGCCATGACGGCCCTGGCGGCGGAAGCGATACCGGGCTGCGAGGCGTCGGACCTGGAGCTTGCCCGGACCGGGCCCAGCTACACCTCCGACACCCTGCGCCAGCTGCGGCGGCGGTATCCGGGCGCGGAGCTCATTTTCCTCATGGGCACGGACATGCTGCTCACCATCGAGTCCTGGCACGAGCCGGAGGTCATCATGGCCCTGGCAAGCCTGGCGATATTCGCCCGGGAGACCGGCCGGGAGGGTCAGATCGCCGCCCAGGCGGCCCATCTGCGGGAGAAGTACGGCGCGGTGGTCTATGAACTGGCCGGGGAGCCGGTGACGGTGTCCTCCACCGGGATACGGGCGCTGCTGCCCCAGCGGAAGGGCCGGGAGTATCTGACCGAGGGCGTGTACGCCTGCATCATCCGGCACCGGCTCTATGGCGCAAAGCCGGACCTGGACTGGCTGTGGGAGCAGGCTTACGGGTACTTAAAGCCCACGCGGGTGGCCCACGTGCAGGGCGCGGAGGCCATGGCCCGGCGTCTGGCCCGGCGCTGGGGTGCGGACGAGACGGACGCGGCGGAGGCCGCCATCCTGCACGACTGCACGAAAAAGCTGGACCGGGAAGAGCAGTTGCGCCTGTGCGAAAAATATGGTATCATAGCCGATAAGTGGGAGCTGGAAAACCCGGAGCTGCTGCACGCGAAAACGGGCGCGGCCTTCGCGGCGGACCTGTTCGGCGCGCCGGCGCACATCGCGGACGCCATACGCTGGCACACCACCGGCCGTCCGGGGATGACCCTTTTGGAGCAGATCGTATTTCTGGCCGACGCCATCGAGGAGCACCGGGCGTCCTATCCGGCGCTGGAGGCCATCCGGGAGGCGGCTTTCGAGGACTTGGACGCGGCCACGGAGCTGTGTCTGCGCCGGACGCTGGCGTTTCTGGAGGGTCAGGGAGAGACCATCCACCCGGACACGGCCCGGACGCGGGAGTATTATTTGCAAAAGCTGGAGGACAAAGGCGCTTTGCCCGTCCCATGGGCGGCGCAGGAATAACGACGGGAGAGAGAACTATGGAACCTTTTGAAGCGGCAAAGCTGGCGGTGAAGGCCCTTTCCGACAAGCAGGCCACGGACATCCGCCTTTTGAAGACCACCGACCTGACCGTGCTGGCGGACTATTTCTGCATCTGCACGGCCAACTCCACGCCCCATGTGCGCACGCTGTACGATGAGGTGGACAAGCGCCTGTCCGAGGCGGGCATGCCGCCGCTGCGCCGGGAGGGGAGCCGCAACAGCACCTGGCTGCTGCTGGACTTCGGGTGCCTGGTGGTGCACATCTTCCAGCGGGAAGCACGGGAATTTTACAGCCTGGAGCGGCTGTGGAACGACGCTCTGGACGTGGACATCAAAGAGATCACAGAGGCATAAAGACATGGCATACGATTTTGACCGCATCGAGAAAAAATGGCAGGGCATCTGGGAGCAGGAGAAGCCCTACGCCGCCGTCACCGGCGATGACCGTCCCAAGTGGTACGGCCTGATCGAGTTTCCATACCCCTCCGGCCAGGGCCTGCATGTGGGCCATCCCCGGCCCTATACCGCCATGGACATCATCGCCCGCAAGCGCCGCATGCAGGGGTATAACGTGCTGTTCCCCATCGGCTACGACGCCTTCGGCCTGCCCACGGAGAACTACGCCATCAAAAACCACATGCACCCCCGCGAGGTCACCCGCCGGAACGTGCAGAACTTTACCTCCCAGCTGAAGATGCTGGGCTTCGGGTTCGACTGGGATAGGATGGTGGACACCACCGACCCGGCGTACTATAAGTGGACCCAGTGGATATTCCTGCAGCTGTGGAAGAAGGGCCTGGCCTACAAGGCCACCATGCCCGTCAACTGGTGCACCTCCTGCAAGTGCGTGCTGGCCAACGAGGAGGTCGTGGAGGGCGTGTGCGAGCGGTGCGGCTCGCCGGTGGTCCAGAAGGAGAAGAGCCAGTGGATGCTGCGCATCACCGCCTACGCCCAGCGGCTCATCGACGACCTGGACGATGTGGACTACATCGAGCGGGTGAAGATACAGCAGCGCAACTGGATCGGCCGCAGCGAGGGCGCGGAGGTGGATTTTGCCACCACCGCCGGGGACAAGATGCGCATCTTCACCACCCGGTGCGATACGCTCTTCGGCGTGACCTACATGGTCATGAGCCCGGAGCACGCGCTGCTGGCCAAGTGGATGCCCCTTCTCAAGAACGCCGACGCGGTGCGCGCCTACCAGGACGCGGCCGCCCATAAGTCCGAGCTGGAGCGCACGGAGCTCTCCAAGGAGAAGACCGGCGTGCGCCTGGAGGGCGTGGCCGCCGTCAACCCCGTCAACGGCGAAGAGATACCCATCTTCATCTCCGACTATGTGCTGGCCACCTACGGCACCGGCGCCATCATGGCCGTGCCCGGCCACGACAGCCGCGACTGGGATTTCGCCAAAAAGTTCGATCTGCCCATCATCGAGGTGGTCAAGGGCGGCGACGTGGAGAAGGAGGCCTACACCGACTGCGAGACCGGCGAGCTCGTCAACTCCGGGTTCCTCAACGGCCTGCCCGTGGAGCAGGCCAAGGAGAAGATGATCGCCTGGCTGGAGGAGCAGGGCGTGGGCGAGCGCAAGGTCAACTACAAGCTCCGGGACTGGGTGTTTTCCCGCCAGCGGTACTGGGGCGAGCCCATCCCCATGGTCAGCTGCCCCAAGTGCGGGTGGGTTCCCGTGCCGGAGGAGCAGCTGCCTATCCTGCTGCCGGAGGTGGAAAGCTACGAGCCCACCGACACCGGCGAGAGCCCCCTTTCTAAGATGCGGGACTGGGTGGAGTGCAAGTGCCCTCAGTGCGGCGGCCCCGCCGAGCGGGAGACCGACACCATGCCCCAGTGGGCCGGCTCCAGCTGGTACTTCCTGCGGTATATGGACCCCCGCAACCCCGACGCGCTGGCCTCCAAGCAGGCGCTGGAATACTGGTCCCCGGTGGACTGGTACAACGGCGGCATGGAGCACACCACGCTGCATCTGCTGTACAGCCGGTTCTGGCACAAGTTCCTCTATGACATCGGCGTGGTGCCCACAAAGGAGCCCTACGCCAAGCGCACCAGCCACGGCATGATCCTGGGCGAGGGCGGCGTGAAGATGTCCAAGAGCCGCGGAAATGTGGTCAACCCCAACGACGTGGTGGCCAAGTACGGCGCGGATACCCTGCGGCTGTACACCATGTTCATCGGCGACTTTGAAAAGGCCGCCGCCTGGTCCGACGAGGCCGTGAAGGGCTGCAAGAAGTTCCTGGACCGGGTCTGGGCCCTGGCGGAGGCCGGCCCCGTGGGCGACGAGGTGAGCCGGGCCAATGAGGCGCTGCTGCACCGGACCATCAAGAAGGTGTCCGACGACATCGAGGAGATGAAGTTCAACACCGCCATCGCCGCCATGATGACCCTGGTCAACGAGTTCTATAAGTCCAAGCCCTCCAAGGGCGACATGAAGGTTCTGCTGATGCTGCTCAGCCCCTTCGCCCCCCACGTGACGGAGGAGATGTGGGAAATGCTGGGCTTTGAGGGCCGTGCCATGGCCCAGAGCTGGCCTGCCTACGACGAGGCCAGGATGGTGGAGCACACGAAGGAGCTGGCGGTGCAGATAAACGGCAAGCTCAAGAGCACCGTGACCGTCCCCACCGGCGCTGCCGATGAGGACGTGGTGGCCGCCGCCAAGGCCGACGCCAAGGTGGCCCGGGCCATGGAGGGCATGGAGCTGGTCAAGTCCATCGTGGTGAAGAACAGGCTGGTCAACCTGATTTTGAAGCCGAAAAAGTAAGAATTTCTTGACAAGACGCGGCAAAACCTTTATAATATGCAAGGTTCGCGACAGTAAGCACACATAAAGCACGTGAGGCGTATTCGAGGGGAGGGAAAACAGAATGTCGGAAATCTACGTCAAGGAGAACGAATCTCTCGATAACGCGCT
>CANPXW010000035.1 GCA_947587025.1 uncultured Oscillospiraceae bacterium
GCGCGCCTTTAGGCGCCGCCAACATTATGCCCTTATAGGGCTTGTGCAGGCCACCCGCTACGCGGGTGGTCCTGACTATGGGGCATCAGCACCGCTCGATCCAGTGCTGGTCGTCCGGCTCGAATACCACCTTTTCATAGGCGGGCACGTCCATGAGCACGCCGGTCCAGTCGGAGTGGATGTCCCCGTTCTGCTTGATGAGCACGTCGTAGAGGATGTCGTAGGTCACCCCGTCGGGCCCGGTCTCGGTGATGGTGCTGTAGGGCAGGGTACGGTGGTAGGTGATCTCCACGCCCTCGAATTCGAAGTGGTAGCCGTTGCGCATCCGGCAGCCGTCCAAGCCCTTGTAGGTGAAGAAGCGCTTCAGATCGTGCAGGATGTGGTCGTCCTCGGTGCGGTACAGGTTCTCCGGCGTGGTGTCGGTGTAGTCGTACCGGAACTGGATGGACACGTGCCGGCCCTTCCAGCGGCGCACGAAGTCGGGCAGCTGCTCGGAGGGGTAGTTCTTCCACAGCACGCAGTTGACCCGCGCCGGGACAGGCAGCCGGCCGATCAACTCGTCCGGAGACTCCTCCACGTACTTCTGCATATGGCGGGAGATGTTGACGCAGGTGATCTTGCCCTTGTTCCTGGCCAGGAAGGAGAGCACCTCCTCCGGGTCCTGCCCCTCGAACACCGGCAGGGTGGTGTTGATGAACACCCGGTGGGTGGCGGGGATGCAGTCGAGCATCACCTGCAGGCTGTCCAGGTCGGCCATGGGCTCGCCGCCGGTGAACACGAAGTCGCACCGGGGGGTGATGCCGTCCATGCGGCGGATGCTCTGGCAGATCTTCTCCAGGCTGAAGCCGCTCATATCGGCGTATTCCTGCTTGTTGATGCAGAACGGGCAGTGGTTGCGGCAGTCGTAGGGCACGAATACCGTGACGGTGGCGCCGCCTTCTCGCGTCTTGTAGGGGTTAGCCATGAAAAGTTGACCTCTGTCATCTATGTTTTGTCCGTGATACGGCACAATATTATAGCACGCGATATGAAAAAAAGAAAGGGGCAGAGGGCACATTTTCTCATAACTTGCGCGATACTTGATATTCCCCGGTGAAAAATGTATACTCTAAAGGCATGAACGATGCCAAAACGGCAAGAAAGGCGGAGCACCTATGCGGATAAACGACGTCATCCACGGTTTCCGGGTCCTGGAGCGCAGGCAGCTGGACGAGATCGGGGCCGTGCTGTGGCGGATGGAGTACGAAAAAAACGGCGCGCGGCTCATCTGGCTGGACCGGCCGGACGACAACAAGACCTTCTCCATCGCCTTCAAGACCATCCCCCAGGACGACACCGGCGTGTTCCACATCCTGGAGCACTCGGTGCTCAACGGCTCGGAGAAGTACCCGGTGAAGGAGCCCTTCGTGGAGCTTTTGAAGAGCTCCATGGCCACCTTCCTCAACGCCATGACCTTCCCGGACAAGACCATGTACCCGGTGTCCTCCCGCAACCCACAGGACTTTCTCAACCTGATGGACGTGTACCTGGACGCGGTGCTGCACCCGCTGAGCCTGCACGACGAGCACGCCTTTTTGCAGGAGGGCTGGCACTACGAGCTGGACAGCCCGGAGGGGGAGCTGCGGTATAACGGCGTGGTGTACAACGAGATGAAGGGCGCCTACGCCTCCGCCGACACGGTGATGGAGGCGCGCCTGGACGCGCTGCTGTTCCCGGACAACTGCTACGGCAAGAGCTCCGGCGGTGACCCGGAGCACATCCCGGAACTGACCTATGAGAACTACCTTGCCAGCCACCGGCGGTTTTATCACCCCTCCAACGCCTATATCTGCCTGGACGGGCAGGTGGATATGGACGCGGCGCTTAAAAAGCTGGATGGCTTTTTGTGCGAATATGAGCGCATCGACCCGGACGCGGACATCCCCATGCAGGAGCCGGTGTCCCCGGCGGAGCAGACCTGTTATTACGAGATAGGCCCCGACGAGGACGAGACGGACAAGGCCATCCTGGCGGGCGGCTGGGTGTTCGGCCGGTTCGACGACATGGAGGAGAACATCGCCTTTTCCGTGCTCAGCCGGCTGCTGTGCGGGTCCAACGACGCGCCGCTGACCAAGGCGCTGCTGGACGCGGGCCTGTGCCAGGACGTGGCGCTGGAGAAGCTGGACGGGGTGCAGCAGCTGTACGCCATCCTGCAAATAAAGAACGCCGACCCGTCCAAAAAGGATGAGATATGGGCCCTGGCGGAGGGCGTGCTTCGCCAGCAGTGCGAGCAGGGCCTGGACAAAAAGCGCCTGCACAGCATCCTCAATCGGATGGAGTTCACCACCCGGGAAAAGGACTACGGCTCCATGCCACGTGGACTGGTGTACGCCATCGCGGCCATGGAGGGGTGGCTGTACGGCGGCGACCCGGCCATGAGCCTGGAGTACGACGCGGTGTTCGCCTCTCTGCGCAAAAAGGCGGACGAGGGCTGGTTCGAGGGGTTTTTGCGCCAGGCGCTGCTGGATAACCCCCACCGGGCGCGGCTGGTGATGCTGCCCTCCAGGACCCTGGGCCGGGAGAAAGCCGAGGCGGAGGCGGCCCGGTGCGCTGCGGTGAAGGCCGGCTGGAGCGCCGGACAGATCGAAAAGACCATAGAGCGGTTCGCCGCCCTGCGGGAGCGGCAGAGCCAGGCGGACACGCCGGAGAAGCTCTCCTGTCTGCCCACGCTGTCCCTTTCCGACGTCCCGGAGCAGGGCATGCCCGTGCGCCAGAGCGTCGGCGCGGTGGAGGGCGTGACGCTGCTGCACCAGCCGGTGGAGACGGACGGCATCCTGTATCTGGACCTCTATTTTGCACTGGACGATCTGCCTGTCGAAGAGCTGCAAAAGGTGAAGCTGCTGACCAGGCTGCTGGGCCAGGTGGCCACGGAACGGTATGACCCGCTCTCCCTGCGCAGCGAGGTGGAGGGGAGCCTGGGCCGGTTTTCCGTATCCATGAAGACCTCCGCCGTGCCGGGTCAGACCGAGCGGGCCGTCCCCTGGCTGGTGGTGGGGCTCTCCCTCTTGCCGGACCACAGACAGGACGCTGTCCGGCTGCTGGACGAGATACTCAGCCGCTCCAGATTCGACGATACCCAGTTCATCTACAATATCCTGCGTCAGCAGCGGCTGGACATGGAACAGTCCATCACTGCGGGCGGCAACGCCTTCGGGGCCATGCGGGTGTCCGCCCAATGCTCCGCCTGGGGCGTGCTGGGCGAGGTGACCCATGGAATATCCATGCTGCGCACGCTACAGAGCTGGGATAAGCGCTTTGGGGAGGAGGGCGCGGCGCTGTGCCGGGACCTGGCGGCCCTGTGCGGCCGGCTCTTCTCCAAAAAGCGCCTTGCGGTGAGCCTCACCGGCGAGCGGGACGACGGCTTTGTATCGGATGTGCTGGCGGTGCTCTCCGACGCGCCCATGGGCGAGCCGGCGGTGTACGCGCCGCTGCCCGCCAGACGGGAGGGCTTTATCATCCCCGCCGGCATCGGCTTCGCGGTGACGGGCGCCAATATGAATGGCCTGGGCGCGGCCTTCTCCGGTACGGCCATGGTGGCCGGCCAGCTGCTCACCTTTGACTATCTGTGGAACGAGGTCCGGGTCAAAGGGGGCGCCTACGGGGTGAGTCTGGCGGTGCGTTCCATGGGCGACGTGAGCTTTTCCAGCTACCGGGACCCCAGCCCCGCCGGGACCCTGCGCACCTACGCCGGCTCCGGGCAGGCCCTGCGGGATGCGTGCGCCGGGGGCGATATAGACAAGTATATCATCAGCACCGTGGCCTCCACCGAGCCGGTGATGTCCCCCTGGACGGAGGGCATGCGGGCGGTGAACCTGTGGCTGAACGGCATGACCGGCAAGGACCTGGCCCGCCAGCGGCGGGAGATACTGCATACCACCCCGGAGAGCCTGGCCGCTTTCGGCAAAGTACTGGAGGACGTGTGCGCCGCCGGGCACGTGTGCGTCGTCGGCGGCAGGGACGCCCTGGACGCCTGCGCCGGCCTGGACGGCGTGGAGAGCATCCAGTGACAGAATAAATACAGAAAGAGACCGGGCGTTCCGTGAGGAACGCCCGGTCTTGTGCGCAGCGGCGGAGATGAACGGCTCCGTCACTCTTTATACAATCTGTCCATGTAGCGGTAGATGCCGCTGCAATCCCCCGCGCCGAAGCCTGTCAGACAGGCGTTCTCGTTCAGACCGAGGACGGTGGAGGCGATCACAGGGTTCATCCCCGCCGCGCGGGCCATCTGTACGCCGAGATTCACGTCCTTCAAGAGCAGGTCCAGGGTGAAGGTGGGCTCGTCGTAGCGCTCTTCGCAGATCCGTTTGCCGACCTCCTTGAACAGGCCGCTGACGGTAGCGGCCTTGCTGTGGGCCACGGTATCGTAAAAGACGGATTTGTCCACGCCGATCTTGTCGGCCATCTGCATGACCTCTGCGGAAATGGCGTTGATGACCGCGAACATGGTGTTGTTCAGGAGCTTTACGGCGTTGCCGCAGCCTACGCCCCCCACGGGAACGACCTTGGAACAGAAGCTCATCAGCACCGGGATGAGCTGTTCAGCCGCCGCGCTGTCTCCGCCCAGAGGCATGATCCACTCGCCCACAGAGTGGGGCAGACCGAGGATAGGCGCGTCGATATAGGCCGCCCCGGTGTCCTTCAACAGCTCGGCGTTCTGCTGGGAGGTGCCGGGGTCGACCGTGCTGGTATCCGCCACGATGGAGCCGGCCGGGAGAACGGACGCCAACTGGCCCACCACATCCCGCACGTGCTGAGGCTTCGGCAGGGAGAGAAGGATGATGCCGCAGCTGCTGCCGATCTGCTCCACGGAGGACGGCTCCGCGCCTATGGCGGCGGCCCTGTCTACGGCGGGCTGAAAGACGTCATAGACGCACACGCCATAGTCGTTTTTGATAAGGTGTTCGATCATGAAATAGCCCATGCGGCCGGCGCCGATAACACCGATCTTTTTTTTCATCGCTTGTTTCCTCCTGTTATAAGAGTGACTTGATGGCCAGATAGACCATAGGGACCGCCATGCAGATATTGAATGCCAGCCTGTGCCGGCGGTAGAGCTTCTCCAGCTTGTCGCCGCAGTACGCCCAAAGGGTGGTCTCCGTGCCCATGATCGCGAAGAACAGCGCGCCCCACAGTATCAGGTCGAGCGGTCTCGTCGTATAGGGGATGATGTAGATGGAGAACACAGACAGCGCCAGTATCCAGCCCTTCACGCTGACGGCCTGCATCAGAAAGCCGTTCCAGAAGGTGGCGATGTTGTTCTTGCGCGTCACGTCCCCGCCGCCGCGCACGCCGGAGATGACCAGCGACACGGCGAGGTACAGCATGTAGGCCGCACCGACCCATTTCATATAGGGTATGATCTCGGGGATGGCATGGGAGAGGACCAGGTTCAGAGAGCCGCAGAGTATGAGCTTCAGGAAATAGCACGTCATGGAGCCGAAGATGTACTGCTTGGCTCTCGCCATGCCCGCGTCTGCCGCCGCGTACAGCGCCATCAGGTTGCTGGGGCCGGGCGCGCAGGTCTGCACGAGCACGTATATCATCATTGAGGAGATGTCCATAGGCAGGGTCAGACGAGATCATCCGCCACCTTGATGACGATCTTTGAGTACTTGGATGTGAAGAAGGCCTCAAAGGCGTCGTTGACCCGATCGAAGGGGAACTCCAGGCCCATCACGGCGTCCACCGCGTCGTCGCAGTCGGCCAGGAAATTGACAGCGCGGGGGAAGTTCGTCCGATGGGTGAAGACGGTCTGGATGCGGCCTTCCTTGCTGTACAGCTTGTTGAGGTTGAGGGGAAGCTCATAGTCGGAAGGGAATACGGCAAAGTACACCACGTTCCCGCCGAAGCCGATGATGTCGGTGCAGACGGGCGCGGCGGAGCGTGCGCCGGAGACCTCGAAGACGTAGTCGAACCCCGCGCCGCCCGTCAGCTCCATGCACCGCTCATAAACGTTCTCCCGGAAGGGGTTGATGCAGTTCTTCGCGCCGAGAGTGCGGCACAGCTCCCACTTTTCCTCCACGGGCTCGATGACGGTGATGTTGCTGGCGCCGGTGTGCTTGATGGCCCAGAGCAGCAGCATCCCGATGCCGCCGGCGCCGGAGAGGGCGACGGTCTGCCCCTGCTTGATCTGCGCCAGGTCCATGGCGCGCATGACGGACGTGACCGGCTCGACCATGACGGCCCGCTTCAGGGACAGACGATCCGGGATGTGGTGACAGCTCTCCACGTCGCAGAGCTTATATTCGGCAAAGCAGCCGTGGCCGCGGCTGGCCACCGTCATCACGGTGCATTTCTGGTCCTTTTTGCAGGCGTCGCAGTAGTGACAGTAGCGGTTGGGATCGACCACCACCCGGTCACCGACCTTGAAGCCCATGTGCGCCGTGTCGGGCCCTACCTGGACGACGACGCCGCTGCACTCGTGGCCGATGATGGTGTTTTTGTCCGCCGTGCCTATGGAGCCGCTCATCCTATGTACGTCGGTGGCGCACATGGCGCAGTAGGCGATCTTCACCAGGACCTGCCCATGAGCGGGAACGGGGATGGGGAACTGCTTGAGCTGGACTGTTTTGGATGTGAGTGGGACATAACCTTTCATTGTGGACATTCTTCTGCCTCCAAAATCATGTATGTATTTGCTTTCTGCTTATCGCTTTTTTCGCGGCGTCAACTATGTCCGACGCGGTCATGTGGTATTTCTTGATGAGATAGTCTATAGGAGAGGCCTCGCCCGCGTGGTCCTGCACGCCGATGAACTCCAGAGGGATGGGGCAGTGGGCGGCCAGCGCCTGACACACGGCCGCGCCCAGTCCGCCGACGACATTGTGGTTCTCGCAGGTGACGGCGGCGCCGGTCTTCCGGGCGGACGCGACGACGGTATCCACGTCCAGGGGCTTGATGGTATGCACGTCCAGCACCTCCGCGCGCACGCCTTCCGCCGAAAGCGTCTCGGCGGCCTTCAGGGCTTCCGCGACCTCGATGCCGCCGGCGTAGAGCGTCACGTCCCGGCCCTCGCGCAGCACGACCGCCTCGTCCAGACGGAACGGCGTGTTGTCCTGGTAGACCGGCGGCGCAGCCTTTCGGTTCAGCCGGACGTATACGGGGGCGTCCGCGTAGATGATCTCGCGCATGGCCGCCCGCAGGGAGGCCGCGTCGCAGGGCTCGCATATCACGAGGCCGGGGATGGAGCGCAGCGTGCCGATGTCCTCGTTGGCCATGTGGGTGGCGCCGTTCAGCTGGGCGGTGATACCTGGGTCGGCGCCGAACATTTTGACGTTGTTCTTTGCAAACGCCACCGAGATGGCGATCTGGTCGCAGACCCGCCGGGAAGCGAAAGAGGCGAAGGTGCCGGTGACGGGGATATAGCCGTAGGCGGCCAGCCCGGCGGCGACGCAGATCATGTTCTGCTCCGCGATGCCCACATTGATGATGCGCTCCCTGTAGCCGCCGTACAGCCCCAGCGTCCCCATCGCCTTGGCCAGGTCCGCGTCGACGATCAGTATCCGTGGGTCAGCGTCCATCATGGAGGCCAGTTCCTGGATGAATACGCTCCGCATGTCTATCTGTTCTGCCATTGAACAGTCCTCCTTTCCTTATGTGAGCTCTGCCACGGCCTGAAGGTACATCTGCTCGGTGACAGGCATGTTGTGGCTGTTCACGCCGGCCTGCTCCGCAAAGGAGACGCCCTTTCCCTTCACGGTCTCCAGCAGGACGACCTTTGGCCGGCCGTTCCTGGCGTCTCTGGCCTGACGGAGCGCTTGGCGGACCTGCTCGACGTCGTTGCCGTCCGGGACATGGATCACGTCCCAATTGAAGGCCTTCCACTTGTCCGCGAGGGGCATGATGCCGTTGACGTCCTCTACTAGGCCGTCCAGCTGCATCTTGTTCCAGTCGACCAGAGCGATGAGGTTATCCAGGCCCCTGTTGCCGGCCAGCATGGCCGCCTCCCAGATCTGGCCCTCCTGCAGCTCGCCGTCGCCCAGCATGGCGTAGATGTTGGCCTGGTCGCCCTGCAGCTGAGAGCCGATGGCAAGACCGACGGCACAGGAAAAGCCCTGTCCGAGAGAGCCGGTCGTCATATCCACGCCGGGGGTCCTGTTGCGGTCGCAGTGGCTGGGCAGGATGGTCTCCGGCCGGTTGAGCGTCCTGAGCAGAGAGGGATCGAAGTATCCCCGGTCCGCCAGCACTGCGTACAGGGCCGGGCCGGAGTGCCCTTTGGAGAGCACGAACCGGTCCCGTCCGGGCATTCCCGGGAAAGCCGGGTCGATACGCATCACATCGTAATACAGCACGACGAGGGCCTCCACTGCGGACAGACTGCCGCCTATGTGTCCCAGACCGCGAGACGCGATGCATTCCGTGGTCAGCAGGCGGATGCGCCTGCAAGTCTCTTTCAACTGTAACGTGTCCATGGTGATCTCCTTTGTCACCACCATTTGATCATGTCGGTGATCTCCTGGCGTATGCTGATGAATGCCGGATCCGCCACGTTTCTGGGGTAAGGCAGATCGATGGTACGGATCGTCTTTACCGTCGTCGGCTTGGAGGACATCACAAGGCAGCGCTGGGAAAGGTATACGGCCTCTTCGATGTTGTGGGTGATGAAGATGACCGTGCTGCCGGTCTCCCGCCAGATGCGCAGCACCTCGTCTTCCAGGTAGTAGCGGAGCTTGATGTCCATTTGTCCGTAGGGCTCGTCCATCAGCAAAAGGTCCGGGAACATGGCGAAGCTGCGGGCGATGACGATGCGCTGCTCGGCGCTGACGGACAGCTGGTGGGGATAGAGCTTTCTCTGCTGGGTCAGGCCCACCAGCTTCAGCATCTGCTCTGTCCGCTCTTCTATGACATTTTTCGGGAATTTTTTGATGCGCAGATTGAATTTGATGTTGTCCTCCACCGTGAGCCACGGGAAGGCGGAGGGCTCCTGGAATACGAAGCTGAGGCTGTGCCGCTTGGGATCGGCCGGTTCGCCGTCGATCAGTATCTCGCCGGCGGTGGGTTCGATCAGCTTTACCAGCAGATTGAGAAAGGTGGTCTTGCCGCAGCCTGTGGGGCCTACGAGGCAGACGAACTCTCCCTTTCCGATGGTGAAGGATACGTCGTCGAGCACGAGCAGATCGCCGAATTTTTTTGTCAGATTGTTCACGATAACTTTGTCTTCCGGCATTTCACGCGCTCCTTTCCTTACAGGGCCAGGTCCATGTCCTGCGCGATCACGTTGCGCAGGTCCATGAACGCCCTGTCTGTGTTCTGACGGGGCCTGGGAAGCTCGGGAACGTACTCCCTGACTATACTGGACGGCTTGTTGCTCATCAGAAGGATGCGGTCCCCCAGGGTGACGGCCTCCTCGATGTTGTTGGTGACGAAGATGACGGTGGTCTTCTCCGCGCTCCGTATCTTCAGTATCTCATCCTGCATCTGATAGCGCGTCTGGGCGTCCAGAGCGCCGAAAGGCTCGTCCATCAGGATGATGTTGGATCTGGTCGCGTATGCGCGGGCAATGCCTACGCGCTGCTTCATGCCGCCGGAAAGCTGTGCCGGGTAGGCGTTCTCAAAGCCATCCAGACCGACGAGACGGATGAAATGCATGGCCTGCTCCCGCCGCTCCTTTTTGGGCACGCGCTGGAATTTGTGGTGCATCTCCACATTCTGGAGAACGGTCTTCCAGGGGAAGAGCGCGTACCGCTGAAAGACGAAGCCTATCTCGCCGTATTTCGGCGTACCGTTTGCGAACTCCACCGTGCCGCTGTCGGCGCTCTCCAGCCCGGCCAGTATATTCAGGAGCACGGTCTTGCCGCACTGGCCGGGACCCAGGATGACGAGAAACTCGTTTTCGTTCACGTCCAGCGTGACGTCCTGAAGTACCTGCAGGGACTGCTCTTGGTTTTGAAAGCTTTTGCAGATACCTTTGACAGTTATTTGTTTTCGAGCTTCAGCCATGGGCACAGCACTCCTTCCATACGATTGAGGATGAACGTCAGGCAGGCGCTGATGCAGGCAATGATCACGATGCTGACCAGCACGAGAGAGATGTCCAGGTTGTCCATGCCAGAGATGATGAGGAAGCCGACGCCCTCACGCGCCACCACCATCTCGGCGCCGACGACGGCCATCCAGCCGGTGGACAGCGCGTTTTTCATGCCGGCGATGATGGTGGGGATGCTGTCCGGCAGCGCCACGCTCAAGAGCATCTGCCTGCTGTTCGCGCCCAGGACCTTGCCGGCGTCGAGCAGGAGCGGGTCAGCCGATTCGATGCCGGCAAAGGTGTTGAGCACGACGGGCATCACACAGGCGATGAAGACGATGATGATCTTCGCCGTCTCCCCGATGCCGGCCCAGAGGATGACCAGCGGTATCCAGGCGATCGGAGGGATCGGACGAATGATGGAGAAAATAGGCCAAACGATGTCACGGAACGTCTCGAACCAGCCGAAGCAGATGCCCAGGACGATGCCGATGGCGGATGCGACGATGAAGCCGGTCAGCACGCGCTTCAGGCTGGCCCAGATATGGCCGGCGAGGGAAGTGCCGGCGATGGGGCTGCGTATCACGCCGGCAAAGCGCTCTATGACCTCCATAGGCGTGGACAAAATGGCGTTGGCGGAGGAGGAATAGACGAACCAGGCGAGAAGGAGCAGGCTGACGGACAGCACAGACAGCGCGTAATACTTCAGATTCCCCCGGTCAAATCTCGTTTTCTTCATTTCTTATTCCTCCAGGGGGCGATCTTCTTCTCCAAAAGGGACAGAAGAAAGACCAGGATCGCGCCGATTACGCCGATGGTGAGCATCCCGACGATGATGATGTCGGAACGGACGATGGTCCGGCCGCGCTGTATCATGTAGCCGAGGCCGACCGACGAGGAGAGCATCTCCGCCGCTACCAGCGTGGCCCAGGACGTGCCCAGGGATACCTTCACACCGGTGAAGACCATGGGCAGCGCCGAGGGCAGACCTACCTTGAAGAAGATCTGCATGTCTGTCGCGCCGGATGTCTTGGCCACGTTGATGAGCGTGGTCCTCGTCCGCTTTATCCCCACGTAGGAGTTGAGCAGGCACGGCACGAACGCGGCCACAAAGATGATGAACGCCTTGGCGGTGGTGCCGATGCCCAGGATGAGGAGTATGACGGGTATCCAGGCGAGAGGGGGGATGGGCCGGATGATCTCGAAAAGCGGATTGAAGAAATGGTCCATCCCCTTGAAGAACCCCATCGTCAGTCCCAGCGGTATGCCGATGACGCACGCCGCGCCGAACCCTATCAATGCCAGCTTCAGGCTGGCCCATATGTGCTGGGGCAGCGTGGAACCGTCCGGTTTCGGGTTCGTCAGCTTGTCGATGAACGTGGCGACCACATCCGTGGGACTGGCAAGGATCTTTGTGGAGACCCAGCCGAGGGTACCGGCCAACTGCCATATGCCCAGAAAGACCGCTATCCCAAGAAAGCCCAGCACCAGCCGTTTGAGTTTTTTGTTCTTTTTCATGTTGCCTCCCATCGTTTACGGCAGTGCGGCGCCGCGTTTGCCGTGGGCGTTTCGTTCACTGCGCCAGATTTGCCACGGCCTGCTCCAGGAAGCTGGGGTCAACATACTTGTTCTCCCGGAGGATGTCGATGTCCTCTTCCTCGATGGCGCCGCTCTTCACCATGAAATCGGCCACGTTGTAGGCCACCTCTTCCATGCGGGAGACGCCGCCCTCGCCGGCGGTGAACCGGTCCAGATGCTCTTCGATGGAACACTGGGGACGCAGCAGCGCGCTGTTGGCGGCCACATCCTCGCTGACCTCGGAATACTCGGACATGAAGGTGTGCATGGTCTTCTGGTACAGCTCATCGTCGTCGGCAAGAGCCTGCTGCGCCGTCAGGAGACCCTCCAGATAGGCTACCAGCTCGTCGGGGTGCTCCTCGCACATCTCCTTGGACGCCGTTATGTAGCAGTACAGGCTCTGATCCGTATCGCTCAGGGAACCGACGCAGACATAATCGTCGGACGCGTCCAGATCCGCCCACAGGGGGTCCCAGACGCAGATGACGTCCGCTTCGCCGGCCATGAAAGCAGCCGTGGCGGAAGGACCGTCCATGCTGACCAGGTTGACCTCCGTGTCGTCGATGCCGAACATCTCCAGAAGGGCGATGGCGGCAAAGTGGTTGGAAACGCCGCTGGTGATCAGGATGTCTTTGCCCTTCCAGGTCTCCGGGGTGCCATAGACTTCAGGCGCATCCTCCAGATAGCCCTGGCCGGCGGCAACGATGTCGGAGTCCTTCCGGGCATAAAGGCGCAGAGCCATGTCATCGTCTTCCAGCCAGGCGACGATCCGCTCCCCGTAGGCAAGGCAGCCGTTGACGGCCGGGAACGCGCCCATGGTCAGCACGTCCACCTCGCCGGCGCCCAAGGCCTCGTTGATGGCCGGGCCGTTGGAGAACATGATGATCTCGTCGTCGATCCCGTGGTCCTTAAACATGCCCTGCTGATCGGCATAGTACACGGCGGCTGAGATGCCGGTCATTTGGATGCCGCTGCGGATAGAGAAAGCGGCCGTTTCCTTCGCTTCCTCCGCGTCTTCCTTTGCCGCAGGAGACCCTCCGCAGGCGCAGAGAGCGCAAATAAGGCAAAGAGCGAGGATGAGAGAGGTGAGTTTTTTCATGTTCGGTCCTTCCTTTTCTGTAGTGTCATCAAATAAGCAGGAAAACGGTCAATTTGTGTAAAAAAGAAGATAAATCCATATGCTTATTTGTGCAAATACAGTATAGGCATGTGAAAATAAGAAAAACAAGATTTCTATCGAAAAATTGTGAATTACAAAACATACTTGCAAATATTGCAAATCGGTGATAACATGTAATTGTTCTTTATTCATTTTGCACATATTGCTGGCCGACGAGACCAAATTCTGTGGCGAGGTGAGATTTCCGTGGGAGAGGAGAATATCAGACAGGGCGGCTCCAAATGTGTCCGGCGGGCTGTGGACATACTGGATACGTTCAGTTTTGACTGCCCGCGGCAGCGTGTCATAGACATCGCCTCCAAACTGGGCATGACCCAGAGCACGGCTTCCCGGTATCTGAGCACGCTCATGGAGGCGGGCCTGCTCCAGCGGGACGAGAACACGGGGTATTATTCCCTGAGCTACTCGTTCGTAAAGTATTCCGGCATCGTGCTGATGAATTCCGCCCTGTATCAAAGCGCCTTCTCCGAGCTGCAGTCACTGCAGAGACAGACGGGCCTGCGGACATACCTGGGCATCCATTACGACGACCGTTATATGTGCATCGAAAACGCCGGGTATCAGATGCCTACCGATTCCTATACGCCGGTGGGATATACCTACCCGCTGCACGCTACGGCCATCGGAAAGATCATCCTGGCCTATATGCCTCAGACACGGCTCCAACAGGCCATCAAACGGGACAGGCTGATGCCCTTCCTGCCCAATACCATCTCCAGTGAGAGCGTGTTGCAGCGGGCGTTGCAGCAGGTGCGCCGCCGGGGCTACGCCACCATCCAGGAAGAGAGCATACCAGGTATCTCCGGTCTGGCGGCTCCTATATTCAACAGCGAGCGGGAGCTGGAGGGAGCGATCAGCGTTTCCGACCGGGCCGAACTCATGGACCTGGCGAACCGGGAGCAGGAGCTGGCGAAAACCGTCAAGCACGCCGCCAACGAGATCTCCAAGAAACTGGGGTATTATCCATATAAACTGTAAACAGAGCAAAGCTTACCGGGGCGTCCTGATGATAGGACGCCCCAGTTTTTATGTAAACTGAACAACTTGCCGCAGCGCATCAAACTGCCGGCAATTGGCAACACTATCTCTGCCTGACAAGAAAAACGAGAGGGGATAGTCCGTTGCAATGCAAGGTGGAGATCTGCGGCGTGAATACGGCCAGGCTGAAGGTGCTCAAGAGCGAGGAGACACGGGCGCTGCTGGTCAGGGCCAAGGCGGGGGATATGCAGGCCCGTGAGGAGCTCATATCCGGCAATCTGCGGCTGGTGCTCAGCGTGATACAGAAATTCTCCGGCAGAGGGGAGAACGTGGACGACCTGTTCCAGGTGGGGTGCATCGGCCTTATCAAGGCCATCGACAACTTCGACGTGACCCAGGACGTGAAATTTTCCACCTACGGGGTGCCGATCGATGGTATAGGTGGAAAAAGTGTGGAACAAAAGCCCTGAAACCCTTGGAATCAGGCGCTTTTTTGCTGTCCGTCGCTCTCTTTGAAGGTGTAGAATATCTGCACCCTTTCGTTGGTGATGACGATCCGGCTCACGCAGTCCCGAATCATGGTCTGCTTCTGCAGGTCGGTCAGATAGGGCCAGGTCTCCGCGATGCCAGCCACCTGGTCCCGGATGAGGGCCAGCCGCCGAGCGCTGGCTTGGTCCTCCTTCTCCTGCTCATACTGGGCCCGGAGAGTGACCAGAGCCTGCTTGGTGTCCTCGATGACCTTGAGGAGCGTGTCGTCCGTCCCCTCGGCGTACAGGGTGTAGAGCCGCTCCAGCTTGTTCTCCGTCTGGCGGATGCGGTTTTTCAGCTCCGCCACCGGGTCAATGACCGCCAGGGCGTCGGCTTCCCTGCCGGAGCGCATATCGGCGGAGATGTTGAACAGGTCGCCCAGGACGATGCTCTCGATCTGGTGGGACCAGACCGGCTCATAGGCGCAGTCCGGGTCCCTGACCATGTGGGCCTTGGCCGGGTCGTGGGAGTAGCAGACCAGTTTGAAGCCCGCCTTGCCCCACTTCTGATACCGAAGCCGTCCGCCGCAGCAGCCGCAGTAGATGAGCCCGGTGAGCAGGTGAGAGGCCTTGATGGGGGCATGGGCAACGGAGCGCTCGTGCATCTTCCGCGCGGCCAGTTCATAGGTCTCCTCGCTGAGGATGGCCTCGTGGCAGCCGGGAAATTCCTGGCCCTTGTAGGTCACATAGCCCAGATAGCACCGGCGGCCTAGCACGTTCGACACCAGCCGCTCGTGCAGAAGGCCCAGGATACCGGCGATCTTGTTCGTGGAGTAGCCCTGGATGTAGAGATCGTAGATCTTGCGTACGGTCTCCGCGTCCTGGTTGGGAACCAGGATGCCCTGCTGCTGGTCGTAGTCGTAGCCGAAGGGGACGTTGCCGCCGCCCCGCCAGAGGCCCTGCTTGACCCGCTCCAGCATCCCCATCCGGGTGCGGAGGTAGATGTTCTCTCGCTCCAGCTGTGCGAAGACGGAGAGGATGCCGATCATGGCCCGGCCGAAGGGCGTCGTGGTGTCGAAGTTCTCGTTGATGGACACGAAGCCCACCTCGTTGGGCAGAAACACGTCCTCGATGAGATAGAGGGTGTCCTTCTGGCTTCGGGACAGACGGTCCAGCTTGTAGACCACCACGTTTGCCAGCCTGCCCGCCTGGGCGTCGGCAATGAGCCGCTGGATCTCCGGACGGTTCAGGTTGCTGCCGCTGTAGCCGCCGTCCACATAGAGGTCGAACCGTTTCCAGCCCTTTACGGCGCAGTAGGCCTCCAGTTTCTCGGTCTGGGCGGGGATGCTGTAGCCCTCCTCCGCCTGGGCGTCGGTGGACACACGGATGTACAGGGCGCAGATTTTTTCCTCGTTGGGGTTATTGCTGTTCATAACACTCCTTTCCTCGATGATCGAACTCCACCAAGTTCATACCCAGTATAATTCCGGCAAATGCCGAATGCAAATGTGCAAAGCAGGTAAATGGTGGAGGGAAAGGAAGATTTAACCTGCTATGGGAGATGTTTCCTGCTGAGGCTCGTCTTTGGACGGCTGCGGCTGGGCCCGAACCGCCCGGGACTGCACCTCGCGGATGAGTTGGATGACGCCCTCGTTGGCGACCTTCATGGGAGGGATCGCGCTGACGGGCTGTTCGTTTATGAATCTGCTGACTTCCATGGCGGGCCTCACAAGCGGCAAGGATAGGGACTGCTGGTGAAATCATAGCCACGGAAGGTGTTTTTTAGTAAGGGCGGCGTTTTCATGTGCCGCGCCTCCTTCCTGGGTCCCATGAAAGCCCGGAAGCGGGCTTTCATGGGGGTTATAGGAACATTCACCGGACGGCCGGCGGCTTGCCGGCTCCACGGGCGTCTCACCCCCGCGTGGTTCTCACGCGGCCGCCCCCATTGCCTGAGACGGGTCTGGGCTTGCCATGCGCAGAGAGCCGCCGACTGTGGCTGGACGGGAGTATCATTGTCCCCATTGCCGGTCATCGCTGCGCCGGGTGCCGCCCGGCGCTCTCAGCGGGCCGTCAGTCGCTCTCTGCCGGGGCAGGTCATGGCGCGGCCGCTGAAGTGGCTCATGCTCATCGCAATGACAATGGGAATGTGTCTGATGAATGGACTATTCGGTTGTCATGGCAGCCCCGCACGGTTCGCGCACCCGCCGGGGCAAAGGATGTCCCTCTACTATCTACCTAAGTCAGAGCCGGGTTTACAGCCCTTACTTCCGCAGAATTTACAAATTGTTCACAATTTGGGCTCTTAGATACCAGAGAGGTCCTTCACTATATAGCCGCCGGGAGAGGCCAAAATATTAGAAAGCAGCAAGAAAAATTTGTCGACATGTTTCGAGCAATGGGCATCAGCAGTAAGAAAATGCCGCCGGATTGTTCCGGCGGCTATACCATATGTAAGATAATTTATTATGTCATAATCAGGGCTAGTGATTACTTGCATACTCAGGTCAATTTAAAGCAATACGATACAGACTACGTAATGGTATCACGTTTTTGCTGACATCACGTCTTTACTTCTGAAAAGCCCATTTGCAAATATGGCTCAAAATACTTATCAAATCTGTCATATTCAAATTGTTGCAATAATTCACTGATGATACTTTCTATCTCTTTTGTGGAAGGAGTAGTACACAGTTTTATAAAACTGTCATAAGCAAAATAATTGCTTGTAAGTGTTTGGTAATCATATTTTTGTATGCCTTGCGAAGGACATATAGTATTCCACGCATTTTCTGTTACCGAGTAAGCAAGGCCACTATTATAGTATGAACTAACTTTACAATTTAAAGTTTCAGCTTTGTTCAAAACATCCTGTAGAATCTGCTTGAATTTCTGGTCAGAAGATGGCAATAATAATGTTGCCCTATTGGTAGCTTGAACCACTGCGTTTGTTGCGTCATTGAGTTGATTGATCCATTGAAGAGGAGCAGTCGTACCTCCATAGGTGGAATAATTAGAAAAAATAATATGTACTTGCATGGATGCGTAACCAATTACACGTTGAAATAGGCAAAAGTCATCGTATATTTTTAAAAACTCTTCACGCATCTGAATGTACTCATCACGCAAACTTAATTCCCTTTGTAATTTTTCATTGCTTTGCTCAATCTGCTTCTGTAATTCGATATTTCTTTTATTGTACCTGCGATCTTGCAATAAGAGCAATATAGAAATAAGAATAGGAACAAATACGCCAAGAATTTCAATGATAACAGGAATTGAATTACGGCTTATTACCTCAATTAATAAATCTATCCTTTGAACTAATTCTTCCATATTTATATCCTCTCATGAATATAATACCGTATCAATAAGTGATAATGAATACTATATCATCCATACAGATGCAATCAGATTTCCTAATCGGTGCTGCTGAACGGCTCTTACACACAGCGCCAAATAGACGAACAGATAGGCGAAATAGAGATGTTCCAATCTGGGCATTGGCCGCTGACGTGCCCAAGCATCGAACCCAACCACAGGTGCTCAAGCAACATAACCGACAAAAAGCATGCGGCGCGATGGGGTTCTGTCTCGATGTGCCTTATGTTATGTGTCAGGGTCCATCTCGCTAAAGCCATCAGAATTAAAGAACTCACTTAATGTGATGCCCAAACCATCACAAATCAGCTTGAGCGTCAGCAGCTTCGGATTCTGGCTTTTTCCGTACAGGATATTCTTCACGCTTGATGGTGGGAGAGCTGCCAAGGTCGCCAGTTTATTGATGGTGATATTTCTTTCCCCACAAAGCTGTAAAATTCGGTTACGCACAGCTTCCTGCGCTGTCATAAGACATCACGCTCCTCACCTCCATTGTAAGGTGGTTTCCTTGACAAAGTGGGCTACCCATGCTACTATTGGGCTATACATAGCCCGAAGGAGAGGTGTGATGTTTATGGTTGACTACCAGGAGATGTATTATAAGATGAACCGGGCCATGGAGAAGGCCATCAACATTTTGGTGGAGGCCCAACGTGAATGCGAGGAAGATTACCTGAAACAGACAGATCCTCCGGCTGAAAACGAAGGCGGAGAAGGCGATGAATGACGACGCTCCCGGCTGTCATAGCCGGGAGCGCCTATGACATTAGGACACTTTTGCTTGAAGTTGAATGTACTTGGATGAATCTGCCGGTTGTGGTATAATATCACCATAAAACTGAATTGCTGGCTGTTTTATTGGACAGCCCTGCTGGTAGTCTTCTATACCGGACGGTTGTATAAACACTTTAGCGAATTTGGGCACCGCTGAAATTGCCTGCTGAGGCTAAACAGGAGGAACACTTTATGGCCGACAACAAGAAAGAGATGGAACGCGAAGAACTGCACCGGGCGATATGGGCTATCGCGGATGAACTGCGCGGGGCTGTTGACGGCTGGGATTTCAAAAACTATGTTCTCGGCACCATGTTCTACCGCTATATCTCCGAAAACCTTTGTAGCTACATAAACAGCGGTGAGGCCGAAGCGGGCGTTGAAGGATTCGACTATGCTCTCATGCCGGATGAGGAAGCGGAACAGGCCCGCGAGGACTTGGTGGAGGAAAAGGGATTTTTCATCCTGCCCAGCGAACTGTTTTGCAATGTCTGTGCGCAAGCCGCGCAGGATGAGAATCTGAACGAGACGCTGGAGCGGGTGTTTCGTCATATCGAGGAATCTGCAAAGGGGACATCCTCCGAGAACAGTTTTGCAGGCCTTTTCGACGACTATGATGTGAACAGCAACAAGCTGGGCTCCACGGTAGCGAAGCGGAACGAAAAACTGGTCAAGCTCCTGAAAGGCGTGGCCGCCATGAACCTGGGCGACGTGAAGGATCACGACATAGACGCCTTTGGCGACGCCTATGAGTATCTGATGACCATGTATGCCAGCAACGCGGGGAAATCCGGCGGCGAGTTTTTCACGCCGGCCGATGTCTCCGAACTGCTGACGCGGCTGGGCACGGTCGGCAAGACGGATATCAATAAAGTCTATGACCCGGCCTGCGGCTCCGGCTCCCTGCTGCTGAAGGCGGAAAAGGTGCTGGGCCGTCACGCCATACGCAACGGCTTTTTCGGCCAGGAGATCAACATCACCACCTATAACCTGTGCCGCATCAATATGTTCCTCCATGACGTGGGCTTTGATAAATTTGATATTGCCTGTGAGGATACGCTTATCTCCCCGCAGCACTGGGACGACGAGCCCTTTGAGCTGATCGTCTCCAATCCGCCTTATTCAATCAAATGGGCGGGCGATGATAACCCGCTTTTGATAAACGATCCTCGCTTTGCCCCCGCGGGCGTGCTTGCGCCGAAAAGCAAGGCGGACATGGCGTTTATCATGCATAGCCTTTCGTGGCTAGCCTCCAACGGCACGGCGGCCATCGTCTGTTTCCCGGGCATCATGTACCGCGGCGGCGCGGAGCAGAAGATCCGCAGGTATCTCATTGACAACAACTACATCGACTGCGTGATACAGCTGCCGCCGAATCTGTTCTTTGGAACGACCATCGCCACCTGTATCATGGTCCTGAAAAAGAGCAAACCGGATAACCGGACGCTCTTTATAGACGCGACGGGCGAGTGCATCAAGGTCACGAACAACAATAAGCTGACCGAGGCGAATATTTCCCGAATCGTGGATGTGTTCTCCCGCCGGGCGGAGGAGGCGCACTTCTCGCACCTGGCTGATTATGATGAGGTCGCCGGGAACGCCTATAACCTGTCTGTCAGTACCTATGTGGAGCAGGAGGACAAGCGGGAAAAGATTGACATCGTGAAGCTGAACGCGGAAATTGAGGAGATCGTTGCCCGCGAACAGGTGTTACGGGATGAGATAACGAAGATCATCGCGGAGATCGAGGTGGGGGAATGAACAAGAAGAAAAACGAGGTCAGTATCGTCCGGTCCTCCGCGGCGGAATACTTGACCTTTATTACCGCCACCGGCGAGAGCGACGTCAACGCGGTCTACTGCGATGAAAATGTCTGGCTCACCCAGAAGATGATGGGTCTGCTCTACAATGTGGAGACTAACACGATCAATTACCACCTGAAGAAGATTTTTGCGGACGGCGAGGTGGACGAGACGTCAGTTATTCGAAAATTTCGAATAACTGCATCCGACGGGAAAAGCTATCTGGCAAACCACTATAATCTGAGCGCGATCATCGCTGTCGGGAACAAGGTCGATTCGCCGCGAGCCGTCCAGTTCAGAAAATGGGCAAACCGCATTATTGAAGAATTCACCGTCAAGGGCTTCGCCATGGATGACGAGCGGCTGAAAAACTTCGGCACCGTTTTGACCAAGGACTATTTTGAAGAGCAGCTTCAGCGCATCCGGGAGATTCGCCTGTCTGAACGGAGATTTTACCAGAAAATCACGGACATTTATGCCACCAGCATCGACTATGACCCCAGTGCGTATACCACCAAGCTGTTTTTTGCCCGGGTGCAGAATCAGCTCCATTGGGCCATCCACGGGGAGACGGCGGCCGAGGTGATCTATCACCGGGCGGACAGCGAGAAGGAGCACATGGGCCTTACTACCTGGAAGGACGCGCCTAACGGCAAGATTCAGAAGTTTGATGTGGTGGTCGCCAAGAACTATCTGACTGAAGAGGAACTCTCCGCTATGGCCAGGATCGTCAACGCCTATCTGGACCTGGCAGAGCTGCGCGCAAACGAGCACGTTCCAATGACCATGGAGGACTGGGCAGAGCAGTTTGAAGGGGTTCTGCGCCTGAGTAAAAAAGAGATTCTGACAAACGCCGGCAGCATCTCTGCCAGAATCGCGGAGGAATACGCCCTGAGCGAATTTGAAAAGTACCGGGTAAAGCAGGACCGGCTTTACCAGAGCGACTTTGACCGGGTACTGCTGGAGGGCCAGCAGAACGCGGCCGGACTCCCAGAGAAAGGTGGTGAAGAGGATGAGTAAGTTGGAACAATTGATACAGGAACTATGCCCGGATGGAGTGGAGTATAAAAAGTTAGGCGATTGCTGTTATCTGGAGAAGGGTACTACACCAATCCAAAAAGCGGTGCCTGGTGAATACCCTCTTGTTGTGACGACGGAAGAGAGAAAATCATGTAACACGTATCAATTTGATTCACCTACAGTATGTGTCCCTTTAGTCTCCTCACGCGGCCATGGCGTTGCATGCCTGAATCAAGTGTATTATCAGGAAGGCAAATTTGCACTTGGGAACATTCTGTGCGGAGTAACACCAAAAGATGAGCAAGAACTGTCAGCCAGTTATCTATATCATTATTTGAACCACAAAAAAGATACGCTGATCGTGCCCCTTATGAAAGGAGGAGCCAACGTGTCCCTTACGGTGGATTCCTTGAGAAGAGTCAAAGTCCCGGTTCCACCAATAGAGATCCAGCGTGAGACTATTAAAATGCTTGACGCCTTTGTTGCGCTATCGGCAGAACTTAATGCGGAATTGGCAGCAAGGAAGAAACAGTATGAGTATTATCGGGATAAGCTGCTGAGTTTTGATACACGCGGGGGGGCAGAGAGTGATGTTATTTGGAGACCTCTCGGTGAACTGTTCCCATTTATCAGAAATGGATTTGTTGGAACAGTTACTTCGTATTATACAGATAAAGAACATGGGGTCAGGTATTTACAAGGAACTAATATTCATAATGGTATTATTACTGATAATGAGGTCTTTTATGTCAGTGAGGAGTTTCATAGGAAATATATTAGGAATGAATTGAAATCTGATGATGTATTGGTAGTGCAGTCCGGCCATGTCGGAGAATGTGCTGTTGTAGGTGAAAAATATAAGGGAGCGAATTGTCATGCATTGATTATTATGAGTAATGGGGGGCATTGTGATTCTCGCTATGTTTGCCATTATCTACGATCTTCCCATGGCAAGCGTATTCTAAAAAGGATTACAACTGGCGGAACTGTTAAGCATATACTTGCTTCAAAAATTAAAAATATAGAAATCCCAGTTCCGCCATTGAACATACAAAAGCGCCTTGTGGATGTTCTTGACCATTTTGATGCGATTTGTTCTGACCTTAATATCGGCTTGCCCGCAGAGATCAACGCGCGGCAGAAGCAATATGATTATTATCGTGATGCGCTCTTGACATTTGCAGGGACAGGCGGGACAATCTTCACAGACAGACAGACAGACAGACAGACAGACAGACAGACAGACAGACAGACAGACAGACAGACAGACAGACAGACAGA
>CANPXW010000036.1 GCA_947587025.1 uncultured Oscillospiraceae bacterium
CCCTTCTGGGCGGAGGCCACCAGGTGCAGGGCCAGGGTGGTCTTGCCGCTGGCCTCGGGGCCGTAGATCTCCACGATGCGCCCGCGGGGCACGCCGCCGATGCCCAGGGCCAGGTCCAGGCCCAGAGAGCCGGTGGAGATGCTCTCCACGTTCACGGGGATGTCCTCGCCCAGGCGCATGATGGCGCCCTTGCCGTAGTTCTTCTCGATCTGGGCGAGGGCGGTCTCCAGGGCCTTTTTCTTGTCAGCGGCCTGTCCCACAGCGGGGGGAGGCGCGGACGACTTCTTCGCTGCCATATATCGCTCCTTTCTCCCCGGTCAGGGGGAGGACCAAAAATTACGGTCTTCTGATGCGGGCCACCATGACCCGGTCGGTGCCGCCGGTATCCTGCAGGGCGTGGATGTTGATGAACCCCGCCTGCTTGAGCAGAGCCTCCACTGCGGGGGCCTGTCCCTCTCCTATCTCCAGCATAATGACGCCGTTGTCCTTTAAAACGGTCTTCCACAGCCGTATCACCGGCCGGATGATGTCCAGCCCGTCCTCGCCGCCGTCCAGAGCCGCGATGGGCTCGTAATCCTTCACGGACGGGTCCAGGGTCTCCAGCTCCGCCGTGGGGATGTAGGGGGCGTTGCAGGTGATAAGGTCGAACACGCCCAGCAGCAGCGGAGGCTTTTCGGTCACGTCCGCGTGCACGCAGATGACCCGGCCGTCCAGGTTGTTCAGGTGGATGTTCTTCCGGCACAGGCTCAGGGCCTTGAGACTGTTGTCCACCATGACCACCTTCGCGCCGGGCATGTGCACGCCCATGGCCGCGCCCACGCAGCCGGAACCGGCGCACAGGTCCAGGATGCGGGGGGTGCCGTTGCGGTTCTCGAACAGGGTCACCGCCGCCTTCACCAGCACCTCGGTGTCGGTGCGGGGGATGAGCGCGTCCCGGGTGATGTACAGAGGCACGCCGTAAAACTCCCACTGGCCGGTGATGTAGGCCACCGGCTCGCCGGTCATGCGCCGGTCCACCATCTGCTGCACCTGGACGGCGAACTCGTCCGAGGCGTACAGATTCAGGTCCCGCATCAGCTTTTCCATGGTCTTGCCGGCGGCCTGGGACACGATCAGCCGGGCCTCCAGGCTGTAGGCCTCGATGCCCGCTTCCTTCAGCTGCTTGCGCGCCATGATATAGATGTCATTATACGTTTTAGCCATGGCTCATATCTTCTCTCTGTTGTCAGATGGGGGGGATAGCCTCGCAGAGTTTGCGCCCGCAGGCGCAAAGAAAATGAGATCATTTTTTCCGGGGGCGTGTACCTCGGAAAAAATACTTCTCGGCCTGCAAACGTGCGAGCACAGCGAGTGCGCTGCAGCAGGCCGCAGCCTTCTCGTTTGAAAGGAGCTTGCTCCTTTCAAACGATCACCACTTATCTGCGCCTTTTTCGTCCGGGATGACCAGCTTCAGGGAGGTGATGGCCACCTCCATCATGCCGTCGTCCGGCTCCCGTGTGGTCAGGTGCTGCAGCTGCCGGCCGGGCCAGGACAGGATCTTGGCGATGAGCATGTCGTCATGCCGGCCTATCCAGCGGTTGAGCTCGTAGCTGAGGGAGACCACGATGGGCAGCAGGACCAGCTTCACCAGCATCCGCAGGAACACGTTGTCCACGTGCAAAAAGGCGTTGGCCACGATGAACACGAATATGCTCAGGATGATGACCACCAGCAGAAAGCTGGTGCCGCAGCGGGGATGGAAGCGGCTCTCCCGGCGCACGTTGTCCACCGTCAGCTCGTGGCCGTGCTCGTAGCAGTAGATGGTCTTGTGCTCCGCCCCGTGGTAGGCCCACGTGCGCCGCATCTCCTTCATCCGGGACACGGCGGCCATATAGCCCAGGAAGATGACCAGCTTCAATATGCCCTCCAGCAGGGTGCGCAGCCCGTCGTGGCCGTGGCGCAGGGCCGGGATGAGCCCCACCAGCGCCGTGGGCAGAAAGATGAACAGTCCCACCGCCAGCGCCAGGCCCAGCACCACCGCAAGGCCGATGATCAGCTTCTCAGCGGTGCCGGAGCTGAATTTCTTCTCGATCCAAAGATCCAGCTTGCTGGGCTCCTCCTGCTCCTCCTCGGGCAAAAACTGGGCCGAGTAGGTGATGGCCTTCATGCCGTGGACCATGCTGTCGAGAAAGTTCACCACGCCCCGGATGAAGGGCCAGCCGAAGACGGGGTTTTTCTCCTTGAGGAAGCGCAGCTTCTCCACCTTGGTGATCAGCTCGCCGTTCTGGTCGCGGATGACGATGGCCTGTTTGTCCACGCCCCGCATGAGGATGCCCTCGATCAGGGCCTGCCCGCCGATGGACGTGCGAAAGCCGCAGCTGGTATTTGCCTGGTTTTTGCTTGACATTATTCCGCCTTTCCGTAGATGTGCGTTGGATGTGCCTGTGATCATATCTTTAGGTCCTCTTCCTTCATCACGGGCAGCATGACCGTCACGATAAGGCCGGTGCGGCCGTCGGCGGCGTTCTCCAGCTCCAGCTTTCCCTTGTGCCGGGCGATGATCTCCTCGCACACGGAAAGACCGATGCCGCTGCCCCGCTCCTTGCCGCTGCCCTTATAGAACTTCTTCTTCACGAAGGGCAGCTCCTCCGGGGGGATGCCGGGACCGAAGTCCCGGAACCGGATGACCACCCAGCCGCCGGCGGAGCCGATGGTCACCAGGATGCGCCCGGCGGCCCGGCCGTATTTGGCGGCGTTGTCCATGATGTTCAAAAATACCTGCTTGAGCCGGGAGCCGTCCCCCAGGATGAGGGGCACGTCCTCTTCGGGCGGGGTGTACTCCACCGTCATGCCCTCCTGCTTCATCAGGTTGCCGTAAGTATAGATGGCCTCCTCCAGTTCCCCGGCCACGTCCAGCGCCTCCACGTTCAGGTTGAACCGGCCGTCCTGGATGCGGGTGAACTCCAGCAGCTCCTCCACCATTTTGGTCAGCCGCCCGGACTCCTTGGAGATGATGGCGATGCCCCGCTGGGCGTCGTCGGAGATGGTGTCGTCGTAGGCCAGGGTCTCCGCCCAGCCGGTGATGGCGGTCAGGGGGGTGCGCAGCTCGTGGGAGACGGTGGAGATGAACTGGGTCTGGGTCTTTTCCGACTCGCCGATCTTGGCGCTCATCTCGTTGATGGCGTCGGTCAGATCGCCGATCTCGTCGTCGAATTTCTTCTGGGCCTGGATGCCGTAGCTGCCCTCAGCGATGCGGTGGGCCAGGGCGGTCAGCTCCACAAGCGGCTCGGTGACGGTGCGGATGAAGTAGAGGTTCGACAGCACCACCGCCAGGATGATGACCAGGCCCACGCCGGCCGCCAGGGCGGACATGCGCCCGATCTGTCGGCTGACCAGCCGCAGGCTGGTGACGTACCGCATGGCGCCGATGATGGCGCCGTTGGGGCCTGTCAGAGGGGCGGACACGGCCATGATGCGCTCGCCGGTGGCGGAGTGCCTGCCGCTCCAGGGCTGGGTGCGGCCCTCCTCCAGGGCGGCGGTCACGTCCGGCGTGCCGGGCACAGTGCCGGCGGAGATGCCGTAGCTGGATACCTCCACCACGCCCCGGGTGTTGACGAACTGCAGCTCCAGCACGTCCTTCTCCTCGAAGCCCTCCGTGTACCGGTAGGCGCTCTGGTAGTACTGGCTGTAGGTCCGGGATAGGTAGCCGGTGAAGAAATTGGCGGCGGACTGGGCCCGGGTCTCCAGGCCGGTGCGCACGGCGCTGTAGTAGTAGCTGCGGATGCCCAGGGAGAAGGCCGCCGTGAACAGCACCACGATGGCGATGGTCAGCAGGATGCCCGAGCGCAGCCAGCGGCTCTTCAGCCCCCGGAGGTGCTCCTTCCTGATCAGCTTGCCAAACAGCTTGCCCATTCCCACACGCGGCCCCTCAGATCAAAGAACGTTAATGGAGATATGCATCGCATATCAATGTAACAGTATAACCGAAAAGCGCGCAATTTGCAATATAAAAGAGAGCGGGCGCTCCCGGCCGGCCGTCTGAGAAAGGGACGCCTCGGCCGCTGTTGACAGCCGACAGCCGGAAATGGTAGAATAAAACCAATTACAGCACGGGCCGCCCTGTCCGCGCTGTGAACACAAAATCCTGTTAGGAGGACTATCCCTATGAAGAAGATCGTCAGCAGAGCGCTCGCGGTGCTGCTGTGCATGGCGCTGCTGTGTACGGGCACGGCGTTCACCGCTCCCGACGGACCCGGCCACGAGCATACGAGGACGCGACCCGGCGTGCTCCTGTCCTCGGGGACCGAGACGGGCTGCGACCACCAGTGGGACGGAGGCTACTGGGAAATCACCAACGACTGCAGATACGACTATGTCGAGACCTTCAAGCAGACGTGCACGATCTGCGGCTATGTGCAGTCCACGGCATACCGTCCCAGAGGGAACGTGAAGGGCGACCATAACTATGTGGCGCAGACGCTCCAGGACGCCACCTGCTCCGGGCGCTACTACACCAGATACACCTGCTCGGTCTGCGGCAGCTCCTATGAGGAGGGCGCTCACGGCCATCAGTGGGGCAGCTGGGTGGCCGCCGGCAGCGGCTGCACCGACCCGGACGTGCGCACCTGCTCCCTCTGCGGCGCCACGGAGAACCGCAACGCCAACCGGGTGCACGTCTGGGGCGAGATCCAGCGGGAGGGCTCCTGCGCCAGCGGCTGGACGCTCTATCACGTCTGCCGCACCTGCGGCGCGCGGGAGAACACCGGCAGCGTAGCCGGCCACGCCTGGGAGAGCTTCAACGAGCCCAGCGACTGCACCCATACCGGCCGCTCCGGCCAGCGGTGCGCGTACTGCGGCGCAGAGCAGAACGTGACCACCATCCCCGTCAGCCACAGCCCCAGCGCGGACGACGGCGACTGCCGGACGGCGGTGACCTGCGTCCGGTGCGGCGCGGTGGTCACGCCGGCCAGGAGCGCCCACAATTTCGGCGGCGGCTGGAAGAGCGACGGCGAGAGCCACTGGCAGGTCTGCCAGAACCCGGGCTGCAAGGCCGTCAGCGGCGCTTCGGCCCATAAGATACAGGCATCCAAGGACTGCACCCAGCCGGCCTATTGCTCCGTGTGCGGCGCCAAGAGCGGCGCAGCGCCGTATGCCAGCCACGATTTCACCGGCGATTACGTCATCGCCAGCACCACCTACCACACCCGCAAGTGCGCCCATCCGGGCTGCGGCGTGGTGTCCGTGCGGGAGTCCCATCAGATGCCGGCGGGAGACTTCCCCTGCACCGAGACGGTGCGCTGCGTGTGCGGCTATCCCATGCGCCAGGGCCAGAGCGCTCACGATTACGGCCCCTGGACCGTCAGCGGCAGCGGCCACAGCCGCACCTGCAGAAAGTGCGGCTACGTGCAGAGCGGCAGCCATACCGGCTCCAGCAAGGGCAGCTGCACCTCCGCCGTGAAATGCACCGTCTGCGGCCAGGTGCTGGTGCACGCCTTCTCCAGCCACAGCTACGGCGTGTGGATCGCCGCCGCCAACGGCACCGGCCATTACCGCACCTGCACCCGCGCCGGCTGCACCGTCATCGAGAGCACCAGCCACTCCGGCGGCACCGCCACCTGCAAGTCCCCGGCCGTCTGCTCCGCCTGCGGGGCCAGCTACGGCTCCCGCTCCACCACGAACCACACCGGCGGCACGGAGCTGCGGGGCGCCAAGCCCGCCGCCGTGGGTGCGGAGGGGTACACCGGCGATACGGTGTGCCTGGGCTGCGGGGACGTCATCAAAAAGGGCAAGACCATCCCCGCGCTGGCGGAGGACCATGAGCACGCCTTCTCCGGCGCCTGGAGCAGCGACAGCGTCCAGCACTGGCACGCCTGCGCCTGCGGCGAGCGCAGCGGCGCGGTCAGGCACAGCTTCTCCAACGGCGTGTGCATCGTCTGCGGCGCCAAGGACCCCGATCACAGGGTCTGCTCCGGCTCGCTGCACGTGGGCGGCAAGCAGATCCGCGACGCCAAGCCCGCCGCCGTGGGCTCTGACGGCTACACCGGCGACGTCTACTGCACCGCCTGCAAGGGGCTGATAGCCTCCGGCACGGTCATCCCCGCGCTGGCGAAGGACCACGTCCACAACTACTCCGCCGGCTGGAAGAGCGACAGCGCCAGCCACTGGCACGAGTGCAACTGCGGCGCTCAGGCAGCCAAGGCCTCTCACATCTACGGCGCCAACGGCCGCTGCGCCTTCTGCGGCGCTCCGGACCCCACGGCCGGGAACGTGCCGGCCCACGTCCACACCTACGGCGCGCTGGTCAGCAACGGCCAGGACCACTGGCGGGAGTGCTCCATCTGCGGCGAGCAGGCCGACCGGGCCCACCACATGATCCTGGACGGCAAGTGCATGGACTGCGGCTATGTGAAGGTGGACGCCTCCTCCTTCAAGGACCTCGACGAGAGCGACTGGTATTTCGACAGCGTCCGGCTGGTGACGGAGACCGGCCTGATCGCCGATCTGGAGGGCGGCCGCTTCCAGCCGGAGACCCCGGTGGAGCGGGGCCGGATGGCCGACATCCTGTACCGCATGGCGGGCAGTCCCGCCAGCGACGGCAGCAGCGGCTTTGAGGATGTGTCCGATGAGGAGGACTATGTCAACGCCGTCTCCTGGGCCGCCGGCAACAGCATCATGGAGGGCGAGGACGACGCCTTCAACCCCGAGCAGAGCGCCACCGTGGAGCAGCTGGCCGCCGGCCTGTGGCGGTACGCCGCCATGCTGGACACCGAGGGCGGCACGGCGGAGCTGGAGGTGATGGAGTGGGCTGAGCAGATCGGCCTGATGGACGGCTACGAGCAGCTGCCCGACCCGGCCGCCGAGGCCACCCGTGCCGACGTGGCCGTGCTGGTGGCGAACTTCATGCGGAGCATGGAGCTGCTCTCCGAGCAGTCCCCCGCCGACATGGTGTGATGTGAAACGAAAAGAAAAGACCGGCGTCTGGCACTGCCAGACGCCGGTCCATTTTATGCGCAGGGCTCAGAAGCCCCACTTGTAGCCGTAGCCCCACACCGTCGTGATGTAGGTGGGGATGGTGCTGTTGTCCTCGATCTTGATGCGCAGACGGCGGATGTTCACGTCCACGATCTTCAGCTCCCCGAAGTAGTCCCGGCCCCACACGGCGTTGAGGATGTCCTCCCGGCTGAGGGCCCGGCCGGGGTTGTCCATGAACAGCTTCATGATGGAGTACTCGATCTGGGTCAGCTTGATGCGCTCGCCGTTCTTCTCCAGGGTACGGTTGCGGGTGTTCAGCCGGAACGGGCCGTGGCGCAGCTCCCCCTTGTCCTCCTGGGGGTCCTCCGCGCCGGTGCGCCGGAACAGCGCGTCGATGCGCGCGGTCAGCTCCGCCGGGGAGAAGGGCTTGGTCACGTAGTCGTCCGCGCCGGTCATCAGGCCCGTCACCTTGTCCATCTCCTGGGCCTTGGCGGTGAGCATGATGATGCCTATCTTCGAGTCGGAGGCGCGGATGCGGCGGCAGACCTCGAACCCGTCGATGTCCGGCAGCATCACGTCCAGCAGCGCCACCTTGATGTCCGGGTTCTGCTTGAGCTGCTCCAGGGCCTGCTCGCCGGTCTCGGCCTCGATGGGCTCGTAGCCGGAACGGCGCAGATTGATGACCACGAAGCTGCGGATGCTGGACTCGTCCTCCAGGACCAATACCTTTTTCATGTCTTCTCCTCCTTAGCTTACAGCTCGCCCGACTGCCAGTCGGCGTATATCAGATAGAAATTGTCCGTGATGTCCTGAGCGGTGAGCTCGTCGGTGAGCAGCTGGGCGGCGTAGGCAGTGTCCTCCGTCTCCCGCAGCAGGAACCGGCCGTTCATCTGGGCCCGCTCCAGCCGGTCCTGGCCGGTGATGGCGTAGATGGTCAGCACGCTGCCCTGGGGGGTGTCCCCCTCGCCGGCCACGGTGAACATCAGCGCCCGCTCTCCGGGAGAGCCGTACTGCTCCAGCACCAGCTCGCCCTCCAGCGGGCCGGTGAGCACCAGGTACCAGCCGTCCTCGGCGTTGTAGCAGGTACGCACGGCGGGGGTCAGCTCCCCGGCGGCGCTCAGGCTGTACCAGGTGAGGATGTCCTCATGGCTGCCGTCGCCAACGGGCAGATCCAGGGACCGGTCCCCGTTCATATCCGCCGCGTACAGACCGTCGGGCCGGAGGGTGTTGCTGCGGCCCAGGGCGGTCATGGTGACGTTGGTGAGCTCCCCGTCAGCGAATGTGAACACGTCCGTCACCAGCCCCGCGCTGCCGATACCGCTCTCCACGAACAGGGCGCGGGTGCCGTCGGTGAGGGTCCCCTCCACGGCCCGGCGCAGGGCGGTGATGCCGTCGGACAGCGCCGCCTGGACGGTCTCGGGCCGCTCGCCGGTCAGATCGTACCGCACCAGCTTCCCGCCGTCGCCGCCTATCTGCATATCCAGCAGCTCGTCCTGTCCGTCGCCGTCCAGATCGCACACCACGAACCCGGTGCAGTCCGCGCCCAGCAGCTGGACCGGCTCGGCCCGGTCGTCTCCGCCCAGGGAGTACACGCTCAGAAGCCGCAGCTCGCCGCTGATCTGCCAGGCGATGACCAGCTCCGCGACGCCGTCGCCGGTCAGGTCCGCGTAATCGGCGCTGGCGATGGCCGAGCCGTCGCCCCGTATGATGCAGGCCAGGTAGTAGTCGCCGCCGTCGCCCTGCCGGTACACGCACACGGTGGGGGTGGAGGTCTCGTCCACCAGGAAGGCCAGGGCCTCGGTGGTCCCGTCGCCGTCCAGGTCCCGCAGCTGCACGCTCTGGCGGTTGCTGCCGCCGGTTGGGGCGGCGTAGGAGCCGCCAGCGTCGATGCGCTGGCCGATCAGCTCCTGCAGCTGCATGTACTGCTCGCTCATCCGGGGCAGGGAGAACAGCTCGTCCACGCTGGCGGTCATGCACCCGGAGCAGGCGGAGGCTATCAGGAACGCCAGGACCAGCGCCGTCAGCCGCTGTCTGTGGGTCCTCATAGCATCACCTCGCCTGTAACTTTTTTCTCCATCCTTGCCATTGTATCACATTTGTTACGAAATGACTAGAGAAAAGTTACAAAACTGCGGAGAAGTTTTCCCGGCGCTGTCGGTAACTGTCGTAAAAATCGCTGAATCGGCCGCCGGGGCTTGCGGAAAGGGAAAAATGGGACTATAATCTAGGATACTTTATAAATACTGCGTCTCTTTTGTGCATGGGACGCTTCAGGAGGCATTTTACAAATGGAGATCACCATCACCAAGACCACCACCCCCCGGCAGAAGCCCTCGGGCAACATCCCCTTCGGCGCATTCTTCTCCGACCACATGTTCCTGATGAACTACACCAAGGGACAGGGCTGGCATGACGCGCGCATCGTCCCCTACGGGCCGCTGACCCTGGAGCCCTCCGCCATGGTGCTGCACTACGCCCAGGAGGTGTTCGAGGGCATGAAGGCCTACCGCACCGCCGACGGCCATATCCAGCTGTTCCGGGCCACCGAGAACATCGCCCGCATGGCCCGCTCCTGTGAGAAGCTGTGCATCCCCGAGGTGCCGGCGGACCTGTATCTGGATGCGGTGAAGAAGCTGGTGGAAGTGGACAAGGACTGGGTGCCTTCCCAGCCGGACACCAGCCTGTACATCCGCCCCTACGTGATCGCCACCGACCCGAAGCTGGGCGTGCACGCCTCCTCTACCTACATCTTCGGCATCATCACCTGCCCGGTGGGCAGCTACTACCCCGAGGGCATCAACCCGGTGCGCATCGCCATCGAGAGCCGTGAGGTGCGGGCCGTGCGCGGCGGCACCGGCTTTGCCAAGTGCGGCGGCAACTACGCGGCCAGCCTGCACGCCAGCGAGCTTGCCGAGCAGAAGGGCTTCTCCCAGGTGCTGTGGCTGGACGGCGTGGAGCAGAAGTACATCGAAGAGGTGGGCTCCATGAACGTGATGTTCAAGATCGCCGGCAAGATCGTCACCCCCTCCCTGGACAGCGGCTCCGTGCTGCCCGGCGTGACCCGCAAGAGCTGCATCCAGCTGCTCAAGGACTGGGGCTATGAGGTCCAGGAGCGGAACATCTCCATCGACGAGCTGATCGGCGCGGTCAAGTCCGGCGCGCTGGAGGAGGCCTGGGGCGCGGGCACCGCAGCGGTGGTCAGCCCCATCGGCGAGATCTTCTACCAGGGCCAGGACTACACCCTCAACGATTTCAAGATCGGCCCCGTGACCCAGAAGCTGTACGACACCATCACCGGCATCCAGTGGGGCAAGATCGACGACCCCTACGGCTGGGTGATACCTGTGTGCTGAGGTGGCCGGCATGACCATACTGCTCACCGGCGCGGCCGGATACATCGGCTCCCACACCGCCGTCGCCCTGGCCGAGGCCGGGTACGACGTGGCCATCGTGGACGACTTCTCCAACTCCAGCCCCGAGGCGGTGCGCCGCTGCGAGGCTCTGACCGGGAAGAAGATGCCCCTGTACGAGGCGGACGTGGCCGACAAGGCCGCCATGGCGCGCATCTTCGCTGAGACCAAGCCCGCCGCAGTGATACACTTCGCCGGCTTCAAGGCGGTGGGCGAGAGCGTGGCCAAGCCCCTGAAATACTACCGCAACAACCTGGACACCACCTTGACCCTGCTGGAGTGCATGGCGGACGCCGGCTGCGAGCGGTTCATCTTCTCCTCCTCCGCTACGGTCTACGGCGCAAAGGCCGCCGTGCCCTACACCGAGGACAGCGAGACCGGCGGCTGCACCAACCCCTATGGCTGGACCAAGTTCATGATCGAGCAGATCGCCGCCGGCGCGGCGGCCGCCGACCCGGACATGAGCGTGGTGCTGCTGCGCTACTTCAACCCCGTGGGCGCCCACCCCAGCGGCCGCATCGGTGAGAACCCCTCCGGCATCCCCAACAACCTGATGCCCTACATCACCCAGGTGGCCGTGGGCCGGCTTCCCCATCTGAACGTGTTCGGAGACGACTACGACACCCCCGACGGCACCGGCGTGCGGGATTACATCCACGTCACCGACCTGGCGGCGGGCCACGTAAAGGCCCTGGAGTACGCCCTGGCCCATACCGGCACGGAGGTGTTCAACCTGGGCACCGGCCATGGCGTGAGCGTGCTGGAGCTGGTGCACGCCTTCGAGAAGGCCACCGGCGTGGCCGTGCCCTATAAGATCGCCCCCCGCCGGCCCGGCGACCTGGCCAGCGTGTACGCCGACTGCTCCAAGGCAGAGCGCATGCTGGGCTGGAAGGCGGAGAAGACCGTGGAGGACATGTGCGCCGACTCCTGGCGCTGGCAGAGCCAGAACCCCAGCGGATACTGAGGACATATCCACAAAACAGACAAAAAACCCCCTCTTCGGAGGGGGTTTTCATTATCAATTATGAAAAAATATTCAAAAAATGAAAATTAGCCTTACATTTCCTTCCAGAATATGGTATGATACTATACAGTGAGGAATATTGTAAGCATTTGCGGCGAAGAACAAGGAGCGTGAAAATGTACCAGACGGGCGATCTCATTCTCTACGGGGGCACGGGCGTATGCCGTGTAGCGGAGATCATCACCAGAAAAGCTGGCCGGACGGAGCCGGAGCGGCAGTATTACGTACTGGAGCCGCTGTATCAAAAGGGGACCATCACCACGCCGGTGGACAACGATAAAGTATTCACCCGGCCGGTGATCAGCCGGGACGAGGCCATGGAGCTGATCGACCAGATACCCAGCATCGACGTCAAGGCCTACCACAACCAGAATCTGCAGCAGCTGGAGAACCACTACCGCAGCCAGCTGGGCGACCATGACTGCATGTCGCTGCTGCGCCTGACCATGTCCGCCTACCGCAAGAAAGCGGAGCGGGAGCAGAAGAAGCTGAAGTTCGGCGCGGTGGACCGCCGGTACATGGAGCGGGCCGAGGACCTGCTGTACGGCGAGCTGGCGGTGGCGCTGGGCATCGAGCGGGACAACGTGCAGCAGTTCATCGCCCGGCGGCTGGAAGTGCTGGCGGCCCAGTAAGAGACAAAAGGATACCATTATAAGAATGCCTGCGGCGAACGCCGCAGGCATTTTTTCACCGGTTGATCTCCATCCGGGCGGTGCGCCCCAGCAGATAATCCACGCTCACGTCGTAATAATCCGCCAGCTTGATCAGATTTTCCGCCGTCAGCTCGATGACGCCGTTCTCATACTGCGAATAAGTGTTCTGGCTGACGTTCAGCACCGCCGCCAGCTCCCGCTGGCGCAGATCCCTGTCCTCCCGGAGCGAGCGCACATTGGGAAAGATCATCCATATCACCTCGCAGGTATTATGAGAAATCTGCATTTCAGATATTGACTTTTATCTGGAATACAGATATAATCGCTCCATAGATGGGTCTCTATACCCTGCGTCTTGTGAAGGGGCGCCGCGGGGGGGTACTCAGGCCCCTGCAGACGACCGTCTGAGATGTTTTTTGCCCCTGTGAAAGGAGAGTTGGATATGAAGAGAACGCTTAGCATCGTGCTGGCGCTGGTCATGCTGCTGGCCATGTTCGCCACCGTCGGCGCGGCGGAGGGCCCCGAGGCTGGGGAGCCCGCCGAGGCCACGGAGGAGCCCCTGGTCACGGAGGAGCCCGCGCCGGAGGTCCCGGCGGAGCCGGAGACCGCCGGGCCGGAGACCGCCGGGCCGGAGACCACCGAGCCCGTCGAAGAGCCCGCCGAGCCCACCGGGGAGCCGGAGCCCGTGTCCGAGCCGGAGCAGACCGATGCGCCGGAGTCGGAGCCTGCCCCGGAGCCCGCTGTGTCCGGGCCCTCCGCTGAGGAGCCCGCCTCCAACGAGACCGCGCCTGTCTCCGCGCCGGAGAGCACGCCGGAGGTCCGGACGGTCAAGGTCCACGCCGGAGCCGGCGTCTTCCCCGCGCCCCGGGCCGCATACAGCGAGCTGACGGTGACCCTGCAGGAGGGCGCGCTGCCCGACACCTCCGCTCTGGCGGAGGAAAAGGGCTGGTATGAGCCCACCCGCGCCGGCTACCGGTTCGCCGGCTGGAGCACCACGGATACCGCCGGCGCCGTCACCGGGAACATGCTCCACGAGAAGGATGCTGTGCCCGAGGACAAGACCGAGCTGTGGCCCTGCTGGAAGCGCGTGGTGGTGCTGGACGCCGCGCCGGGCAGCTTCATCGGCCCCTACGCCGACGGGTACCAGAACTACACCCGCACCGTGGAGCTGGACGGCGATAAGCTGCCCACGGTCCTGGAGGAGGAGCCGGTTTACGACTATCTGAAGCCCAAAGAGGCGCAGCTGGTGAAGTTCGTCGGCTGGTTCACCAAAAAGACCGTGATGACCCACGCCCCCGGCGGGGAGGACGACGCGGCCTGGTGGGAGTGGCAGATCAGCACCGACGGCGACATGATCGCGCCGGGCAGCCCTGTCCCCGGGGACGTGACCGTCCTGTACGCCGGCTATGAGATCGACGAGGAAGCGGCCAGGGAGACCACCCAGAAGGTCGTCACCTACTACTATGACTGGAACGGCATCAACGGCATGTACGGCCACTGCATGACCTCTTCCCGGGCCTATGACGAGGCCGCCGGCGGCTATCGGCTCAGCTACGAGGATCTGCTGATCAGATACCTGAACTGGGACGACCCCAAGATGACCTTCGACAGCATGCAGGCGGCGCAGGCGTATTGGGACGCCAAGAACGCCGACGGCGGCTTTGACGGCTATAAGTTCCTGGGCTGGGCCACCGAGCAGGACGCGGAGAAGCCCAACGTCACCGACGGTACCGTGATCGCCAACGGCCAGAGCATCTACGCCGTCTGGGAGAAGGGCGAGATGAACAACCGGAACTTTGTCCGCCCCACGCCCGGCCCGCTGGAGACCCTGCGCTTCGACGGACTGCGCGTCCGGACCCATGCCAGCGTCGCCGCCGAGGCCTCGGTGCTGCTGTTCAGCACCCCGGTGGACGCCGAGCTGGCCGACATCACCTGGACGCTCAGCTATGGCGTGCCCCGTGAGGACGCGCCCGCCGCGCCTCCCAGAACGGTGACCGGCACGGTGACGGAGGGCGGCGAGCCCTATCAGGGCCCCGGCTTCACGGCGACGGCCGATGGCCGCGTGCTGACCATCGTGAATACGGACGGCCAGGACCACGCCGTGTCCATCAGCGCCACGGCCCGGCCGGTGCAGGACGGCGTGACGGCTGACACCGTCGTCTCCACTCCCGCCGACGCCCCCGCCGTGGTCAGCTTCTCCCACAGCTGGGACATCGTCCGGAACTGGGAGCCCACCTGCGATACCGAGGGCCAGCGCACGCTCACGTGCCTGGACTGCGGGAAGGTCGTGGTGGAGCCCATCCCGGCCGACGGCCACCGGTTCACCTACAAGACCACCCCGGCCACATGCACCGCTGACGGCCGGCAGGAGCGCTACTGCGTGGTGTGCGGCCGCGACGAGGTGGACACCCTGCCCGCTACCGGCCACCAGTACAAGGTGACCAGCGTGAAGATGCAGGGCGTCATGCGCATCACCAACGAGGTGTGCACCGCCTGCGGCGACAAGGAGGTCCTCGAGGAGGACACCTCCATCATCAAGGGCGACGTGAACGGGGATAAAACCGTGAATACGATGGACGTTCTTCATCTGTATAAGTACGTCACCAAGCAGATCGGTAACATGGTGAAAATGGCGGCCGGCGATGTGAACGGCGATAGCGCTACCGACACGATGGATCTGCTCAGGCTTTATAAATTCGTGACCCATCAGATACCCTCGCTCTGATTACGGGGAGAAGGGAGTTTCAGTATGAAAAAATTTATACTTATGCTTCTGACCGCTGTCATGGTCGTCTCTTTGGCTGCGGTCTCGGCGCAGGCTGACGGCGGTCTGTCGGTCAAAATCGAATCCACGCAGTCAGAACTGACTCCGTCCGGAACGAAAGAGACTACGATAACTGTCAAACTGATAAATTCCAGCCAGCAAAAGATCGGCTCTGTAGAGTTCACCTTGGATAAAGCCGGACTGACGCAGAACACGGATAACAGTACGGCCATCCAGTGCAAATCTCAGTTTCCAGGGATGGGCAGCGGGCCGTCCTTTGATGGCACTAGCTTTAGCGCCTTTGCAGGGGATAAACCCTGTGAAGAGCAGGAAGTGACGCTGCTGGAGATCACATACCAGGTCGAAAAGACTACGCCGCTCAATAAGACCCTCAGCCTTTCCAGCATCAAGGTCGGTGATGAGACCGGCGGTGATCCCTTGAGCTGCAATACTACGGCTTCCGCTACTTACACCATAAAACACAGCACCGAAGACGACCACAGTTATCCTGAGCAGCCCACCAGGACTGACCCCGATACCTGCACCACGGCCGAGACAAAGCATTTTGTCTGCCAGGCTGACGGCTGCGATCAGGAAAAGACCGAGACCGGCGCCGACACTGTGAAGCACGACTGGTCCGGCGACATCGACTGGAGCGAATGGGATAAGACCAAGGCTACCTCGCCGGAGACCGGCTTTACCGCCAAGCTGAAATGCAAGAACTGTGAGCAGCAGATCACGACTACGGCCACAGTCAAGAAGGTCAATACGCCCGAAAAGTGCACGGAAGACGGCAACGATACCTATACTGCCCATGCCAACTTCAAAACTGTTGCCGAGGTGAGTAGTCAGCCGGGCAGCGAGACTTTGCCGGACAAGGATTATGAGCAGCCATACGTGGTGACCATCCCTAAAAAGGGTCATGATTGGCAGGAGCCCGTGGTCACGTGGGCGAGCCACAATGTCACCAACGTGAAGATAACGTGCAAAAACGGATGCGAAGAGTACGGCAGCGGGAAGGACCTCTCTATCCCGGACGATGTCAAAGTCAGTTTTAAAGAGGTACCGCCCACCTGTACCACCGAGGGTTCCAAAGCGTACACCGCCGACATCACGGCTCCTGACAACGGAAAGGGAGAGAGAAAGACCTTTACAAGTCAGGACACCGATGGTAAAGAGACTATCCCCGCCACGGGCCACACCCTCGACGAGGACAGCGTCAAATTCACGTGGCCTGAGTTGAAGGACAAGGGCACCCCGCCGGAGGTGACCGTCACCGCCCGGTGCTCCGCCGAGGGCTGCCTGGAGCCGGACCTGAAGCTCTCCGACGGCACCAACAAGGTGACCGCTAAGGCGAAGACCACCGGCGGCGTAAAGGGCGACGATAAGGACCCCACCTACCTGGAGGGCGGCCAGTATACCTTCGAGGCCACCGCCACGTTCAAAAAGGGCCCTGACGCCGAGACCTTCGAGGACAAAACGGAGCAGCACACCTACACCGTCGACCCGCTCCCCGCGCCGACGACCGCGCCCACCGTCGCTGAGGACAAAGTGAGCGAGCCGGAGACCGCCAAGAGCGTGGTGGCGGAGTCGGTACAGGCCGCCGTCCAGTCCGCCCTCACCAATAAGAAGGCCCCCGAGGGCATGGACAGCGAGCTCTACGAGGCGATTGAGAAGGCCGGCGAGGGCGGCGCCGGCGACCCCATGACCATCACCACCACCCTGGAGGTGACGGACAAGGACAGCGACGTGCCCGACAGCGCCCCCGCGCTGAAGCCGGAGACCGGCGAGCTGGCGAAGTACTACGACATCGACATCAAGGTGCAGATCACCGGCCATGACGGCACGGATACGACCGGCTACATCCACAAGGTCGACGACGAGATCACCTTCAAGCTGCCCAAGGCGGGCGCGGGGCCGATCTATTACGTGTCCCGGTACCACCAGGACGAGGGCTGGAAAAAGCTCCCCACCAGGATCGTGGGCGATGACCTTGTATTCAGCTCCGACCGCTTCTCCCCCTACGCCATCGTGTCCAGCGCCGACATCGCTGACGCCACCGTCTCCCCGGACCCCATCCCCGACCAGACCTACACCGGCAAGGCCATCGAGCCGAAGATAGAGGTGTACATCAACGGCGACACCAAGCTGACGGCCGGCACCGATTATGAGCTGGTCTACGCGGACAACACGGAAGTGGGCGAGGCCGCGATCACCATCAAGGCCCTGGAGGGCAATACCCACGGCCTGACCGCCGGCACCACCAAGGAGCTGACCTTCCAGATCGTGAAGGCTCCCGCCGCAGGCGGCGGCAGCGGCTCCACGTCCGCTCCGGGCACGGTGGTCCCCGCCACCGGCGACGAGACGCCCCTGACGCTGTACGCCGCGCTGCTGACCCTCTCCGCTGCGGCCCTGACCTTTGTCCTGGCCCGGCGCAGGCGCCAGAAGTAAGAAAATATATACGACGGCCCCGGGCGTTTGTCCGGGGCCGTTTGCTGTCAAGAAAAAACACTTGACAGCGGGCGGGGATGGGTGTATGATGGGCAGGCTGTAAAGCAAAGTCCTTGACACAAGGAGGCTGCCCGGATGGATGCGACGCCCCTGGACCGGTCCCTGCTGCTGGACTTTTACGGCGAGCTGCTGACCGAAAAGCAGCGCGCGGCATGCGAGCTGCACTGGAACGAGGACCTGTCCCTGGCGGAGATCGCCGGGCTGGAGGGCCTCAGCCGCCAGGGCGTGTGGGACACCCTGCGCCGGGCGGAGGCGGCTCTGCGGGAGTATGAGGACAAGACCGGCCTTGTGCGCCGGTACCTGGAGCGGCGGCAGGCCATCGCGGCCATCCGGACCCAGCTGGAGCCGCTGCTGCCGGAGGACGAACGCGGCCGGGACATCCTGGCGAAGCTGGAGGAGCTGATGTAATGGCCTTTGAGAGCCTGTCGGAAAAACTGAACGGCATCTTCAAGAAGCTCCGGGGCAAGGGCCGTCTGAGCCAGGCGGACATCAAGGAGGCCATGCGCCAGGTGCGCATGGTGCTGCTGGAGGCGGACGTCAGCTACAAGGTCGTGAAGGACTTTGTCAAGACCGTCTCCGAGAAGGCCGCCGGCCAGGAGATACTGGAGAGCCTCAACCCCGCCCAGATGGTGATAAAGATCGTCAACGAGGAGATGACCGCCCTCATGGGCGGCCAGGCCGCGCGCCTGAACTACTCCTCCAAGGTGCCCAGCGTGGTGATGGTGGTGGGCCTGCAGGGCGCGGGCAAGACCACCAACACGGCAAAGCTGGCGGCCTTCGTGAAGAAGCAGCAGAACAAGCGGCCGCTGCTGGCCGCCTGCGACGTGTACCGCCCCGCTGCCATCAAGCAGCTGGAGACCGTGGGCGCCCAGGTGGGCATCCCCGTGTTCCAGATGGGCCAGATCGACCCGGTGGACATCGCAAAGGCCGCCGTGGAGCACGCCCGCCGGCACGGCAACGACCTGGTGTTTCTGGACACCGCCGGCCGGCTGCACGTGGACGAGGCGCTGATGGATGAGCTGCGGCGCATCAAGGCGGCGGTGGAGCCGGCGGAGATACTGCTGACGGTGGACGCCATGACCGGTCAGGACGCGGTGAACGCCGCCACGGCCTTCGACGAGGCCCTGGGCATCACCGGCGTGATGCTCACCAAGCTGGACGGCGACGCCAGAGGCGGCGCGGCCCTGTCGGTGCGGGCGGTGACCGGCAAGCCCATCAAGTTCGCCGGCACCGGGGAGAAGCTGGACGCCATCGAGGTGTTCCACCCCGACCGGATGGCCAGCCGTATCCTGGGCATGGGCGACGTGCTCACCCTCATCGAGAAGGCGGAGCAGGCCGTGGACCAGAAAAAGGCCGCCGAGATGGCCGACAAGCTCATGAAAAACCGCTTCACCCTCCAGGACTATCTGGAGCAGCTGCGGTCCATGAAGGACATGGGCTCCATCGAGGACATCATGGGCATGGTGCCGGGCATGGACGCCAAGGCCCTCAAGGGGGCCAAGATCGACCCCAAGGCCATGGCCCGCACCGAGGCCATCATCCTGTCCATGACCCCCAAGGAGCGGGCCAACCCCGCCATCCTGAACGCCAGCCGCAAGCGGCGCATCGCCGCCGGCGCGGGCACCTCCGTGGTGGAGATCAACCGGCTTTTGAAGGGCTTCGACGCCATGAACGCCATGGTCAAACAGATGTCCGGCACCCGCAAGGGAAAGAAGATGGCCCGGAAGATGGGCATGTTCGGCATGTGATTTCAACATCCCGAGAGGATTTGAAAAATAAATTCACCAACTATATTTTGGAGGAAACAAAAATGGTCAAGATCAGACTGAAGAGACAGGGCGCGAAGAAGGCCCCCTATTACCGCATCGTGGTGGCCGACAGCCGCTCTCCCCGCGACGGCCGGAACATCGAGGAGCTGGGCACTTACGACCCCATGGCGCAGCCCGCTTCCATCCAGGTGGACCTGGAGCGCGCCAAGTACTGGATCGGCTGCGGCGCTCAGCCCACCGATACCGTCCGCGGCCTTCTGAAGCTGGCCGAGGCCCAGCAGGCCCCCGCCGCTGAGCCCGCCCCGGCTGCGGAGCAGGCCGAGTGAGACGGTGCGCCCCATGAAGGAACTTCTCACCTATATCATCCAGAGCCTGGTGGACGACCCGGATAAGGTCGTCGTGGACGAGCACAGCGAAAACGGCACCACCGTTTACGAGGTCCGCGTCGCTGACGGGGATATGGGCAAGGTCATCGGCCGCCAGGGCCGCATCGTGCGCCAGATCCGGGTGCTGATGAAGTCCGTCGCCCAGCGCCAGGGCAAGAAGATCTCCGTCGAGATACTGGATTGAAAAAGCAGTTTTTGGAAGCGGGGCAGATCGTGAACACCCACGGCGTCCGGGGCGAGGTGCGCATCCAGCCCTGGGCCGACGGGCCGGACTTTCTGACCCGCTTTCGCCGTTTCTTCATCGACGGCGAGGAGGTAAAGGTCCGCGCCTGCCGGGCGCACAAGCAGATGTGCATCGCCTCCCTGGCCGGGGTGGAGGACGCGACCGCCGCCCAGGCGCTGAAGGGCAAGGTGCTCTTCATCGACCGGGACGACGCTCATCTGCCCGCCGGGACGGTGTTTTTGCAGGACATCATCGGCGCCCGTGTGGTGGACGAGTCCGGCCGTGAGCTGGGCGTGCTCACAGAGGTCATGCCCGAGCCCGCCGCCAGCGTGCTGGTGGTAAAAGGGGAGCGGGAGATACTCATCCCCGACGTGCCCGCCTTCGTGCTGGAAAAGGACGCGGACGCCGGCGTAGTCACCGTCCGCCTGATAGACGGCATGTAAAGCCCCATAAGAGAAAACAGCGTGGTCTGCGGGCCATGCTGTTTTTGTTTTGTCCATATCAACTTCCACTTGATTTTTCTCAAAAGCGCCTGCGTTGTATTCAAGCGCGGATTTAGCTATAACGCAAGCAACACTTGAACGAGGGGGCGCTTTGGATGAACGCTGGCATGATCGGCGAGCAGATCGCCAAGTACAGAAGAGCGGCGGGCCTGACCCAGGAGGAGCTGGGAAAGGCTGCGGGGGTGAGCACCCAGGCGGTGAGCCGGTGGGAATGCGGCGGAGCGCCGGACGTGACGCTGCTGCCCGCCATCGCCGACCGGCTGCACGTGACGGTGGACGCCCTGTTCGGCCGGGAGAGCGGCCCGGCAAAGGATATGTCCAACGACCTTATCCAGTGGCTGCGGTCCATTCCGGAGAAGGACCGGCTGACAAAGCTGACACGGCTTTTGTGGGAGGCGGCCATCTACGGCGTCAGCGACAGCCTGTTCGACGCGCCTTGGATCGCCTATCCCGAAAAGGCGGAGCTGGACAAGCCGGGCCTGTTTGGCGAAGGCAAGGCGCTGATGCGCACGATGTCGGGCACAGACAGCGGTTATCTTCTGGGCGTAGGCGCGGAGGACTACTCCTATTTCGGGGTGTTCCCGGAGCCGGAGGCCGGCTACGAGAAATATCTGCTGACCGACGAGGAATACCGCGCCCTGTTCGCCGCGCTGGCGCTGCCGGGGGCCATGGAGGCGCTGCGGTACCTCTGCCGGAGCCGGGAGGGCCTTTACGCCCCGGCGGTGGTGGCCGGGCACACGGGCGTGCCCCTGCCGGAGACGGAGCGGGCGCTGGAGGCCCTGACCGGGGCGCACCTGCTGGCGAGGGAGCAGATCACCATGCCGGAGGGGACAGTGCGCGTCTACGCCCTGCGGGACTTCAGCGGCATCGTGCCGCTGCTGACCTTCGCCCGCTGGGCGTGGCAGGGCCATGGGATGAACCTGGTGGGGAACCTGCTGCGGGAAAAGTGCTTTGAAAAGGGAACGGAAAGCGATGGGGAGCAAAAAGCCTGACCCCGCCCGGCCATACATCCGGGCCTTTTATGAGCACAACCGCCTTCGCTTTCTGGGCACGGCGGTGCTGTATATGCTGGAGATACCGGCCATGCTTATCGTGTCGTGGGTGCTGGGGGAGGTGATAGACGCCGTCGCGGCGCTGGACGCCGCCCGGCTGGTCCGGCTGCTGTGGGCGGCGGCGGGCACGGCGGTGTTCATAGGCGTACAGCAGACACTGTATTACCGGGCCCTCAGCGGCTGGCTGGGCCGAGCGCTGCGCCAGTACAAGTCCTGCGCCTTTCAGAAGCTCTCTGAGAAGGGCATCAGCGCCTTTGCCAGGGAGAACACCGGGCGGTATCTCGCCGTCCTCACCAGCGATGTGACCGTGATCGCCTCCGACTATCTGCAAAGCCTGTTTGAGCTGGTCGTGCTGCCCCTGGATTTCGCGGCCACCCTGGCGTTTCTGCTCACCTACAGCCCCGCGATGACGGGAGCCGCCGCAGCGCTGTGCGTGCTGCCCCTGCTGGGGGTGACCATCTTCAGCCCGGAGCTGACCCGGCGGGAAAAGGCCCTCAGCGACGCGAACGAGGGCTTCGTGGGCAGAGTCAAGGACCTGCTGGCCGGCTTTGCCGTCATCAAGAGCTTCAAGGCCGAGCCGGAGGCGGGGCGCAT
>CANPXW010000037.1 GCA_947587025.1 uncultured Oscillospiraceae bacterium
GGGGCGGACGCCCTCTCCAGCGGGGCCGACGAGCTGTCCAGCGGGGCGGACGCCATCGCCTCCAACATGGGCACGCTGAGCTCCGGCCTGAACGACCTGGAGAGCGGCGCGTATACCCTGGCCAGTGGCCTGGATACCCTGAGTTCCCAGGTCCAGGGCCTGCCCGGAGCCACGACCGCCCTGTACAACGGCGCCGCAGCGCTGAAAGTCGGTCTGGAAAATGCTGCGACCGGCGCGGGGGATCTTGAGACTGGGGTCGAGTCGCTGAACGCAGGTCTGGAGGCGATCGGGCCCGCCGCGCAGGGCATCCAGACCGAGGCGCAGACTATCGGTGAGCTTGCCGACGCGGTGACCACGTACATTAATGACTACGGCGCCCAATTGACCGCTGCAGACCCGGGGCCCCAGCTGGCGGAGGCTTCCGGCGCTCTGGACAGCGCCATTGGCGTCAACCAAACGGCGGAGGCAGCCCTGTACGATCTGATGGAGACCGCCGACGAGACACAGCAGGGGCAGCTCCAGGCCGTCCTGGACACTCTCAGCTCCAGCGACGCCTATATCGCCAGTGCCCAGGGGGAACTGGCTGCGGTGCCGACGTCCGTTCCCACTGTTGCGCCCGCTCAGAATAAAGAGACTGCCCTCGGGTATCTGGGACAGATCAAGGCCCTGGCCGCCGGGGAAGACAGCGAGCAGAGCGTCCTGTCGCTGGCAACGGCGCTGGCCAAGGGAGCGCCGGCGCTTCAGCAGGGCGGCGCTAAACTGCAGGAGGGGATCGGGCAGCTCTCCGGCGGCATAGAGGCCATCGTCTCCGGAAACGGCGGCAATAATCTTGACGCGCTGATCGACGGGCTGAACACGCTCAGCGGCAGCAGTCAGGCGCTGGTGAGCGGCGTAGGCCAGCTCTCATCCGGCGCGGACTCCCTGGCTTGGGGCGCCGGGAACGCGGCCTCGGGGGCCGGGCAGCTCACCGCCGGGGCCAACACCCTGGCCAGCGGGGCCCAAACACTCAAGAGCGGCACCCAGTCCCTGACGGACGGCATCGCACAGCTGACGGACGGCGCCTCCGCCCTGGCAGAGGGTATGGGCACGTTCGATGAAGAGGGCATCCAGACCCTCTCCCGCCTGGTGGAGGACGACGCCCAGGGATTCTTTGACCGGCTCCGGGCCCTGCAGGATTACGCCGGTGAGTATACCGCCTTCTCCGGCGGTGTTCCCGGCACGCCCGGCACGCCCGGCACGGTCAAGTTCATCATCCGCACAGATTCTATCGAAAAACCGTGATGGAGACAAACTGCGCAAAGCCCTATGCCCGAAGGCCGGGCATAGGGCCTTGTCCGTCCGGCTGCATGAAACGAGACCGGGCAAAGCGTTGACGGAGAGGAGACAAAGCGCTAAAATAAGCGTTTGGGAGAAAGCACAAGGGAGCGACAATGCGTCTATGGACTTGAGAGGCATCTTATATATCGCCGTCGGGTATCTGTCCGGCAGCGTGCTGTTCGCGGTGCTGGCGGGGGAACTGCTTGGGAAGCGGGAACTACTCCAAAACAGCACGGACAAAAACCCGGGGACCGTGAACGCCTTCCGATACTGCGGTTTCTGGTGCGGCACATTCACACTGGCAGGGGACCTGGCAAAGGGATTCCTGCCGGTGTATCTGTATCTGCGCTCTGCGGCGCCGGCTCAGCGCTGGGCGCTGCCGCTGGTGATGGCGGCGCCGGTGGCGGGGCATATCCTTCCCATCTTCCATCATTTCCGCGGGGGCAAGGGCATCGCCGCCACCTTTGGCGTGCTGCTGGGGCTCTGCCCCTACGATATGCCGCTTGCGCTGTTCGCGGCGGTGTTTGTGCTTCTGTCCGTGGTGCTGCGGGTGGACCCCACCTTTTACCGGACCATGCTCGCCTATTTGCTCACGCTGGCGGCCATGGTCATTGTCAAGGCAGCGAAGCCAGTCCTTTTGGGCTTCGCGCTCATCACGGCGGCGGTGTGCCTGCGGCTGCATCGGAGCCGCGAGCTGCGGGAGAAACTGGAGGTAAAATTGTTATGGACGCATTGATGCTCACATGCGGCACCGGCGGCGGACACAACACCGCCTGCGCGGCGGTGGCCGAGGCCATGGCCGCCAGAGGCCATGCCGTCACGACCCTCAATCCCTATACGCTGAAAAACGATCAGGTGGCGGAAGTGATCGACAAAGCCTATATCCTGCTGGCTCAGAAGGCCCCCAACGCCTTCGGCGCAGCCTACAAACTGGGCGACGTATACCGGAAGCTGCCGTTTCCCTCGCCGGTCTATCAGCTGAACCGGCAGATGGAGCCGGTACTGGAGCGGTATATGGAGCAGCGCCGCTTCGACGCGGTGGTGACCACCCACCTGTTCCCGGCGGAGATACTCACCAGCATGAAGCGGCGGGGATCCAGCGTCCCCCGGACCTATTTCATCGCCACGGACTACGCCTGCATCCCCTTCACGGAGGAGACGGACCTGGACCGGTACATCATCCCCGCCAAGGAGCTGACGGAGGAATTCGTCGGCCGGGGCATCGACCGGTCGCGCATCCGTCCCCTGGGCATCCCGGTGCGGCGGCAGTTTACCGGCAAAGAGGACCGGGCGTCCATCCGGGAACGACTGGGCATGGACCCGGGCAAAAAAATGATCCTGGTGGCCGGCGGCAGCATTGGCGCGGGACATATCCAGCAGGTGGTGGGCATCCTCCTGGACCGGTATGAGAGCAGCGCCCAGATCGTTGTCATCTGCGGCAGCAACCGGGAGCTGGAGGAGCATATGCGGGCGTCCTTCGGCGGACGGTGCGCCGTGCTGGGTTTTACCGATCAGATGGCGGACTATATGAAGGCCTGCGATCTTTACCTGTCCAAGCCCGGTGGGCTTTCCTCCACCGAGGCGGCCGTGGTGGGCACGGCCCTGGTCCACATCACGCCCATACCGGGCTGCGAGACCAGCAACATGCACTTTTTCGCGGAGAATGGCATGAGCCTCGCCGTCAACTCGCCGGAGCATGAGCTCATAGATGCCTGCGACAGGCTCCTGGAAGAAAGCGCCCGGGAAAAGATGATCGCGGCCCAGCGCCGCGTCATCCCCGCAGACGCCGCCACGGCTATCTGTGAGCTGCTGGAAGAGGAATATGAGCAGAACAAGACATCCGGCTGAGCCGGGGGGTTGGGATAGATACTGAACAAGAGGAGATAGACCATGAAAGAGATCAAAAAGCCGAAAAAACCGCTGATATTCTATTACGGCGTGGTGGCGGTCGCGCTGGTGCTTTTTAACCTGCTCATCCTGCCCTGGATGGCCCGGCGGCAAATCCAGGAGGTGGATTACGGCACCTTCATGACCATGACGGAAGAGGGCCAGCTGGGCGAAGTGGAACTGGAATCCAACCAGATCCTCTTCACCGACAAGGACATGACCCAAATCTACAAGACCGGTCCCATCGAGGACCCCGGTCTGGTGGAGCGGCTGCACACATCGGGCGTCACCTTCTCCAGCGAGATCATCGAGCAGGCGTCGCCGCTGCTGTCCTTCATCCTCTCCTGGGTGCTGCCCATCGCCATCTTCATCGGCATCGGCCAGTTCATGAGCAAGAAGCTCATGGACCGGGCCGGGGGCAACTCCCTGATGTTCAACATGGGCAAGTCCAACGCCAAGGTCTATGTGAAGAGTTCCGACGGAATCCGCTTCTCCGATGTGGAGGGCGTGGACGAGGCAGAGGAGAACCTGCAGGAGATTGTGGACTATCTGCAAAACCCGGACAAGTATAAGGAGATCGGCGCGTCCATGCCCAAGGGCCTGCTGCTGGTGGGTCCTCCGGGCACCGGCAAGACCATGCTGGCCAAGGCCGTGGCCGGCGAGTCCAACGTGCCCTTTTTCTCCATGTCCGGCTCGGAATTTGTGGAGATGTTCGTGGGTATGGGCGCGTCCAAGGTGAGAGACCTCTTCAAGCAGGCCAAAGAGAAGGCCCCCTGCATCGTGTTCATCGACGAGATCGACGCCATCGGCGGCAAGCGAAACGCCGGTGCCATGGGCGGCAACGACGAGCGGGAGCAGACGTTGAACCAGCTCTTAACGGAGATGGACGGCTTCGAGGCCAACAACGGGGTCATCATCCTGGCGGCCACCAACCGGCCAGAGGCCCTGGACCCGGCCCTGACCCGTCCGGGCCGGTTCGATAGGCGGGTGCCGGTGGAGCTGCCGGACCTGAAGGGCCGGGAGGCCATCTTGAAGGTCCACGCCAAGAAGGTGAAGGTAGCGGAGGATGTGGACTACGAAAAGGTGGCCCGCATGGCCTCCGGCGCGTCCGGCGCGGAGCTTGCCAACATCGTGAACGAGGCGGCATTGCGGGCCGTCCGGGACGGGCGGAAGTTCGTCACCCAGGCGGACCTGGAGGAGAGCATCGAGGTGGTCATCGCCGGATACCAGAAGAAAAACGCCATTCTGACGGACAAGGAAAAGCGGGTGGTGGCCTACCATGAGATCGGCCATGCCCTGGTGGCGGCCAAACAGACCAACTCCGCCCCGGTGCAGAAGATCACCATCATCCCCCGGACCTCCGGGGCCTTGGGCTACACCATGCAGGTGGAGCAGACAGATAAGTATCTGATGACCCGTGAAGAACTGGAGAATAAGATTGCCACGCTCACCGGTGGCCGGGCTGCGGAGGAGATCGTCTTTGGGGACTACACCACCGGCGCGTCCAACGACATCGAGCAGGCCACCAAACTGGCCCGCGCCATGATCACCCGCTATGGCATGAGCCGTGATTTTGACATGGTGGCCATGGAAACCGTCACGAATCAATATCTGGGCGGGGATACGTCCCTGGCCTGTTCCGAGGAGACGGCGGCCCAGATCGACGAGCAGGTGGTGACCATCGTGAAGAAGCAGCACGACAAGGCCGCGCAGATACTCACCGAGAACCGGGACAAGCTGGACCAGCTGGCGACATATCTTTATGAGCACGAGACCATCACCGGCGACGAGTTCATGTCCATCCTGAACGGCTGAGGGGAGAACACGCCCTCAACGCAACGCTCAAGGCAAAATGCAACGCTGATATGACAAATGCAACGCTCCACAGAAAGCGTTGCATTGTATCAATTTGCGCAGTCTTTGCCATGTCGAAAGGCTTCTGAAGATGTCAGACCCCCGCGAGGGGGCTCCTCCATCGGTCAGAAGCCTTTCTCCTTTCCCCACGCGACAAGCGTGCCGCGTGGGGGCCTGTTCGATAAGGAAGCAGACGCCCAAAGGCGTCTGCTGTTTTGATGCCGGCGAGCGGCAAGGCGGGACGCGGTAGTCTGACCCCAGTTTAAAGACCAGGGCCGGCCCGTAAGGGTCGGCCCTGGTCTTTGTATCGGCGGGGCTATACCGCTTCGAAGTGGCTGATGTAATAGCCGTCGCCGCTGTCTGTCCGGAGGAAGAACACGCGCATGGTGGCGTCAGCGAATTCCAGCACCTCGTCGGTCTCCACCGTGCCCTTGGCCGTATAGGAGACGTCTATGCTGAAGCAGTTGTTCGCCCAGACGATCGCCTCGTCAGCGACCGTTATGGTCGTGTCCTTGGTCCGGTAGTAGGTGGACCAGCTCACGCTGTCGTAGGTGGAATAAATATCGTGGTATGCCTGGGTGTCCGAGTACACGAAGCTGAGCAGCTCGTTCAGGTAGTACCTGGTATCGTGGTAGCCGTTCATGTAATACTCGAGGAAGGCGTCGGTGAACCGCTCTGTCAGGTCGATATACCGGCTCACGTCCGCGTCCATCGTGAGCATATAGACGCCGTCGTCGTTCTGGTACACCTTGCAGCCGTTGGGCGGCTCCACCGTGATCTCCGGCTCCGCCATCAGCCCCTCCGCGCTGTAGGTGAGCCAGGTGACCGGCTCCTGGAGCTGCTCCCGAAGGTCCTCATAATCCAGCTGGCTCTCTGCCGCCTGCATGGACTGGGGGTCGAGCTGCCTGCCGTTGAAGGTCACGCGGCAGCTTCTCGGCACCGTTATGGTGATGTTCTTGTCCGGGGCCAGCAGCAGCTCCACGTTGGAGACGGTCCAGTTCAGGTCGCTTCCCGTGAGCGAGACGCGGGCCACGGGCGCCTGGTCCTTCTTGATAAGGTAGACCGGCGCCGTGCTGCTGAATCCCTCGGCCTTGTACGCCTGATAGCCGCCGGGGGAGAAGAGCTCGTCAAAATACGTGCAGAGCCATTCCCTCGGCTCCATATCGTTGCCCTGGTGGGAGGCATACCACAGATCCGCCCAGTAGTCGGGGCTCTGGCTCTCCAGCCACTGCTCAAAGGTCCGCTGGGGGGCCTCGTACAGCGCCTTTTCCTGGGCCACCTTGGCGGACTTTTCCGCCGCCGCCTGGTCCATCTGGGCCTGGGAATGGTCAAGGGCCAGCCACAGCCGCAGCTGCAAAGCGCCGGTGCAGACGCCCAGGATGACCAGGTAGACCAGCAGGAACGTCTTGAATCTCTTCCGCCGCCGCCGTGCGGCGCGGCTCTCGCCGGCCCGCCGTTCCGCCCTGGACGACTGCTTCCGGCCGGAACGCTTCGTCTCCGTCCGCCTGCGCCGGGGAACGATTTCGGGCGCGGGGGCGTCCTCCCGCTCCGGGGCATCCTCCCGCTCCGGGGCATCCTCCCGCTCCGGGGCTTCCTCCTGCCGGGGCTCGTCTCCGTGCTTGGGAACTTCCTCCCGTTTGGGCTCGTCTGCGCGCTTAGACCTATCCCTGCGTTTGGGGGCGTCTTTGCGCTTGCGGGCGTCGCTGCGTTTGGGCGCGGCATCCTGCGCGGGAGCTTCCTCCCGCAGGGACGTGTCCCCGCGTTTGGGCTCGTCCCCGCGCGCGGAGACTTCTCTGCGCCGGGGCGCAGGCTCGCGCCTGGCGGCGTCGCGCCGGGCGGCCGCCTTGAACAGGGAGGTGTCCACGAAGGGGGAATCCTCGTCGAAGGGGGAGCTGTCGTCGAAGACATGGCCGCGCCGGGGCGGCGGATCGTCGTCGAACAGGGAGGTATCCACGAAGGGGGAGTCGTCCGCGTGCCGGGCCGCGCCGGTGTCCGGCGCCAAATGCCGGCCGGTGGGCTCCGGCAGCCTCTCCTGGCGCTCGTCACTCATTTGCGGCACCCCCCTTCAGCACGAGGATGGCGTTGGGTATCTGGCGCGCGCCGGTGTAGAAGGAGTTCCAGATGATCTGCTCGCCGTTGTAGTACATATCCGAGGAGGAGCCGCCGTCCAGGTTACCGGCGTTGACCGCTCCGGCCTCATACATCTCCATGGCCACGTCGTCATAGGTCGCCCCCAGGCTGTCCGGCCGGCGGCCCTCTATCACCATCAGCAGGACGGTGCCGTCGGCCATCTGGCCCAGGCAGGTGCGGGGGTTCACGCCGCCGCCCAGGCCCTGCCGGACCTGGCCGTCCTTGACCAGCACCGGGCCGCCGCTGAAGTTGAGGGCGTCCACCAGGCCCATGTCCAGCGCCTCCTGCCCGGTCATGTCGCCCACGTGGAGGATGTGGTCCTTGTCGAAGCCGATGACGTCCACGTAATAGGTGCCGGCATAGCCCCATATCAGCTCGCCGTCCCGTATCACCATGCCGTCCGGCTGGCCGCCGTTGCCGGTGCCGTTGGGGTCGATGAACCCGCCGGCATTGGAGCCGGCGATGGCGTTGTATTTTTCGATGAACTCCGTCAGATACAGCCCGTGGTAATCATAGCCGTAGGTGTCCAGCGTGCCGAAGACGACCAGGGAGGGGTCGTGTATCTTCATCAGCTTTCCCTTATAGGTGGGGGTCTTGATGTCGATCATCTCGATCTGCTGCTCGCCCTCCGCCGGCGGGTCGGCCACCACCACCATCTGCCCGGCGTCCTGCTCTCCGGCGCCCTGCTCGAAGGGAAGTTCCTCGAAGGGGTCCTCCTCGGCGGGGGTCGGCGTGGGATGAAGGATCTGCTGGACCTCGTCCTCCGAGAAAAAGATGCGGGGGACGAACTTCATGGCGCTGGTCTCGTCAAAGGTGGCCACGAAACGGCGCTGCCACTCCGGCGACGGGCCGTAGGACAGGATGACGCATGCCAGCACCACGTTGAGCAGCACCGCCAGGATCGTTATCAGCAGTACGGCCATGGTCTTGCCTAGACCTCGAAAAAACTTGTTCACGTTGGCTCCTCTCTCTTCGCGGGGGTATATCCTCTGTCCACCGAGGGGAAAGCGGTCATTATCTGCTAAATATACATTATATGTCCACGAACGGAAAAACACAATACACAACTGCGCCTCATCCGCCGCTTTCGGAGAAGTTTTTTGTGCCGCGCGCCGGCCGACGGGTGCAAAAACGGCCCCGGAGAGCCGTCTCCCCGGGGCCGCTTCCTTTTTCTCTCACACGCCCAGATAGTCCCGCTGCGCCTGGGTGAGCGTGTCGATGGCCAGGCCCAGAGCCGCCAGCTTCCGCCGGGCCACCTCCTCGTCGATGGTCCGGGGCACCGGGTATACGCCGGGGGCCAGCTCGCCCTTGTGCCGGGCCAGGTACCGGGCGCTCAGCGCCTGGATGGCGAAGGACATGTCCATGATCTCCGCCGGGTGGCCGTCCCCGGAGGCCAGGTTCACCAGCCGCCCCTCGGCGATGACGAACACGGTCTTTCCGTTGGGCAGCGCGTAGCCCTCGATGTTGTGCCGGGCCTCATAATGGGACAGGGCGTACTTCTCCAGGGCCCGCATGTCCACCTCCACGTTGAAGTGGCCCGCGTTGGTGAGGATGGCGCCGTCCTTCATAAGGGGGAAGTGCTCGGCGGTGATGACGCCGGCACAGCCGGTGACGGTGCAGAAGATGTCGCCCGTTTTGGCCGCTTCGGCCATGGGCATCACCGCAAAGCCGTCCATCACCGCCTCGATGGCCCGGATGGGGTCCGTCTCCGTGACGGTGACCCGGGCGCCCAGGCCCTTGGCCCGCATGGCCACGCCCTTGCCGCACCAGCCGTAGCCGGCCACCACCACGTCCTTGCCCGCCACGATCAGGTTGGTGGTGCGCATGATGCCGTCCCAGACGGACTGGCCGGTGCCGTAGCGGTTGTCGAACAGGTGCTTGCAGTCGGCGTCGTTGACCAGGATGGCGGGGAAGGGCAGCAGCCCCTCCCGATCCAGCCGGCGCAGCCGGTGCACGCCGGTGGTGGTCTCCTCGCACAGGCCCAGCACGCCGCCGATGTGCTGCGGACAGCGCTCCCGCAGACCCTGCATCAGGTCGCCGCCGTCGTCGATGACGATGTTGGGCCCGCAGGCCAGGACCTTGTCGATGTTGGCGTCGTACTGCTCCGCCGTGCAGCCGTATACCGCGTGCACGTCCAGGCCCCCGGCGGCCAGGGCGGCGGCCACGTCGTCCTGGGTGGACAGGGGGTTGGAGCCGGTGATGTGCATCTCGGCGCCGCCCTTTGCCAGCACCCGGCACAGAAAGGCCGTCTTGGCCTCCAGGTGCACGGACAGGGCGATCTTCAGCCCCGCGAAGGGCCTCGTCTGCTCAAACTCCTCCCCGATGGCCCGGCAGAGAGGCATGTTCCGCGCCGCCCAGGCGATCTTCTTCTCGCCGGAGGGAGCCAGCGCTATATCCCGAATGGTGCTCATAGCCCGTTTTCCTTACACATATCATTTCTTGGCCCAGAATTTCCACCAGGGGCGCTTCTTCGGCTCGGCCTCGGTGGGCACCAGGGCCTCCTTGGGCTCGGGGATGGCGGCCTTGAGGGCCTCGGCCCTGTCGGTGCGCTCCCAGGCCACGTCCAGGTCCTCCCGGCCCATGTGGCCGTAAGCGGCCAGCTGCCGGTAGATGGGCCGGCGCAGCTCCAGGTCCCGGATGATGGCCGACGGGCGCAGATCGAACACCTGGGTCACCGCCTTCTGCAGCACCTCGTCGGGCATGGTCCCGGTGCCGAAGGTGGTCACGTTCACGCTCACCGGCGTGGCCACGCCGATGGCGTAGGCGATCTGCACCTGGCAGCGGCGGGCAAGGCCGGCGGCCACGATGTTCTTGGCCACCCAGCGGGCGGCGTAGGCGGCGGACCGATCCACCTTGGTGGGGTCCTTGCCGGAGAAGGAGCCGCCCCCGTGGGGAGCGCTGCCGCCGTAAGTGTCCACGATGATCTTCCGGCCGGTGAGCCCTGAGTCGCCCTGGGGCCCGCCCACCACGAAGCGGCCGGTGGGGTTGACATAATATTTTATATCCCCCTGGTCGAAGCCGGCGGGGATGATGGGGCTGATGACCTCCCGGATGATGTCCTGGCGTATCTGCTCCTGCTCCACGTCGGGGGCGTGCTGGGTGGAGACCACCACCGTGTCCACCCGGACGGGGCGGTTGTTCTCGTCGTACTCCACGGTGACCTGGGTCTTGCCGTCGGGCCGCAGATAGGGAAGGGTTCCGTCCTTGCGGACCTGGGCCAGCCGTCGGGCCATCTTGTGGGCCAGGCTGATGGGCAGGGGCATCAGCTCCGGCGTCTCGTCGCAGGCGTAGCCGAACATCATGCCCTGGTCGCCGGCGCCGTTTTCCAGCTCCGCCGCCGCGCCGCCGGCCTTCTGCTCAAGGCTGGCGTTCACGCCCATGGCGATGTCCGGGCTCTGCTCGTCGATGCTGGTCAGCACGGCGCAGTTGTCGCAGTCGATGCCGTATTCGGCCTTGGTGTAGCCGATGTCCCGCAGCACGTCCCGGGCGATCCTGGGGATATCCACGTAGCAGCTGGTGGTGATCTCGCCCATGACGAAGACCATGCCCGTGGTGGTGCAGCACTCGCAGGCCACGTGGCCCTGGCTGTCCTGGGCCATGATGGCGTCCAGCACCGCGTCGGATATCTGGTCGCAGACCTTGTCGGGATGGCCCTCGGTGACGGATTCGGATGTGAATAAGTAGTGTCCCATCGTATTCTCCTTTGTAAAATCGGCATCAAGAATGCCCGCCGGGACCGGCGGGCAGTTGGAAACAAATATTTGTTCCTTATCTTTCGATTTACACCGCCGGATTTGGCACCTTTTGCTCTCGCACAGGTTGCCGGGCTTCACAGGGCCGGTCCCTCCGCCACTCTTGATAAGGCTATGAAATTGTCGGGCACATACGGGTTTATTGTAGCATCATTTTGCGTAAAGTCAATAGTATCTTGACAAACAGGGGGTTTTGACAGACAATACCGCTATGAAGAAGATCTCACAGAGGATACTGCGCGTTTGCGTAGTCGTCACGCTCCTGTTCATATGGATAAATTCCCTCATGCCGGGGGACGTGTCCACGCTGGAGAGCGGGTGGGCGGAAAAGCTGCTCTGGCCCATCCTGGACCGGATATACGACGGCACGCTCCAGTCCTGGATCGAGGCGCTGGCGGGGATGCTGCCGGGCCGGCTGGGGCTGGCGGTGTTCCGCTTCGCCCAGCAGCTGGGCGAGCGCCTGCCCTACATCTGGCCCTCCGTGCTGGTGCGCAAAGCCGCCCACTTCACCGAGTACGCCGTGCTGGGCTTTTTCATGGGCCTGCAGTGGGTGCGCCGGGATGGGCGCAGCCGGTTCTGGCTGCCGGAGGGGCTGTGCCTGGCGGCGGCGTGCGTGGACGAGGGCATCCAGCTGTTCGTATCCGGCCGGGCCGGCCAGCTGCGGGATGTTTGCATCGACCTGTGCGGCGCCACGCTGGGGGTGCTGGTGGCGCTGACGCTGCTGTCCGCTGTGCGGTCCTGGTATGTCAAGCGGACGGGGATTAGAAAAAATCCATAAACGCTATTGCTTGTGATGGAAATATGTGGTACACTTTCCACAAAGGAGGTCGAGTACCATGACATTCACTTTCACCGGCAAAAAATACGAGGTGTACGACGAGCTGCGCGCCTACGCGGAGAAGAAGATCGGCAAGCTGGATAAGCTCTTCCGCACGGAGAGCGACGCCGCTGTCACCTTCAGCGCGGAGCGGGGCCGCTGCACCGCCGAGGTCACTCTGCGCAACAACGGCATGTTCTACCGGGTGACCGAGACCACCAGCGATATGTTCGCCTCCATCGACTCCGCCTGCGCCGCCCTGGTGCGCCAGGTCCGCAAGAACAAGACCCGTCTGGAAAAGCGCCTGCGGGACGGCGCCTTCGAGCGCACCTCCGCCCCGGTGGCCGTGCCCGACGACGAGGAGGAGGAAGAGTACAGGATCATCCGCACCAAGCGCTTCGCCATCAAGCCCATGAGCCCGGAGGAGGCGGCCATGCAGATGGACCTGCTGGGCCACACCTTCTTCGCCTTCCGCAACCAGGAGGCGGACGACGCCTTCTCCGTGGTGTACAAGCGCCGGGACGGCGGCTACGGCATGATCTCCGACGACGGGGAAGACTGACAGACACAGAAAAATACAACGGACCCTCCCGACCGGGAGGGTCTGTTTTAATGTACGAAAAATTCCAGGATGAACACCACCGCGCAGCAGGCCACGGCGGTCTTGAAAAGGTCCGCTCCCAGCCAGGCCGCCAGCACCCCCACCACCAGCGCGGCCGCGCCGGAGATCTGGCTCTGGGTGGCCTCCAGGATGGCCGGGAAGGTCATCACCGCCAGGGTCACATAGGGCACATAGAACAAAAACGACTGGATGAACCGGCTCTTGATGGGCTTGCGCAGCACGGTCATGGGGATGGCCCGGATGGCATAGGACACCCCCGCCATCACCAGGATGTAGAGATACACCTTCATTCGCCGGTCACCTCCTCCTTCCGGGGGAACAGCAGCGCCGCCCCGGCGGACAGCGCCACGGTGAGGATGATGGTGCGGGTGCCCGCCGACAGGGCCGATATGCCCGGCAGCCGGGCGAAGGCCCAGCTGGAGGCGAAGGCCAGCACCACCAGCACGGCGATGACCTTATCCTTCTTCGCCGGGGGGATGAATATGGCGATGAACATGCCGTACAGGGCCACGCTGAAGGCGCTGACCACCCGCACGGGCAGCAGGCTGCCGGCCAGGGTGCCCAGGGCGGTGCCGATCATCCAGCCCGGTATGGCGGGGGTCATGCCGCCGTACATGTACCAGGGGCTCAGATACCCCGGCCGGGCGATGGTGATGCCGAACAGCTCGTCGGTGATGTCGAAGGCCATGAGAAGCCGGTGGCGGAAGGGCCCCGCCGGGTCCATCCGCTGGCTCATGGCGCAGCTCATCAGCAGATACCGGGCGTTGGTGATGAGGGTGGCCAGGGCCATCTCCCAGTAGGTGGCGCCGGCGGCGATCATGGTAAGGCCCATGTACTCCCCCGCCGAGGCGTTGTTGAGAAGGCTCATCACCGCCGCCTGGATGGGCGTCAGGCCGATGTTCTTGGCCATGATGCCCAGGGAGAAGGACACGGCGAAGTACCCCAGTCCGATGGGCACGCCGTCCCGCACGCCCTCTATGTATTGCTTTTTTCTGTCGCTCACGTTCGTTCCCTCACTGTGCCAAATATGCCAGAAGCTCCTGGTCGGTGGTCCCGTCGCTCATGTTCAGCCGGCCCAGACCATAGAGGCTCTCCGGCTCGCCTCTCGTCACCCTGTTCACCCGGTCCCCGTCCACCGTGAAGGTGATGCGCACGCCCAAATCCCGCAGCACCCGGTCGGTGAGGTCCGTGTACCGGCCCAGGGGGTAGGCCAGGGCGTAGAGCCGCTCCACGCCACCCGCCGCCAGGGCCTCTTCCTCCCGTCGGAAGTCCTCCTCCAGCGCGGCGATATAGTCCGCCTCCGTCTCGCCATCCAGGGGCAGCATGGATGTGCGGGGCGTATCCGTGTCCTCAAAGGGGGCCCACTGGTGCATGTCCCAGCTGTGGGACTGCACCTCCATCCGCCCGGAGGCCAGCATCTGGCTTATCTCCTCCGCGCCGAAGTGGGGCGTCATCTCGTAGTCCGTGTCCTTGTAGTACTGCCCGTGGCCCACGGAGCAGCCGATGGGGAACACCGCCGCAGGAAAGCCGTACTCCCCCAGGATGGGGAAGGCCCGCTCATATGTGCTCATGTACCCGTCGTCGAAGGTGATGACCACCGGCTTTTCCGGCAGCTGGCCGGTGCCGTCGGCGTAGGCCAGCAGGTCCGGCAGGCTCACGGGGGTGTAGCCATTGTCCCGCAGCGCGTCCATCTGCCGGCGGAAGCCAGCCTCGGAGATGACGGTGGAGGAGGTGTTCTCGTCCGCGATGTGGTGGTACATCAGCACCGGCAGGCGTACGCTCTCCGGGGCTTTCGTCCTTCCGCAGCCGGCCAGCAGGCACAGCGCCGCCAGCAGGCATGATAGCCTCTTCATGCCCGGTGCCTCCCCGGATGGCGGCGGGGCGCGCCGGCGGTCCTGCCGAAGCAGGCGTTGCACAGCCGCCCCCGGTGGTGCAGGGGCAGGGCCCGGCCGCATTTGGCGCAGAAGCGGATGTTGTTTTTCAGGTTGTAGAGCAGGATCTGGTTGATCTCGTCCGCCGTCCGGTCCCGCTCGGCCCGCAGGTCCTCCTGGTCCACCGGGCAGCCGAAGGCCTTGGCGAAGGAGAAGTACAGGTCCAGCTTCCGGTAGTGGCTCTCCAGGTCCGGCAGGGTGAAGGCAGTCTTCTGTTCCGGCAGGGCCGGCCGCTCGATCTCCTCCCCGGCGGCCCACTTGTGCAGGTAGCGGGAGAACAGCTCGTTCAGCGCCGGGTCCGTCTCGTCGAAGGGGATGTTGGCCGCCCGCAGCTCCATCTGCCGGTCCAGAGTCAGCCCTGACTCCCGTATCCGGGAGATGATGGTGATGTACCGGCTGATGTCCAGCTTCACGTAGGGGTCCGCCGTGGGCATCCGGTCCCACACCTCCAGCACCTCCAGAAGGTCGAAATCCACCTGGGCGATCAGGTCGGAAAAGCCCACCACCGCCGTCTGCAGGGGCGGCACCACCGTCTCCAGCCCGGCCCGGATGAGGGAGAGGTCCTCCATGGCTCCCACGTAGCCCTTGTCGTACATGCCGTACCGGCCGGCCCGGCCGGCGATCTGCTGTATCTCCTCGGCCTTCAGCTGCCGGCGCTCATGGCCGTCGAACTTCTCCGACTCCATGAAGATGATGCGCCGGATGGGCAGGTTCAGGCCCATGCCGATGGCGTCGGTGCTGACCACGTACTGCATCCGGCCGGAGAGGAAGCCCTCCACCTGCTTGCGCCGGGTGGCGTAGGGCAGCGCGCCGTAGATGATGGCCGGCTCCTTGCCACGGGCCCGCAGGTCCTCCGCCACCGACAGCACCCCCACCTTGGAGAAGGTGATCAGCGCGTCGCCTGGGCGGATGCGGTCGTAATCCACCGCCCGGTCCATGCAGATCAGGGGCGTTTTCCGCTTGTGCTCGATGACCTCGAAGGTGTCGCCGCAGCTCTGGATGATGCGCAGCAGCAGGCCCTTGGCCTCCGGCGCCGCACACAGATGCACCTCCGGGGCCCGGACCCCCAGGATGGCCCGGGTCCAGGCGTAGCCCCGCTCGGCGTCCGCGATCATCTGGCACTCGTCGATGACCGCCGCCTCATACTCCTGCCCCAGGTCCAGCTTCTCGGCGGTGGCGGCCACGTGGGTGTCCCCCTCCTGCCGGTCCTCCTCCTCGCCGGTGGTCAGCGAGCAGGCCACGCCCTCGTCCAGCAGCAGCTCCTGGGCCTCCAGGGCCAGCAGCCGCAGGGGGGCCAGGTACACGCCGGTGCGGGCCCGTATCAGCCGCTGGAACCCGGCGTAGGTCTTGCCGGTGTTGGTGCCGCCGATGTGCACCACGAAGTGCCGGGCCATGGCGCGGGCCTCCGGGTATTCGTCCTTGGGGTTCAATGCCACCAGCACGTCCAGGCTGGTACGGATGGCCTGGGGCACGTAAAAGACCGAGTAGACGTAGCCCAGCCCGTTGGAGAGCAGCTCCCGGACGGGGAACGGCTCCATGGCCAGCAGGGCGGCAAGGTCCGCCTCCGGCTGGGCGGCGGTGAACCGCTCCAGCTCCTGCCGGGCGATGGCCAGCAGGGTCAGGCCGTACTGCCGGCGCAGCTTCTGGGCGGCCCCAGCGTCGGGATTGAGGCCCAGCCAGGGGGCGGCGGTGATGAAGTTCTTGATCACACGGGCGGGCTTGCCCTCCGCCTTGGGAGAGGCCCGGAAGAGAAAGTTCTCGATGCGGCCGGCAGCCTGGCCGGGGGTGAGCACCACCGCCCAGCCCGTGCCGGGCACCAGGTCCAGGATGGCCTGGTGGTACCGCCGGGCCAGCAGCACGGCGGGCTCCTCCGGCTTTTCCCAGCTCTCCCAGGCCGCCGTGAGGAACGCGGCCGCCCCCTCCAGGGCCGGGGCGATGTCCTCGGCGGTGGCGCCGGTCTTTTCCCTGGTCCGCCCGGCGGCCTTGTTGGACTGGGCCGCCCGCCGGAAGCGCTCCGTCTGCTCGGCGGTGAGCACCACGTCCGCCTGCCAGCTCTTGACCGTGCCGCCGTTCACGTGGCGGTACCGGGGCCGGGGCAGCAGCTCGGCTATCAGCCCGTTGGTCCAGCCCCGGCTCTTCAGCGTGCCCAGGGACCAGTATTTGCTGTGTTTGTCGCCCATGGGCAGCCTCCTTTACAAATGATGCCGGCGTCTCAGCGCTTGCCGTGGAGCAGATCGTTTTTGATGTCCCACAGCTTCTGGCTCAGGTCCACGTAGTAGTGGTGGGGGTTCTCGAACCGGCGCACCTCGTCCCACAGGGTGCCCAGCTGCGCGGCGCAATATGCCTTGATGTCCTCCAGGGCGGGCTTTTCGTAGACCTGCCTGCCGGCCTGGAAGATGGGCACCAGCAGCTCTTTGGCGGTGAAGTCATAGACCCGCTTGCGCTTCCAGGTGGCCTCCGGGTCAAAGATCTCCAGAGTACCGCTGTCGTCCGGCTTCTCGTCGTGCACGCAGAGCCAGTCAGCGATGGCCTTGCCCGTGTCCCTGGCGTAGAACCGGTAGAGCTTCTTGAAGTGGGGGTTGGTGATCTTGCCCACGTTCTCGCTGATCTTTATCTTGGGGGTGATGATGCCGTCGGCTCTCTCCACCGCCACCAGCTTGTATACCCCGCCGAATACCGGGTCGCTCTTGGCGGTGATGAGCCGCTCGCCCACGCCGAAGCAGTCGATGCAGGCCCCCTGGCCGATCAGGTCCCGTATCAGGTACTCGTCCAGGGCGTTGGAGCAGGTGATGGTGCACTCCGTCCAGCCGGCCTCGTCCAGCATCTTCCGGGCCTGGCGGGACAGATATGCCAGATCGCCGGAGTCCAGGCGGATGCCGCATTTTTTGATGCCCATGGGCTTGAGTATCTCGTCAAAGGCCCGGATGGCGTTGGGCACGCCGCTCTGCAGGGTGTTGTAGGTGTCCACCAGCAGGGTGGCGCTGGTGGGGTAGGTGCGGCAGTAGGCCCGGAAGGCGTCCAGCTCCGTGTCGAACATCTGCACCCAGGCGTGGGCCATGGTGCCGCCGGCGGGCACGCCGTACAGCTGGTCGGATATGGCGCAGGCCGTACCGGCGCAGCCGCCGATGTAGGCCGCCCTGGCCCCCACGATGGCCCCGTCCGCCCCCTGGGCCCGGCGGGAGCCGAACTCCAGCACCGTCCGGCCCTTGGCCGCCCGCACGATGCGGCTGGCCTTGGTGGCGATCAGGCTCTGGTGGTTCATCACGCACAGCATGTACGTCTCCAGCAGCTGGGCCTGGATGGCCGGAGCCCGGACCACGATCAGCGGCTCCCGAGGGAACACCGGCGTGCCCTCCGGCACCGCCCAGATGTCCCCGGTGAACCGGAAGTCCGCCAGGTAGCGCAGAAACTCCTCCGAGAAGATGCCCCGGCCCCGCAGATAGGCGATGTCATCCGGGCCGAAGTGCAGGCCGTTCACATAGTCGATGACCTGCTCCAGCCCCGCCGCGATGGCGTAGCCGCCCCCGTCGGGCACGGCGCGGAAGAACAGGTCGAAGTAGCAGATACGGTCCGCCATCCCAGCGGCCAGATAGCCGTTGCCCATGGTCAGCTCGTAGAAATCGCACAGCATGGTCAGGTTGCGCTCTTGTTCGTTCGTCATGGCGATACTCTCCGTTTACAGTGTGATTATTTGTAATCTTGGTTACACATTATAGCCTTGAATCGCCGGGAAATCAAATATTATAATACAAAATGAAGTAAAATGTGTATTTATAGCCTTTTCCCGGCCCAAAAGCCGGGAGAAGGCCCGTCAAAGAACGCTATACGAGAACGATGACACGATTTTTCTGTCCCGGCCGGGTGGAACTGGCCGGCGACCATACGGACCGCCAGCGGGGCCGGGTGATGGCGGCGGCCATGGATATGGGCATCACCGCCGAGGCCGAGCCCAACGACGAGGGCGTGGCGCGGGTGTTCTGCGAGGGCTTCGACCCCATCGCCGTGGAGCTGGACAAGCTGTGGCCGGATGAGAAGGAGCGGGGCTCCTCCGCCGCGCTGGTGCGGGGCGTCGCGGCCGGCCTGGCGGAGACCGGGCTGCGCCTGCGGGGCTTCGACGCGTACTTATTCTCCGATCTGCCCCCCGGACGGGGGCTGGCGTCCTCCACCGCCTTCGCGGTGCTGGTCGGGTTCATCCTGGTCACCTTCGCCGGCGCGCGGACCACGCCGGAGGAGCTGGCCCGCATCGTGCAGAAGACGGAGGCGCGCTGGTTCGGCAAGGCCGGCGGGCCGGCGGACGCGCCCGCCTGCGCCCTGGGCGGCGGCGTCTACGTGGACGTGCTGGAGGGCAAGCTGGTGCCCATCGACTGCGGCTTCGACGGCCTGGGCCTGGCGCTGGCCCTGACGGCCACCGGCGGCAGCGCCGTCGATGCGGAGCAGGCCTGCGCCCAGATCGCCGCCGATATGACCGACGTGGCCCACCTTTTCGGCGAGCCCTTCCTGGCGAAGATACGGGGGCCCGTGTTCGACGCCAAATGGCAGGCGCACACGGACGAGCGCAAGTGGCGCCGGGCCCGGCACTTTTTCGACGAGACGTGGCGCGTCTCCTCCATGGCCGATGCGCTGGGGCTGCGGGACGGACAGCGGTACATGGAGCTGATGAACCAGTCCGGACGCAGCTCGGAAATGCTTTTGAAGGACGTCTGGTCGGCCTGGAGCGAGGACAGGCTCATGTGGTGCCTGGAGCAGTCGGGCCGGCTGCTGAACGGCGTGGGCGCCTGGCGGGTGCATGGCAGCGGCTTTGCAGGCTATGTGCAGGCGCTGATGCCGGAGCGGTGCTTTGAGGGATACCGGGAGGCCATGGATGGCCTGTTTGGCCCCGGCGCCTGCCGGCGGGTCCATATCGTGCCCCGGGGCGTGCGCCTGGCCCAGGAGGACAAACGCCTGTTCGCCCGGGAGGGCCGCCCCGACGCAGCCGGCGAGCTGATCTGAAAGGATGACGCAGGGCGCGCTGCAAAACGCAGCGCGTCCTGCTTGTTGACGAAAAAGGCGCGCTGTGATATAATACCACATTGATTTTTCTGAGAAAGCAAGAGGTGGTTTTTCCCCATGGATGATGGCAGTTGGCTGTCTATCCTGTTTTTGCTCGCACTGCTCGGCATGGCCATATATTTCGCCCTGGCGGAGACGGCCTTCGCCTCCGTGTCCAGGAACCGCATCAAGGTCCGCCAGGAAAAGGGCGACCCCCGGGCCAAAAAGGCCATGCGGGTGCTGGACGATTTCGACCGGGCCATCACGACCATCCTCATCGGCACCAATATCGCCCACCTGGCCGCCGCCGCCGTGGTCACCGTGCTGGTGACCCATCGGTGGGGCATGTCGGCCGTGGCGTGGGGCACCCTGGCCACCACGCTGGTGCTGTTCTTTTTCGGGGAGATGCTCCCCAAATCCATCGCGAAAAAATACAGCGAGCGGTTCTGCCTCGGCACCGCCGGCCCGCTGTGCTTTTTTATGCGCTTTTTCGCCCCGCTGGCGGCGCTGCTGACCGCCATCGGCCAGGCGGCGGCCAGGCTCTCCAAGGGGGAGGGCGAGGTGTCCGTGACGGAGGACGAGCTGTACGACCTCATCGAGGACATGACCGACGCGGGCAGCCTGGACGAGGAGCAGGGCGACCTGGTCCAGTCGGCGCTGGAGTTCGCGGACATCACCGTGGAGCACGTGCTCACCGCCCGTGTGGACATGGCGGCGGTGGACGTATCCTGGCCGGCGGAGCAGGTGCTCGCCTTTATCCGGGACCACCGCCACACCCGGCTGCCGGTGTATGAGAACGACACGGACAACATCATCGGCATCCTGCAGATACGCAAGTACATCAAGGCCTGGCTCAGCCAGGGCGACAAAGTGGACCTGCGCTCCCTGCTGGACGCGGCCTACTTCGTGCCCGCCACCACCAAGGTGGACGACCTGCTGCCGGAGCTGAGCCGGGAGCGGCGGAACATGGCCGTGGTCACCGACGCCTGGGGCGGCACTCTGGGCGTGGTGACGGTGGAGGACATCCTGGAGGAACTGGTGGGCGAGATCTGGGACGAGGAGGACGAGGTGGAGGAGTACTTCCAGCCCCTGGGCGGCGGCCGGTACGAGGCGGACGCCCGGCTGGACGTGGACGAGCTGTTCGAGCGGCTGGAGTACGAGGACCCGGAGGACGACGAGGACCTGGTCCATAAGCCCCTGGCCGAGTGGACCCTGGAGCACTTCGATCTGATGCCCGCCCAGCGGGACAAGTTCACCTACCACGAGCTGGAGTTCACCGTCTCCGACGTGCGTCAGCACCGCATCCGCAAGCTGACGGTCCGCCGGCTGCCCCAGCCGGCCCAGGAAGGGGGCGGGACGAAGTGACAGGATACATCCTTTCCCTGCTGGCGTGCCTGGCCCTTTCCGCATTCTTCTCCGCCTCGGAGATGGCCCTTTCCGCAGCCAACCGGCTGCGGCTGGAGAGCGCGGCTCAGGACGGCGAGCGCGCCGCGAAAACGGCTCTTTCCCTTCTGGACGACTTCGACAGCGCCCTGGGGGCCATACTCATCGGCAACAATCTTGTGAACGTGGCCGCCAGCTCCATCAGCTCGGTCATTGCCATCACTGTGGCGATGGGGGCGGGGCTGGCCGACGGGCTGTGCTCCACGGCGGCCACGGTGATCGTGACCGTGCTGGTGATGATCTTCGGTGAGACCATGCCCAAGATCATCGCCAAAAAGAACGCCACCCGCCTGACTCTGGCGGTGGCGGGCGTGGTCCGGTTTCTGACCGTGCTGCTCTCGCCGCTGGTGTGGTGCGCGGTGACGCTGACCAAGCTGCTGACCCGTCCGCTGCGGGGGGAGAGCCCCGAGGACGAACAGGAGGCGGCGGTGGACCAGCTGCAGTCCATCATCGAGACCGCCCAGGACGAGGACGTGCTGGACGACGACCGGGGGGAGCTGCTGCAGGCCGCCCTGGATTTCGGTGAGATCTCCGCCAGCCAGGCCATGACCGCCCGTGTGGACATGGTGGCCCTGGACGCGGACGACTCCCTGGAGGACATCCTCCGCCAGGTGGACGACATCCCCTACTCCCGGCTGCCGGTGTACGAGGGCGACACGGACAATATCCTGGGAGTGCTGCATCTGAACACCCTGTACCGCGCCCTGCTGGAGGGCGGCCCGGTGAACATCCGGGAGCTGCTCACCGAGCCCTGCTTCGTCTACAAGACCGTGAAGCTGCCCTCTCTGCTGGAGCAGCTGCGCAAGCGCCAGACCCACCTGGCCATCGTCACCGACGAGTACGGCGGCACCGCCGGCGTCATCTCCATGGAGGACGTGCTGGAGTACCTGGTGGGGGACATCTGGGACGAGACCGACGAGGTGGAGGAGGAGATCGTCAAGACCTCCGAGGACAGCTGGGAGCTGGACGGGGA
>CANPXW010000038.1 GCA_947587025.1 uncultured Oscillospiraceae bacterium
TTGGCGTCCCGGCCCACCAGATACATGGTGGCGCCGATCATATCCCGCCGGGCGGCGGAGATGATGGCGTTGGCCTCGGCGTGGACGCTGCGGCACAGCTCGTACCGCTCCCCGGAGGGGATCTGCAGCTCCTCCCGGTGGCACACGCCCATATCCACGCAGTTGCACCGGCCCCGGGGCGCGCCGTTGTAGCCGGTGGCCAGTATCTCGTCGTTTTTCACGATGATGGCCCCGTAGGTCCGCCGCAGACAGGTGGACCGCTCCCGTGCCGCGTCCGCGATGTCCAGATAATAGTCCAGCTTGCTCTTCCTCTCCATGCCGTATCGCCTCCTGTTGGGCATATTATAGGCGGTTTTTCCGGGAAAGTGGTTACTTTTTTGTTACATATGTGCTATGATGGAGCTATGGAAAAGCGGAACTATCAAAAAGAGCTGGACGGGCTCATAGATGGGCTGGAAAAGCGGCCCCGGCTGCTGCTGCAGGCATGCTGCGGGCCATGCTCCAGCTATGTGCTGGAGTACCTGACCCGGTATTTCGACGTGACGGTGCTGTTCTACGACCCCAACATCCGGCCGGAGGCGGAGTATGAAAAGCGGCTGGAGACCATGCGGCAGCTGCTCTCGTCCATGCCCATGGACCATCCGCCCGCGCTCATAGAGCCCGGCTGGCGGGGGGAGGAGTTCCTGGCTGCGGTGAAGGGCCTGGAGGGCGAGCCGGAGGGCGGAGCCCGGTGCGCGGTGTGCTTCCGGCTGCGGCTGGGCGAGACGGCCCGTCTGGCGGCGGAGGGCGGCTATGACTTTTTCGGCACCACCCTCACCGTCAGCCCCCATAAAAACGCCCCGCTCATCAATATGATCGGGGAGGAACTGGCCCAGCGGTACGGCGTGGCGTGGCTGCCCTCGGACTTCAAAAAACGGGACGGCTATCTGCGCTCCATCCAGCTTTCCAAACAGTACGGCCTCTATCGCCAGGACTACTGCGGCTGCGGCTTGACGGCGGACGCGGCCGGGGGTAAAATATAGGTAAAAACAGGAAAGGAGCGGGACGGACCTATGAAACTGACATTTCTCGGCGCGACCCACGAGGTGACCGGCAGCTGCACCCTCATCGAGAACGGCGGCGTGTATGGCCTGGTGGACTGCGGCATGGAGCAGGGGGCGGACATGTTCGTCAACCAGGACATCCCCGTGGCGGCGGGGGAGCTGGACTTCGTGCTGCTGACCCACGCCCACATCGACCACTCCGGGAACCTGCCGCTGCTCTATAAGCGGGGCTACTCCGGCCCCATCTACGCCACAAGGGCCACCTGCCACCTGTGCGAGATCATGCTGCGCGACTGCGCCCACATCCAGGAGTCGGACGCGGAGTGGAAAAGCCGCAAGTCCAAGCGGGCCGGCGGACCGGCGGTGGAGCCGGCGTACACCATGGACGACGCCGAGGCCGCCATCGCCCATCTGCGCCCCTGCGAGTACGGCGAGCAGGTGCACATCGCGGAGAACGTGTTCATCCGCTTCACCGACGCCGGCCACCTGATGGGCTCGGGCAGCATCGAGGTGTGGCTGACGGAAGGGGACGTGACCAAAAAGGTGGTCTTCTCCGGCGACATCGGCAACCTGAACCAGCCGCTGATCAACGACCCGCAGTACATCGACGAAGCCGATTACGTGGTCACCGAGTCCACCTACGGCGACCGGTATCATGAGAAGGCGGACCGGAACAACGTGCAGTTTCTGGCGGATGTCATCCAGCGCACCCTGGACCGGGGCGGCAACCTGGTGATACCCTCCTTCGCGGTGGGCCGCACCCAGGAGATGCTCTACTTCATCCGCCAGATCAAGCTGGAGAACCTGGTCACCGGCCACGGCGACTGGCCCGTGTACGTGGACAGCCCCCTGGCCAACGAGGCCACCGGCATCTTCCTGCAGTGCGATAGGGTCTACTTCGACCCCGACACCCAGGCGCTGCTGGACCAGGGCGTCAACCCGCTGGTGTTCCCGGGCCTGAACGTGTCCGTGTCCAGCGAGGAGTCCAAGCAGATAAACTTCGACAAGGAGCCCAAGGTCATCATCTCCGCCAGCGGCATGTGCGAGGCCGGGCGTATCCGCCACCACCTCAAGCACAACCTGTGGCGGCCGGAGAGCACGGTGCTGTTCGTGGGCTACCAGGCCGCCGGCACCACTGGTCGGGCCATCCTGGACGGGAAGGAGAAGATCAGCCTCTTCGGCGAGGAGGTGGCCGTCAACGCGGAGATCTGCTTCTTCCCCGGCAAGAGCGGCCACGCCGACAAGGACGGGCTCATCAAGTGGATCACGTCCTTCAAGAAAAAGCCCTCTCTGGTGTTCGTCAACCACGGCGAGGATGAGGTGTGCGCAAGCTACGCCAAGTGCCTGCACGACGAGTACGGCTTCGAGACCTTCGCGCCCTATTCCGGCACCACCTACGACCTGCTGGCGGGGCAGTTCGCCGAGGTGACCGAGGGCGTGCCGGTGGTCAAGAGGACCTCCAAGCAGGCCCGCAACGACAATGTGTTCGACGCGCTGCTGGCGGCCTGTACCCGCCTGGCGGAGCTGGCCCGGTCCTGCAGGGGCATCCCCAACAAGGAGATCGCCCGGTTCACCGGCCAGATCAACTCCCTGGCGGACAAGTGGGCCTCCTGGGGGAAGAAAAAGTAAACAGGCAGAAACATACCAAGGGCGCGGGTCATCCCGCGCCCTTGTGCTGTGCCGTATCACACCTCAAACCTTCTGTATTCCTCGCCGGAGGCGGTCTTCCAGAGGAATACGCCGTCGGTCAGGGTCATGTAGCCGTGCTCGCTGCCCCAGCGGGGCCGGGCGATGGAGCCGGGGTTGAACACGAGAAAGCTGCCGTGGTTCTCCGTCATGGGCACGTGGGTGTGCCCCTGCAGCAGGATGTCCCCCGGCTGCATGCCGTCGGGCCGGTGGGCGCCGTTGTACACATGGCCGTGGGTGGCGAAGAAAAAGGGCCCCTTCCCGGTGGGGAAGGCGCGGACCGTTTCCCACATGGGGAAACGGACCAGCTTCTGGTCGGCCGCCGTGTCGCAGTTGCCCCGCACGGCGTATATCCGCTCCGCATACGGGTCCAGCAGCCCCGCCACGGTCCGGGCGTCCTGGGCTGAGCCGTGGCTGAGGATGTCCCCCAGCAGCAGCATCCGGTCCGCGCCCTCCCGCTCAAAGGCCTCCAGCAGCCGCCGGCACCAGTCCACGGACCCGTGCAGGTCCGACGCGATCAGCCATTTCATCCGGTCCACCTCCTGTCTCGTCCATTATAACCTCCCGCCGGCGGAAAGGCAACCGCGCCTTTTTGAGCACTTCCGCCAGAAACGGCGCGCGGGACAGGGCGCGTCTTGTTACGATGCAACATTGTAATTGAATAAAGATTTTGATATAATCGCTGCCAGAAATACGACCGGGAGGGCATTACCATGAGCAGAGTAGCGGTGGCCACCGACAGCAACAGCGGCATCACCCAGGCGGCGGCGAAGGAACTGAGCATCCGGGTGCTGCCCATGCCGTTTTACATCGACGGGGAGCTGTTTTACGAGGACGTGACCCTGACCCAGGCGCAGTTTTACGAAAAGCTGGACGCCGGGGCTGACGTGTCCACCTCCCAGCCCTCGCCCGGCGACGTGACGGACCTGTGGGACGCGCTGCTGCAGGACTACGACCAGGTGATCTATATCCCCATGTCCAGCGGCCTTTCCGCCTCCTGCCAGACGGCGGAATTCCTGGCCAACGAGGAGCCCTACGCCGGCCGTGTGTTCGTGATAGACAATCAGCGCATCTCCATCACCCAGCGCCAGGCGGCGATGGACGCGCTGGAAATGGCCGGAAAGGGCATGGACGCTGCGCAGATCGCCGAGGTGCTCATGCGGGAGAAGCTGGAGAGCAGCATCTACATCACCGTGGACACCCTCAAGTACCTGAAAAAGGGCGGGCGGGTGACCCCTGCCGGCGCGGCGCTGGGCGCGGTGCTGAACATCAAGCCGGTGCTGCAGATACAGGGGGAGAAGCTGGACGCCTTCGCCAAGGTCCGGGGGATGAAGGCGGCCCGGCTGAAAATGCTGGACGCCATGGAGAAGGACATAAACGAGCGCTTTGCCGGCCACAAGGTCCATCTGCTGGCGGCCTACACCTGCTCGGCGGAGGAGGCGGCCGACTGGCGGGCCCAGATCGAGGCCCGGTTCCCGGACCTTACGCTGGAGATGATGGACCCCCTGTCCCTGAGCGTGTCCTGCCACATCGGCAAGGGCGCCATGGCCATCGCCTGCAGCCGGGTGGCGGAATTCTGAACGTCTGCAAAAAAATTGCAAGAAATTTAAGGAAGAGCGTGTAAAGAGCGCTCTTCCTTCTTGTTTTCTTATAATGCGTATGGTATAATCTGCATTTGCGACATACCAATTCCTGTAAGGAGCTTTTCCTGTATGATACTGGGGAAATACATAAACCGGTACTATATCAAATACGCCGGACGGCTGCTGCTGGGACTGCTGGCGCTGCTGTCAGTGGACTATCTGCAGCTGCTGATACCCAACCTGTATCAGATGGTGATAAACGGCGTCAACGACGGCCAGGTGCTGGTGGACGGGCAGCTGCTGCCCTTCGACATGGACTTTCTGCTGGACCGGATATGCATGCCTATGGTGGGCATCATCCTGCTGATCGTACTGGGCCGGTTTTTGTGGCGCATCTGCTTTTTCGGCGCGGCCATCAAGGTGGAGGCCCATCTGCGGGATGAGATGTTCGACCACGCCAAGGACCTGAGCCGGCAGTATTACCAGGTCAACAAGGTGGGCAACCTGATGAGCCTGTTCACCAACGACCTGGACACGGTGCAGGACTGCTACGGAAACGGGCTGCTGATGATGTTCGACGCGCTGGCCCTGGGCGGCATGGCCATCTGGCGCATGTGGCGGATGGACGTTTTCCTGACGGTGCTGGCCATGATACCCATGGTGCTGCTGCTGGCCTCCAGCGCGGTCATCGGCCGGTACATGACGAAGAAGTGGGACATCCGCCAGCAGGCGTTTTCCGACCTGTCCGACTTCTCCCAGGAGAGCTTTTCCGGCATCGCCGTCATCAAGGCCTTCGTGAAGGAGGCCAAGGAGCTGCTGGCCTTCCAGAAGCTCAACCGGTTCAACGAGAAGGCCAACGTGGACTTCACCCGGGCCTCGGTGCTGCTGCGCATCCTGGTGACCCTGTTCGTGGAGAGCGTCATCTGCATCATCCTGGGCTACGGCGGGTATCTGGTCTGGCACGGCACCTTCAACGCCGGGCAGCTGATGGAGTTCATCGGCTACTTCAACGCCACCGTCTGGCCCATCATGGCCGTGTCGGAGCTGATAGACATGACCAGCCGGGGCGCGGCGTCCCTCAAGCGCATCTCAGAGCTGCTGGACGCCAAACAGGACGTGGCCGACCGCCCCGGCGTGGAGCATCTGGCGGACGTGAAGGGCGGCATTGAGTTCCGGGACCTGACCTTCCGCTACCCCGGCGGGGAGTACGACGCGCTCTCCCACGTGTCCGTGACCATCCAGCCCGGCGAGAGCGTGGGCCTGGTGGGCAAGACCGGCTCCGGCAAGACCACCCTGGTGGACTTGCTGCTGCGCACCTACAACGTGCCGGACGGCACCGTGTTCGTGGACGGGCACGACGTGAACACCGTGGCCATCCACGACGTGCGCGAGGCCATCGCCTACGTGCCCCAGGACAACTTCCTGTTCTCTGACACCATCGCCCGCAACATCGGCTTTGCCGTGGACGCGCCGGACGAGGACCTGGTCCGCCAGGCCGGCGTCCTCTCGGACGTGGACGGGGACGTGCAAGGCTTTGCCGAGGGCTATCAGACCGTGCTGGGCGAGCGGGGCGTGACCGTCTCCGGCGGCCAGAAGCAGCGCATATCCATCGCCCGGGCGCTGATGAAGGACGCGCCCATTTTGATACTGGACGACTCGGTGTCCGCCGTGGATACCGATACGGAAAAGACCATCCTGGCGAACCTGGAAAGGACCCGCGCCGGGCGCACCACCATCCTCATCGCCCACCGTGTGTCCACCATCGAGCGGATGGACAAGATCATCTATCTGGAGGACGGCCGCGTCTCGGCCGTGGGCAGCCATGAAGAACTGCTGGGCTCCTGCCAGGCCTACCGGCATATGGTGGAGCTGCAGAAGCTGGAAGAGGAAGGGGGGAGCCTCAGTGCATGATTACCTTCCTATACTGATCGTGGGCGCCATCATCGGCGTGTTTGCGGTGCTGTTCGTCGTCCTGTGGAACTGGGTCAAGCGGCAGAAGGAGCAGTACAGCACCGACCGGCATATGCGCGACGGCGAGATCATGGCCCGGCTGGGCAAGTACGCCAAGCCCTATTGGAAGAGCTTTTTGCTGGTGCTTTTCATCATGCTGCTGTCCATCGCCTACAGCCTCATCTCCCCGCTGCTCACCGGCCAGATCGAGGAGCTGATCAAGGCGGACTTCGAGCTCAGACGCCTGTACGCCATGGTGGCGCTGTACGCCGGGATGCTGATCGTGAGCATGGTGTGCACCTACATGCAGTCCATCATCCTGCAGAAGACCGGCCAGAAGATACTCTCCGCCCTGCGCCAGGACCTGTTCACCCACATCGAGAGCCTCTCCCACGAGCAGCTGAACAACATCCCCGTGGGCAAGCTGGTCACCCGCGTGACCAACGACACCAACGCCATCTCCATGATGTTCACCAACATCCTGGTGAACATGATAAAGAACGTGTTCATCCTGGTGGGCGTGCTGGGGGCCATGCTGCTGCTCAACTACGCCCTGACGCTGATGGTGCTGTGCTTCATGCCCTTTTTGGTGCTGTTCACGGTCATCTTCCGCAAGCTCACCCGCCGGGCCTTCCGCCGGGTGAAGGACTGCACCACCGACATCAACACATACCTTTCCGAGAACCTGTCCGGGGTGAAGATCACCCAGGTGTTCAACCGGGAGCAGGCCAAGATGGACGAATTTCTGGAAAAGAGCGGCCGGCTCAAGCGGGCCCGCCAGCAGCAGATGTACGTGTTCGGCATCTTCCGGCCCATGGTGTACATGCTGTATATCTCCTCGGTGATGTGCCTGTTCTATATGGGCAGCCGGGGGTACATCGAGGATAGGTCCTTCCTGGGCCAGACCATCACCAGCGGCACCATCGTCACGTTTTATCTCTACATCTCCCGGTTCTTCGACCCCATCCAGATGCTGGCCGAGCAGTTCAACATGCTCCAGTCCGCCTTCGCCTCGGCGGAGAAGATATTCGCCGTGTTCGATATGGCCCCGGAGCTGGTGGACGAGCCGGACGCCATCGAGCTGGACCACATCGAGGGGGAGATCGAGTTCCGTGACGTGTGGTTCGCCTACAACCCCGGCGAGTGGGTGCTCAAGGGCGTATCCTTCCACGTCTCCCCCAAGCAGACCGTGGCCCTGGTGGGCTCCACCGGCTCCGGCAAGAGCACCATCCTGTCCCTCATCTGCCGCAACTACGACATCCAGAAGGGGCAGATACTCATCGACGGCATCGACATCAAGCACATCAAAGTCGCCTCCCTGCGCCGCCACTTCGGCCAGATGCTCCAGGACGTGTTCCTGTTCTCCGGCACCATCCGTTCCAACATCGTGCTGCGGGAGGAGCGCTTTACCGACGACGAGATATGGCAGGCCTGCCGGTACGTCAACGCCGACCACTTCATCAACAAGCTGGACGACGGCCTGGACGAGGTGGTCCGGGAGCGGGGCAACAACTTCTCCGCCGGCCAGCGGCAGCTGCTCTCCTTCGCCCGCACCATCATCCATCGGCCGGAGGTGATGATCCTGGACGAGGCCACCGCCAACATAGACACGGAGACCGAGATCCTCATCCAGGACTCCCTGGAGCGGATGAAGAACATCGGCACCATGCTCATCGTGGCCCACCGGCTGAGCACCATCCAGCACGCGGACAACATCATACTGCTCTCCCACGGCCAGATACTGGAACAGGGCACCCACCAGCAGCTTCTGCACCAGCACGGCCGGTACTACAAGCTCTATATGCTGCAGTATGAGCACCAGCAGAAGAAGCTGGGCGCGTGATTGACAGTCCACAGCCGCTCGTGCTATAATGGCGCAGTTGACAGTATAGGACAATGATAGAAAGACGGAGAGGAGGCTTTGCCATGCTGGAGGAGAACGACCTGAAAAACATTCAAAGCATGATCGATTCATCCATTGCCGCATCGGAAAACCGTATGCAGGCGTATTTTGAGGCGGCCATCATGCCAAAGTTTGATCTTCTCCTGGACGCCTTCCAGTCGATCACCGAGACCTATGCACCGGCAAAGAGGGTGGAGAAGCTGGAAGAAGATGTGGTGTATCTGAAATCAGACGTGCACGAGCTGGCGCGGGAGGTCAACGCGCTGAAAAAGGCACAATGAGAAATATTTCGCCGTCCGGATTGCTGTCCGGACGGCGTTTTCACACCGCCCCCGGACCGGTCATACAATGGCCGGCGGGGGTGTTTTCATGCGGATATACGTCTATGCCATCGCGAAGGACGAGGAGAAGTTTGCCGCCCGGTGGATGGCCTCCATGGCCGAGGCGGACGGGGTGTACGTGCTGGATACGGGAAGCTCCGACGGCACCGTGCAGGCGCTGGAGGCGCTGGGCGCGCACGTGGCGTCGGAGCAGATAGAGCCATGGCGGTTCGACACGGCCCGGAACCGGTCGCTGGAGCTGGTGCCGGCCGACGCCGACATATTGGTGTGCACGGACCTGGACGAGGTGCTGCTGCCCGGCTGGCGGTCGGCCCTGGAGGCGGCCTGGCGGCCGGGATGTACCACCGCCCGGTACGAGTATGTCTGGTCCTTCAACGCCGACGGCTCCGACGGGGTGAAGTTCTGGTATGAGAAGGCACATAAGCCCGGCGTGTGCCGCTGGGTCCGGCCGGTGCACGAGGTGCTGGAATACGCCGTGCCGCAGGTGTACTGCACTGTGCCGGGCATGCGCCTGGAGCACCATCCGGACATGGGAAAGAGCAGGGGGGGCTATCTGCGGCTGCTGCAGCTGAGCGTGGCGGAGGCCCCCGGCGACGACCGGAACCGGCACTACCTGGGCCGGGAGTATATGTACCGGGGCATGTGGGCCGAGGCCATAGAGACCCTCAAAGCCCACCTGGCCATGCCCTCGGCTGTGTGGCGGCCGGAGCGGGCGGCCTCCATGCGGTACATCGCCCGGTGCCTGCTGGCTCTGAACAGGCGGGAGGAGGCGGAGCTGTGGCTGCTGCGGGCGGCCTTCGAGGCGCCGGAGCAGCGGGAGCCGCTGGTGGACCTGGCCCGGCTCATGGCCGATGGGGGCCGGTGGGCGGAGTGTGAGCGGTACTGCCGGCTGGCCCTGGCCATCGAACAGCGGGACCTTGCCTACACCACCGAGCCCGCCGCCTGGGGCGCGGAGCCCTGGGCGCTGCTGAGCCGGGCCTGCCGGATGCAGGGGCGTGCCGACTGGGCGAAAAACTGCGCCCTGCGGGGCCTGGCTCTGGAGCCGGACAGCGCCGCTGCCCGGGCCGCACTGGCCATGGCGGAGCAGGCGGAGGAAAAAGTTGCACAAAAATAAGTTCCCTGCATTGTAATAAATATCCGAATAAAAACCTTGCAATATGCAGCAAAATCGTTTATAGTAAGTACATAAGTTATTAACAGAAATTTAACAAGAACCAATTGAAGCGGGCAGGACCGTTTTGGGACCGTCTGCGGATGGCCTTCTGGAGAAGCTCGCATGACCGATGCGGGGGCCGAAGGGGCAAGGTGCGGTGCGCCAAATCTCTCAGGCAAAAGGACAGAAGAAATGACCGGCCGATGATGGGGGCATTTGTCCGATTGCTTGAGCGTACCTTTTGGTAGGCTCAATTTTCTTTAGGACTTTACTCCGGCAATACGCCGGTTAAAGAATTTTTTTACAAGGAGAGAGAACCATGTCTATTCCTGCGATCATCACAGCAATAGATGGTTGGGTATGGGGCCCCGTACTGCTGGTCCTGCTGGCCGGCACGGGCGTATACCTGAGCATCCGCATGGGCTTCCCCCAGTTCCGTAAATTCGGCTATGCCATGAAGAACACCATCGGCAAGGTGTTCTCCGGCCAGAAGGCCGGGGAGGGCGAGGTCACGCCCTTCCAGGCGGTGACCACCGCGCTGGCCGCGACGGTGGGCACCGGTAACATCGCCGGCGTCACCGGCGCCATCGTGGCAGGCGGTCCCGGCGCCGTGTTCTGGATGTGGCTGTGCGCCCTGTTCGGGATGTGCACCAAGTACGCCGAGGTGCTGCTGGCGGTGAAGTACCGCGAGCGCAACGACAAGGGCGACTGGGTGGGCGGCCCGATGTACTACATCAAGAACGGCCTGGGCAAGAAATGGACCTGGCTGGGCGTTCTGTTCTGCATCTTCGGCGCTCTGGCTGCCTTCGGCATCGGCAACATGACCCAGATCAACTCCATCGCCGGCTCCATCAACGGCATGATCGACAGCTTCGGCGGCAACACCGGCGCTGCGACCCTGACCCTCGCCGGCCAGGTGGTGCCCGTGTCCAGCCTGGTGGTGGGCCTGATCGTCATGGTCATCGTGGGCCTGGTGCTGTTCGGCGGCATCAAGCGCATCGGTTCCGTCACCGAGAAGCTGGTCCCGGTCATGGCCGTCATCTACATCCTCTTCGGCCTGATCGTCATCTTCGCCAACATCAAGTACATCCCCGCCACCTTCGCCATGATCTTCAAGGGCGCGTTCAATGCGGACGCGGCGCTGGGCGGTGCGTTCGGCATCATGATCATGACCACCATCCAGAAGGGCGTCGGCCGCGGCGTGTTCTCCAACGAAGCCGGTATGGGCTCCGCCCCCATGGCGCATGCCGCCACCTCCGAGACCGAGCCCGTGAAGCAGGGCCTGTACGGCATCTTCGAGGTGTTCATGGACACCATCGTGATCTGCACCCTGACTTCCCTGATCGTCCTCACCAGCTACTGCCGCGCCGGCGCCGAACTGGGCGTCGAGTGGGGCGGCAACGGCGGCGCTCCCCTGGTACAGGCCGCTATGAGCGTCGTGCTGGGCGGCAAGGTGGGCTCCACCATCATCGCCGTGGGCCTGAGCCTGTTTGCCCTGTCCACCATCATCAGCTGGTCCCTGTACGGCACCCGCTGCTTTGAGTATCTGTGCGGCCCCAAGATGGGCACCAAGCTCAGCATCATCTACAAGGTCCTGTTCCTGCTGGTGCTGCCCATCGGCTCCATGCTGGAGATCGGCGTGGTGTGGGATTTGGCCGACGCCCTCAACGGCATGATGGCCTTCCCCAACTTGGTGGCGCTGCTGGCGCTGTCGGGCGTGATCGTCAAGTCCACGAAGGAGTACTTCGCCAAGGACCACCTGTAAGCCATATCCCGTCAGACACTTTTCCGTGCCTGTCCCGGTCTTATCCGGGACAGGCACAGACCCAAGAGCCCAACGCTGCCGCCGTGCGCATCGACGCCGGGCGGCAGTTTTAAGTATCTGCGCACTGTAATTCGGTAAGGAGTTAAATCATGGTAATTTCGGAAGTCGTCGTATTCATCGCCTATCTCGTGTTCATGATCGCCATCGGCGTGTGGTTCTTCGTCAAGAACCGGTCCGGGGGCGAGAAGGGCTACTTTTTGGGCGGCCGGCAGATGGGCCCCTGGGTGACGGCCCTGTCCGCAGGCGCGTCGGACATGAGCGCCTGGGTGCTCATGGGCATGCCCACCAGCATCTACGCCCTGGGCCTGGGGCAGATATGGATACCTGTGGGCCTGGCCATCGGCTACACCCTCAGCTGGATATTCCAGGCGCCCCGGCTGCGCCGGTTCTCCATCGTGGCCGACGACTCCATCACCATACCACAGTATTTGACCCGGCGGTTCCTCTCCAAGTCCAAGGCCCTGCAGATCGTGTGCGCGGTCATCTTCCTGGTGGCCTACACCATCTACGCCGCCTCCAGCGTGAAGGCCTGCGGCACCCTGTTCAACACCGTCATCGGCCTGGACGAGAAGGTGGCCATGTATCTGGCTGCGTTCATCATCATCAGCTACACCTTCCTGGGCGGCTTCTCCGCCGTGTGCTGGACGGACTTCTTCCAGGGGCTGCTGATGCTGGGCGCGCTGCTGATCGCCCCCATCTTCGCCGCCGGCATGCTGGACCCCGGCGCTGCCTCCGCCCTGGAGAAGGGGTATTTGGACCCGTTCACCAGCTGGCAGGACATCGTCTCCGGCCTGGGCTGGGGCATCGGCTACTTCGGCATGCCCCACATCATCATCCGGTTCATGAGCCTCAAGAGCCAGAAGGACCTGAAAAAGTCCGCTGTCATCGGCGTGACCTGGACGGTGCTGATCGTGCTGTTCGCCACCCTGGTGGGCGTGATCGGGCGCATGTTCCTGGGCTATGACGAGGCCATCGGCAATGGCGAGCTGGTGTTCATCACCATGACCCGGCGCATCTTCCCCGGCGTGATCTCCGGCATCCTGCTGTCGGCGGTGCTGGCGGCCTCCATGTCCACGGCGGACAGCCAGCTGCTGGCGGCGGCCTCCGCCTTTGCCAGCGACGTGTATAAGCCCGTGTTCCGCAAGAACAAGGCGGGGGACAAGGAGATGCTGTGGGCCGGCCGCGCGGTGGTGGTGGTCATCGCCGTGGTGGCGCTGATACTGGCCTCCGACCCGGACGCGGGCTCCATCATGGGCCTGGTGTCCAACGCCTGGGGCGTGTTCGGCGCGGCCTTCGGCCCGGCCATCATGCTGAGCCTTTACTGGAAGCGCTTCAACTTCGCCGGCGCGGTGGCCGGCATCGTGGCCGGCGCGGCGGTGGATATGCTGTGGCTGGCGTATCTGTCCGGCACCGGCGTTTACGAGATCGTTCCCGGCGCGGCGGCGGGCCTTATCGCAGCGGTGGCGGTGAGCCTTCTCACCAAGGCCCCCGGCAAGGACGTGGAGGACCTTTTCGACCGCGCCGTGGCCTATACGGAGAAGTGACGTCCCGGTTTTCGCATACGATACGTCCCCGGTCCGATGGACCGGGGACGTTATTCTTATATAAGGAGGATGGGATGGTTTACGGTTACATTCGCGTGAGCACGAAAGAGCAGAACGAGGACCGGCAGTTCATCGCCCTGCGCGAACTGAACATCCCGGAGAAAAACATCTATATGGACAAGCAGTCCGGCAAAGACTTTGAAAGACCCCAGTACAAGCGCCTGGTGCAGCGTATGAAAAGGGACGACCTGCTCTGCATCAAGAGCATCGACCGCCTGGGGCGCAGCTATGGAGAGATACTGGAGCAGTGGCGCATCCTCACGAAGGAGAGGGGGATCGATGTCTCCGTGCTGGATATGCCCCTGTTGGACACCCGCCGGGGCAAGGACCTGATGGGGACGTTTTTGTCCGACATCGTGCTGCAGGTGCTCTCCTTCGTGGCGGAGAACGAGCGGGTCAATATCCGCCAGCGGCAGGCGGAGGGCATTGCGGCGGCCAGGGCCAGGGGCGTGCAGTTCGGCCGGCCGCCAAAGCTGCCGCCGGAGGATTTTGGGCAGCTGGTGGCCATGTGGGAGCGGGGCAAGGTCTCGTTCGCCGACATGATCCGCCGATGCGGCATGAGCGAGGCCACGTTTTACCGGCGGCTGCGGGAGTACCGTGCGGCACAGGGGGCAAAAGAATAACTGTCAAAAGGTGTACCTTTTGACAGCCGGACATTTTTACATAGTATAACGTGTTTTCGGCCCGTTTGCAACAGGTTTCGGGGATTTTTCTGTCGGCGAGCGTGTTTTTGAAGGACAAAAGCAGGTTTCCGGATGGAAACCTGCTTTTGTCAAATGGTACACATTTTGACAAACAGCCGCTGTGTAAGGAGAACGAACTATGGAAGAAAAGAAATTGACAGGTTTCCCGTCGATTGATAAGCCGTGGGAACAGTTTTATGATGGGATTCAAAAGCGCAGTATTTTTCTTAATACAACTCCATATCAGGGGCTTGTTAAAAATAATATTTCCTATACTGATGAAATTGCTCTTGAATACTTCGGTTCAAAGATTTCCTTTGGGGAACTGTTTAATGGTATTGATAGCGTAGCTAAGTCTTTGGAATCATATGGAGTGAAGAAGGACGACTATGTTACTATCTGCTCCACCACCACGCCTGAAGTCATTTATACTTTCTATGCCGTCAGCAAAATCGGCGCGGTGGCAAATCTGATTTCTCCGTTTTATACGCCGGAAGAATTGACGGCACGCATTAATGAATGCCACAGCAAACTTATTATTATGGTGGATAAATTTCTGCCAAGATTTAAGGAGACTCTCAATAAAGACGCCGATATAAAGATTATTGTTTTGCCAATGATGAACTCATCTGTTTTAAGATTCATAACTCCAAGGTATAAAATTGACAGAAGTTCAAACGAAATTCATTGGAAAACTTTCATTAAAAATGGTGCTGATCGCAATAATGCCGCTGTTGCCCCTTATGAGCCGCAAAAACCACAAGCAATGGTTTATTCAAGTGGAACAACCGGTGCGTCCAAGGGAATCGTGTTATCCGTTGACAGTTTCCAAAAGTTGATTAATGCCTACGGAAACTCTGGCTTTGACACCTCCAGAAAGCAAAAGGTTTATCAGAATATTCCACCTTGGCATTCCACTGGGATCAGTTTAGGTATTAATTTTCCTCTCTCTTTTGGCGTCCAAGTATGTATTGATCCGAGGTTTGATCATACTATATTTGTGAAAAATGTATTGAAGTTTAAGCCGGAATATATATTGACAAATACATCTATGTATCAGGGCTTTACTTTTGAAAAAAGTTTGAAACTGCTCAAAGGAAAATCTTTGGAATTTTTGAAATATCCTGTTGAAGGCGGCGAACCGCTGACGGAAAAAGATATTGCAAATATAGAAGGAGTGTTTAGAACCCATGGATCTAATGCATGTTTGTTGAATGGCTATGGTGAGTGTGAATGTGGCGCAACTGTTACGACTGATATTACTTCGCACAAGTTTTCCAATGTAGCCTCCGGTATTCCGCTTCCGGACATAACCACAGTTTCAATTTTCGATGATGATTATAATGAACTGAAATACGGCGAACGTGGCAATATCTTGGTGAAGACAGAAATCGGAATGATTGAGTATTATAATAATGCGGAGGCAACAGCAGAGTTTTTCTACATAGACAAAAACGGTGATCGCTGGAGCAAGACTGGCGATATTGGCTATATGAATGAAGATGGCAGCCTGGTCGTGTTAGGAAGAAAGAGTGACTATTCCGCAATCAACGGCAAGAAAATATATAATTTCGATATTGAACGTGCAATTCTGACCTCCGATAAAGTCAAACTTTGCGAGATACAAACGCATCCCGCAGACCAAAATAAATTAGTTGCGCATATCATATGGGAGAATGATGCTAATACGACCGTAAGAAAGAACACCGAAATGCAGTCGGAATACTTTAAGGAGATCCAAAAGACTGTTTTAGAGATTATGTGCTTACCCGAAGCAGTACCGCATAGTTTTTGTGTGAGAGATAGTTTTCCGAGCGCCCACTCCGGCAAAAGAGATATTCAGTTTATAAAGGCTGACATTGATGGCCTGATTGAATTATAAGGAGATTCTGGTACATCAGTTGTATATGATCTTGTGGCCATGTATGCCTCTCTGCGGGGCAGCAGGCCCGGCGCGCATGTCCGCGGCAAACGTCTGTTCGGCCCGTTCTTTTGCAATTTCCACAAAAATAACGCCGGTTTACTGTGTGATTCTTGACCCCTTGCCCGGTTGACAAGGCGGGAAAGTGGCGTTATAATGACCATAATCCAACTGAATACCACACAAAAGGCAATGAAAAGAAGAGTAAGCGGAAAGGTTATGCCGCAGAGAGCCCCGGCAGCTGGGAAGGGGTGCAGAGAGTCCGCTGAACATGGTCTTGGAGCCGCGTGGGCGATAGGTAGTCCGCGACGGGGGCGCCCGTGACAGCGCAGGGGTTTGATGGAACCCTCAAAGGCATATGCCGTGAGGCATATGTGAAGCAAGGTGGTACCACGGCGTATATTCTATGTCGTCCTTGATGTATATCAGGGACGACATTTTTGTTGTGAGAGAGGACGTTATGGGCGAGACGATCATCCGCATCGAGCATCTGTGCAAGACCTTCGGTACCGGCGACGGCAAGGTGGAGGCCCTGCAGGACATCGACCTGGAGATACAAAAGGGCGAGATATTCGGCATCATCGGCCTGTCCGGCGCGGGCAAGAGCACCCTGGTGCGGTGCATAAACCTTCTGGAACGGCCCACCAGCGGCAAGGTCACGGTGAACGGCCAGGAGCTGACGGCGCTGAAGGAGAAGGACCTGAGAAAGGCCCGCCGGGGCATGAGCATGATCTTCCAGGGGTTCAATCTGCTGATGCAGCGCACGGCGCTGCAGAACATCTGCTTCCCCCTGGAGCTGAACGGCCTGCGGGGCGAGAAGAACTGGCGGGAGAAGCGGGCGAAGGAGCTTTTGGAGATCGTGGGTCTGCCCGACAAGGCGGACGCCTACCCGGTGCAGCTGTCCGGCGGGCAGAAGCAGCGCGTGGCCATCGCCCGGGCCCTGGCGGATGATCCCAAAGTGCTGCTGTGCGACGAGGCCACCAGCGCCCTGGACCCCACCACTACCCAGTCCATCCTGGCGCTGCTGAAAAAGATCAACCGGGAGATGGGCGTGACCGTGGTGGTCATCACCCACGAGATGCGGGTGGTAGAGCAGATATGCGACCGTGTGGCCATCCTTGACCACGGCGTCATCCAGGAGCAGGGGGACGTCTCGGAGATATTCTCCAACCCCAAGACCGAGGCGGGCCGGCGTCTGGTCATGCCCAACGGGGAGAAGATACACGTGCTGCCGGCCAACCGGCTGGTGCGCCTGGCCTTCAACGGGACCACCTCCGGCGAGCCCATCATCGCCACCCTGGCGGCGCAGCAGGGTATATGCCTGAACATCATCAGCGCGGACACCCGCACCATCGGGGACAAGAGCTTCGGCACCATGGTGCTGGGCCTGCCCGAGGACGAGACGGAAGCGGCCCGGGCGCTGATATACTTACGAGAGATACCCGGCGTGACGGCGGAGGAGGTGACGGACCTTGTTCAGTGAGAAGAATGTGCAGCTGCTGAGCGACATCGTCCACAACGACCTGCTCACGGCCATTTTCGAGACGATCGTACCGCTGACCATCCTGCCCACGCTGCTGGCCTTCCTGATCGGCATGCCCCTGGGGGTGCTGCTGGTGACCGGCGACAAGCGGGGCATCCGGCCCCTGCCAAGCCCCGTGATGCAGGTGCTGAACATCGTCATCAACCTTTTGCGCAGCGTGCCGTTTCTGATCCTGCTGGTGGTGGTGCTGCCCCTGTCCCGGTTTTTCGTGGGCACGTCCGTAGGCACCAAGGCCATCATCGTACCGCTGACCATCGCCGCGTTCCCCTTTGTGGCGCGGCTGGTAGAGACCTCCATCCGGGAGGTAGACAAGGGGGTGATCGAGGCGGCCCAGGCCATGGGCGCCAGTCCCATGCAGATCGTGTGGAAGGTCATGATCCCCGAGGCAAAGCCCGCGCTGCTGTCCAACTTTTTCGTCGCCCTCATCACCATCTTCGGCTACGGGGCCATGGCGGGCATCCTGGGCGGCGGCGGATTGGGCGCCATCGCCATCAACTACGGCTATTACCGCCGGCGGGACCTGGTCATGTGGGTCATGGTCGTGCTGCTGATCATCCTGGTGCAGATATTTCAGAGCGCCGGAAACACCATCACCAAACGGAGCGACAAACGCATCCGGTGAACATATCAAAAAAATAATTTTAAAAGGAGAATCCCAAAATGAAGAAGATCATCGCTATCGCGCTGGCTCTCGTGCTGGCCCTGAGCCTGGGCGCTTCCGCCCTGGCAGACGAGGAAGTCACCATCACCATCGGCGCGTCCCCCGCGCCCCACGCCGAGATCCTGGAGTATGCCGCCGAGCTGCTGGCCGAGCAGGGCATCAAGCTGGACGTGAAGGTCTATTCCGACTATGTGCAGCCCAACCTGGCCGTGGAGAGCGGCGATCTGGATGCCAACTACTTCCAGCATAAGCCCTACATGGACACCTTCAACGAGGAGAACGGTACCCACCTGGTGAGCCTGGGCGCCGTGCACTATGAGCCTCTGGGCATCTATGGCGGCAAGACCACCTCTCTGGACGAGCTGGAGGACGGCGCTACCATCTACATCCCCAACGACGCCTCCAACGGCGCCCGCGCCCTGTTCCTGCTCCAGAAGGAGGGCCTGATCACCCTGCCCGAGGATGCGGACCCCGCTTCCGTCACCATCTATGACATCGAGGATAACCCCCACGACTATGAGATCAAGGACGCCGAGGCCGCTCAGCTGCCCGAGATCCTGCCCGACGTGGACCTGGCCGTCATCAACGGCAACTACGCCATCGAGGCCGGCCTGAACGAGGTGGGCGCTCTGGCCAAGGAGGACCCCTCTGAGAGCCTGATCGAGTACGCCAACATCCTGTGCGTCAAGGAAGGCAGCGAGGAGGACGAGGCCATCCAGGCGCTGCTGGAGGTGCTGCAGTCCGACGAGGTCGCTGACTTCATCACCGACACCTATCAGGGCGCGGCCGTGGCCGTGAAGTACGCCGTCGAGGAGCTGGAGGCTGCCGAGGGCGAGGACGCCGAGGCGGAGACCGAGGAGCCCGTTGAGGACGCCGAGACCGAAGAGGCCGCCGAATAAGAAAACGCGAGACTATACAGCAAAAGCCCCGGACCGTGTGTCCGGGGCTTTTGCTGTTTTTTATAAAAGCCTTGACAGTTCATTCTCCGGGGGGGGTAGAATACAAATGTTCATTTTCTGACATAAAACGCGATCTTATGAACAAAAGCTTCGGTTTGGGGGCGGATGCGATGCTGAGCAGGGACGAGTTCAACGTTCTTTACGCGGCATGGAAAAATACCGGCGGGGAGCGGCTGGCGCAGCGCGAGCTGAGTCGGCTGTGCGGCTGCTCGCTGGGCAAGATCAACCAGACGGTGAACGGGCTGGAACGGGCGAAGCTTCTGGACGGCGGCGCCATCACTGAGGCGGGCGTCGTGGCCCTGGAGCCGTATAAAGTCACCAACGCCGTCATCATGGCCGCCGGGATCAGCAGCAGATTCGTGCCGCTGTCCTATGAAAGGCCCAAGGCGCTGATGCGCGTGAAGGGCGAGGTGCTCATCGAGCGCCAGATACAGCAGCTGCGGCAGGCGGGGATAGAGGATATAACCGTTGTCGTCGGGTACATGAAGGAGCAGATGCTGTATCTGGCGGAGCGCTTTGACGTCGACATCGTGGTCAACCCCGACTATTACCGGTACAACAATCCGTCCACGCTGATGATGGTGCTGGACAGGCTGGACAACACGTATATCTGCTCCTCTGACAACTACTTTACCGACAATGTGTTCGAGCGATACGTGTACCGCGCGTACTACGCGACGGTGTTTTCCCCCGGCGCTACGGATGAATACTGCGTCCACTGCGACAGAAAGGGGCGCATCACGTCCGTCACCATCGGCGGCAGCGCCTCCTGGTACATGCTGGGGCACGCGTATTTCGACCGGAGCTTCAGCCGCCGCTTCGCGCAGCTGCTCCAGGCGGCGTATGACTCGCCGGAGACGAAGATGCATCTTTGGGAGGACCTCTATATCCGCCATCTGCCGGAGCTGGAGATGTACGCCCGGCATTACGACGCCGGCCAGATCATGGAATTCGACTCCCTGGACGAGCTGCGGCAGTTCGACAGCCGCTATATCCTCAACGCCGACTCCCAGGTGTTTCGGAACATCGGCTCGGTGCTGGGCTGCAGGGACGAGGACATCACGGACATCGCGCCCATCAAGGAGGGGCTGACGAATACGTCCTTCCGCTTTTCCTGCCAGGGGAAGCAGTACGTTTACCGCCATCCCGGCCGGGGCACGCAGAACTACATCAACCGCGCCAGCGAGGCTGCGTCCATGCAGATAGCCAAGCGGCTGGGCCTGGATGAGACGTTCATCCACATCGACGAGCAGAAGGGCTGGAAAATCTCGCACTACGTGCGCAACGCCAGGACCCTGGACTATCACGACGACGAGCAGGTGGGCAAGGCGCTGGATCTGATACGCGCGCTGCACAACAGCGGCCAGACGACGCCGTACCGGTTCGATATATGGGGCGAGATACTCAATTTCCAGAGGGGCCTGGAGACCCAGGGACGCAGCGATTTTTCAGATATGCAGCAGATGTGCGCGGATATGCGGCGGCTGCATGAGCTGGTCGAGCAGGACGGGATGCCGGAATGCATCTGCCACAACGACTGCTACGCGCCCAACTTCCTGCTGGATGAAAACGGCCATATGAGCCTTATCGACTGGGAGTACTCCGGCATGGCCGACCCCGCCAGCGATATGGGGACGTTCATCGCCTGTTCCGATTACACGATGGACGAGGCGGACGCCGTCCTGGCGCGGTATTTTCAGCGTCAGCCGACCTATGAGCAGCAGAGACACTATATCGCCTATGTGGCGATCGCCTCGTTTTACTGGTTCCTGTGGGCGATCTACCAGGAGCAGATGGGCAAGGCGGTGGGGGAGTACCTGTATATCTGGTACAAATTCACCAAGTCGTACTCTAAGCGTGCGCTGAGCATGTATCAATAACGGAGGAGAGGGATATGGCAAAAACGGATATAGAAAAGATGATCGAGGAGGAGACGAAAAACCGCCTGAGCATCATGGAACGACCGGACTATATCTTCCCGCCGAAGATCGGCCGGGGAGACTGGATCGCCATGGCGCTTGCCACATCTCCATGACCTCGGCGCGGAAGTAGTTCATAGCGGCGTCGGTGCAGCGGTGTTTCATCCCGGATTTCGTGTCGGCTGGCCTGTCCATGTAGGGCAGGAGCGGCACTTCCTCTATCCGCAGGCTGTTGATGACGATGTGGACATGGATGTTTCCGCTGTGGTTGTGGCCGTCCGGGTGGGTGCAGACAAGCGCCTGATGTTCGGGGAAATGCTCCCGGCAAAACCGCTCGCCCAGCTCCTGCGCCCGGTCTACGGTCAGCCCATTGTCCGGGCCGTCC
>CANPXW010000039.1 GCA_947587025.1 uncultured Oscillospiraceae bacterium
TCCATCCGGCCATAGCCGAAGGGATGCTTGCGGGTGGCAGGCTTTTCCGCCAGCTTGATGCCGGCCAAGCCGATGACGCTGGAGGCGGCGTCGGAGAGGTTGTTGAAGGCGTCCGCCACCACGGCGATGCTCCCCATCACGAGCCCAATGGTCATCTTCACCGCGAACAGGAGCGCGTTGCATACGATGCCCACGACGCTGGCCAGCGTCCCGTACCTGGTGCGCACCTCGGGGCTCTGGGTGTCCTCATAGCCGCGCACGAAGGTGCGCACAAGAAACTCTGTCAACCGCCATCCCCTCCTTGTCATTCCCGTTCCGGCGTGGCCGATAATATCCCGGCTGTCATACATTATACCCCGGCGCGCATAGGAGCGCAAGGGAAGAACGTGGTTCGGGGCGGCATGCCGCGTCCTTGTGTTTTAGCGGGTGCAGGGGTATAATGACGCCAGTCATTATACCGAAATGACGGGTGAGAAGCTGACTGCAGGACGGAGGAGGATAGCATGGGGTTTATATTTGTCGCGCTGGGCGGAGCAGCGGGTGCTATGGGGCGATATGCCATAAGCCTTTTACCGGTCAGGACGGGCTTTCCCATCCTGACGCTGCTCGTCAATATCCTGGGCGCGGCGCTGATAGGCTTTATCGCGGGCATCGCCGGGGATAACGGTGATGTGTCGCCGAATACGGTCCTGTTTTGGAAGACCGGCGTGTGCGGAGGCTTCACGACCTTTTCCACCTTTTCGCTGGAGGCGTTCACGCTCTTTGAAAGCAAGGCCTGGCTGGCGGGGAGCGTCTATATATTCCTGAGCGTGGCCTGCTGCCTGGCGGGCGTCTTTTTGGGAAAAAAGCTGTCCATGCTGGTCCGCTGACAGTCTGCGTCTCCTTGGCGGCAAAGAAGGATTTGTAAAGGCGTAGGATAATGAAAAAGTATATTCTGCCGGCAATCATGCTGGCAATATTTGAAACAGTAGCCATCTCACTTTGGCTGACGAAAGATAATTTGTTTTATCTGCTTAATTTCAGCTATATTGGCATCTCGGTCGCTCTTGGGGTTTTTCTGTACATACGGGAATACAAATACGCCCGTCGGGTAACACAGCTGCTGGTCGGATGCTATATGCTGGTTTATCTCGGCCTGATATGCAATGAGAATATGCAGATAGAGGGGTTTTGGTACTATCTTTTCACAGGCGTTTTTGAAGCAGCGACGATACATTACGCTGTGGCAAAAATATTTGGCCCTCTGCTATTTGGACGGGGCTGGTGTGGTTATGCCTGCTGGACGGCGATGGTACTGGACTTTCTGCCCTATAAGCAGCCAAAACAGCCCCGAAAAAAGCTGGGCTGGATACGTTATATCACATTTGCTCTGTCCCTGATTTTTGTGGCGGCCCTGTTTCTGGCGCATGCTGGCAATATGGAACGGATCATGTTCTGGTCGTTTATCATCGGAAACCTGCTCTACTACATCGTTGGCATAGCACTCGCAGTTACTTTCCAGGACAACCGCGCGTTCTGCAAATACATCTGCCCGGTCACGGTGTTCCTGAAGCCTATGAGTTATTATTCCCTGCTGCGGATAACCTGCGACAAGAGCAAATGTATCTCCTGCGGGAAGTGTAAGCGGGTGTGCCCTATGGAGGTAGATATAACGGATAATTCCAGAAAGAGAGAAAATGGAACGGAGTGTATCCTCTGCCTGGAGTGTGTGAAGAGCTGTCCAAAGAAGGCGCTGTGAAATCCCATTTATCGGGGAGATAGGTAATGATATGACGGAGGGACGGGATATGACGAAGAAGATCATAGCGGTAAATGCCGGGCCGAGGAAAGGCTGGAATACGGATACGCTCATCACGGAAGCGGCAAAGGGCGCGGAGTCTGCCGGCGCGAAGGTGGAGAAGTTTGACCTGTACCGGCTCGAAAAGTACACCGGCTGTATCTCCTGTTTTGGATGCAAGAAAGAAAAAAACAAGGGCCGCTGCGTATGCAGAGACGGACTGACTCCCGTTCTTGATGCAATCTGCGGGGCGGATGGCCTTATCCTCGGCTCGCCCAATTATCTCAGTGAGCTGACCGCAGCGTTTCGCGCTCTTTATGAACGGCTGATCTTCCAGAACCTCACATATAACATGGAGAGACCCTGCTGTAATGAGCATCCCATCCCCGTGCTACTGATCATGACCAGCAACGCGCCGGACGATGTGTATCAGGACCTGCTGCAAAACTATCAGCAGTCTTTGAGCCGGTTCGTCGGCCCTGCGGAGGTTTTTGTCAGCGGAGAGACCCTGCAGCTGAAGGATTACAGCAAGACGGACTGGCCCTGGACGATGTTTGATGCCGAGGCAAAACAGACCCGGCACGAGACCGTATTTCCCCAGGAATGCAAGAGGGCGTATGAGATGGGGGTCTCGCTGGTGAAGCGGGCATAGGCAGCAGTGGGAAGTCTGCAGATCGGGATTTTATCAGGGGAGAATTATGCGTTTCAATTGGATAAACTGGATCAACATGACGGCGGTAGTGTGGCTTATATTGATCAATGTGATCGCTGCCCGGAAAGGACTGTCTGATAGTTTTAACAGTAAGCATTTGATCGTCAATATCTTTGAGCAAATAGGAAGATACGGGTGTATGGCCCTTATGATCCTTCCTATGTTCACAAGAGGTTGGAAATTTGGTTTTGGCTCTGTAACAGAGATGCTCGTTTGGATATGCTCAACGATACTGTTTCTGGTGATCTATAGTTTTCTCTGGGTCAAAAAAGCGAATGGCGGCGTGTTCGTTCTCTATGGGCTGGCATTTGTTCCTGCCGTTTTGTTCTTGCTGAACGGTATTTTACTTCGTCATCCTGTTTTAGCCGCTGCCTCATTGGTTTTTGGGGTTTTCCATTTCCTCATTGTCAAAGAAAATGTATGACCAAGCACAAAATTCAGCTTTGTCGGTGGGAGGTGATGCTGTGTCTAAATACGATATAGACCCGGATCTGGCGGGGATAGCAAGGCTCAAAATGCCGAATGCCCCGGCGCTTTTGCCCCTGATGAACAAGATCATCGGCTTTTCCAAATGCCGGTCGGACGACGCCGTCATCGTTACCCGGCATAAGACGCCGGGGCATGGCGGCGCGAGCCTTGACACTTTGGTCATTGAGCCCGTCCATCACACGGGGCAGCTGCCCTGCATGGTGCTGTATCACGGCGGAGGTTTTGTGCTGAAAGCATCCTTTGCCCATCACAGAATGGCAAAGCTGTATGCCTCAAAACTACCGTGCAGGGTCATCTATACCGACTACCGTCTGGCGCCGGAGCATCCCTTTCCTGTCCCGGCGGAGGATTGCTATTGCACATACGAATGGGCGCTGGAGCAGGCTGGAAGCGCTCCTATTATCGTCGCCGGAGACAGCGCCGGCGGCGCTCTTGCCCTGGCCGTGACCCTTATGGCAAGGGACCGGGGCCTGCGTATGCCGGATGCCGAGCTTCTGGTCTATCCGGTCACGGACAGGCGGATGGAGACCGATTCCATGCAGAAATATGTTGACGCGCCGGTGTTTGACGCGAAGCTGACCAAAATGATGTGGGATGCTTACCTTGGACAGCGCCAGCCGGAAAGAATCGAGTATGCCTCTCCATTGGAGGCGGCGTCCTTTGCACAGTTTCCGCCGACGTACATAGAGGTGGCGCAGTTTGACGCGCTCCGTGACGAGGGCGTGCTGCTGTGCCAAAAGCTGAGAGAGCAGGGGATACCGGCTGAATACCATGAGGTGAAGGGCGCGTGTCACGGATTTGAAACGGCGACAAAGAGCGATCTGCTGAAGACCTGTGTGGAGAGAAGGATAACTTGGCTCAGGTCTGCTTTGGACAAGGTGGATGAGGGAGCGTAGGATGCTTTCCCTTTGACGAGGAACAAAACAGGGCGGGAGAGATCTCCGGCCCTGTTTTGCTGTCCGGCTTATGGGACAGGGTGTGCGGTTCAATATAGATGATAGAGCACAGCGGAGGTGAAAAGAAATGTGGCTCGTGTGTATTATCGTGTTCCCGCTGATGGTCCTGGCTGATCTTTTGAAGATGAACAAATGACATCGGTGGAAAGACATCTAGGTGAACCTGTTATCTGAACGAGTCCCCGGTCAGACGAGAGGTTGACCGGGGATTTTGTGTATGCCAAAGAAAGTGGTAATTGTTCTTCTGCTTGATTCGTGATAATATGTTTCTAGTTTCAATGAACGGAGGGTGAACAGATGTCCAAAATTCCAGACGAAGTCATAGAGAACGAACTCAACAAGAATTCATCAAAAGCGGAGGAACTTCTCAAAGATCAAGATAAACTTGAGAGATTTTTGGAGAGATTGGAGCGGAAATTGCAAAAGATACCGGTTGTTGGTACTGATTTGTCATCCGTTCCCACACTGATTTCCTTGGTCCGCTCTTATGCGAAAAAGGAATATACTGATATTCCAATTGGAAGCATCCTTGCTATTGTAGGTGCGCTGATATACTTTTTAAGCCCCTTGATCTAATTCCGGATTCCATTCCTGTTCTTGGCCTTACTGATGATGCTGCCGTTATAGCTGCGGCTCTAAAGCTTGTCAAAGATGATGTTGATGAATATAGGGAGTGGCAGAAAAAGAACGGGCGATTGGAATTAGATACTTAGTCAGCTAAAGGAGGCACTTATGCAATATCGCACACTGCCCCACGGCGGGGAGAAGATCGGCGTCATCGGCATGGGCTCGGCGGTGGTGGGCCAGCAGAAGGAGCGGGACATCATCAAGACAGTGCGCACGGCGGTGGAGCTGGGCGTGAACTACTTCGACCTGGCGGCGGGCCACGCATTTTGCTTCCCGGCCTACGGGAAGGCCCTGGCCGACTGCCGGAAAGACGTATACCTGCAGATCCACTTCGGCGCCAACTACACCACCGGGGAGTACGGCTGGACCACCGACCTGGAGGCCATCAAGCGCTCCATCGGATGGCAGCTGGACAATCTGAAGACGGACACTATCGACTTCGGCTTCATCCACTGCCTGGACGAGCGGACAGATGTGGAGGCATACGAAAAGAGCGGGGCGCTGCAATATGTGCTGGACATGAAGGAGCAGGGCGTGGTGCGGCACATCGGCCTGTCCTCCCACAACCCGGATACGGTCCACTGCATGCTGGACAAGGGCATCATGGACATGCTCATGTTCTCCATCAACCCCATGTACGACTACGGCCAGGGGGAGTACGCCATCGGCTCCGACGGGGAGCGGCAGGCCCTCTACCGCCGGTGCGAGGCGGAGGGCGTGGGTATCGCGGTGATGAAGCCCTTTAACGCGGGGCAGCTCCTGGACGCGAAGCAGTCTCCCTTCAAGCGGGCTCTGACCCCGGCCCAGTGCATCCAGTACGCCCTGGATAAGCCCGGCGTGCTGACGGTGCTGCCCGGTGCGGCCAATGTGGAGGAGTTGAAGCGGAACCTCGCTTATCTGGAGGCGTCCGACGAGGAGCGGGATTATTCCGTCATCGCCAGCCTTGCCCCGGAGGAGTCCAGGGGCCGGTGCGTGTACTGCAACCACTGCGCGCCCTGTCCGGCGGGCCTCAATGTGGGCCTCATCAATAAGTATTATGACTTGGCCAAGGCAGGGGATCCCCTGGCGGCGGAGCACTATCATACCCTCGCCAAGACCGCCGCAGACTGCGTTGGCTGCGGGCACTGTGACGGCCGCTGCCCCTTCCATGTGGAGCAGTCGGCCCGGATGCGCCAGATCGCGGCATATTTCAAATAAGATGCTCCATAAAGAGCAGACAACAGCCCCATCGCTGCGATGGGGCTGTTGCTGTTGCTGGCAGTTTTATGGGACAGCGATTCTGGCATTATGAGCATGCTGGGAGGTGTTTTTATGAAACACAAGGTCAGAGCGCTGGTCCAGGTGGAGAAATATGGCCTGTTCGGCAAGAAAAAGGTCTTCGAGGAGCGCACCATCACGGTGGACGGCGCGACGTACAGAAAGATGAAAAGGGCCGAGCGGGACCGCCCCTTCAGCATCGGGGAGATGATGTTCTATGACCTTTTATGGAACGACGAGGACTGAAGACGACACGGCTTTGCAGTAAAATAGGAAGGAGAACGACGGATGAGCATCATATTGAGAAGCTATCGTGAGGTTTGGCGGGACGCGCTGCGGGCGAAGGCCGGACCGGACCAGGTGACGCGTCTGCCCCTGCGCCGGATCGGGGCTAGGGACGGCGTGTATGTCATCTCGGGCGCCCGGCATGAGGAGGCGGCCCGGTACATGGCGGAACAGCTGGCGGCTGTGCCCGGCCTGGCGGCAGAGATCGTCCTGGCCGGCCAGGTGGAGGATATGTTCGGCGTTGCTGTGGACATAGAGTACTCCGGCATGAGGGCCGGATAAGGAGAATGACTATGCAGAGATGCCCCTGGTGCCTGATGAGTGAGAGGCAATAATAAAACAATAGAACGTATGATAACGCGGGATGCTGCTGTATCTCGGTAGATGAGGAGCGGAAAAGGCCCCGGACAATGTTCCATGGCCCGGGGCTATTGCTGTGCGGTTTATTGGACAGCGGGCGCCATAAAATGTAGACGTCAGGACGATCGACGGGAGAAGATATATATAAAATGATAGGAGGATAAAAATGACAGACAAGACTGTTTACGCGATGCTGGCCTCTTTCCGAAAAACGCTGGACAGCGAGACTTATCCGGAGACGGCGGAGCGCATCGAATGTGCCGCTGACTATGAAACGGGGGAGCTGTTGTGGGAAGCGGACGCCATCATAGACGACCTGACAAAGGCGGATGCCGCAAAACCGCTTTACCCGGCAGTCGCGGAGCTGGTGCGGTCGTTTTATGAGCAGCAGATAGCGGCCGGCAACGCCGACGCCGCCTGTACGCTGGGCGCGCTCTACTATACCGGCCGCATCGGAGAGCAGAACTACCGCAAGGCCATGCAGCTGTACACCATCGCTGCCGAGGGAGGCCAGCGGCAGGCGGCGGAGAACCTGGGCTACTGCTATTATTACGGCCGGGATGGAGAAAAGGATTACGAAAAGGCGTTCCACTGGTTCGCGCTCTGCGCCTTCGAGGGCTGGCTGACGTCCCTGTATAAGATCGGGGACATGTACCGGTACGGCCTCTATGTAGAAAAAAACGAGCGAGAGGCATACCGCATCTATCGGCACTGTCTGGCAGGACTCACGGACACGGCCCAGGATATATGCGGCGCGGATATACTGCTGCGCAACGCGGACTGCCTTTACTACGGCATCGGGACGGAAAAGGACCTTTTGACGGCGCTGGCGATGTACCAGGATGCGGAGGTGCTGTTTTATAAGCGGATACAAAAGGGCGAATCCAACCTGAGAAGGAATTATCAGAAGTGCGCCGCCAGGCAGGCCGAGCTGCGCGCCGCGCTGGACGCGGAGCTGCCGGACTATAGCTGGACGGAGTGAGAGGCATGCCTCCAGCAGCGAAGGCGGGCTGGAAGACCCGCCGGTTTCTGCTCGAGAAAAAACACCCTGCCGAGGCAGGGTGTTTTTCATGACTCCATCTGCTTGCCGAGAAAGCCGCTGACAGCGGCGGCCAGCTTCAGCTCCGTGTCTCCGGCCTTCACGCCGTCCGGCCGCTCCAGAAATACAACGCAGCCCAGCACGTCTCCCTCCGAGAGGATGGGCACGGCCACCGCCGCGCCGGGGGCGCCCTCGCCGTCGGTGACGGGCACTCTCCGGCCGCCGGGCTCGGCGCGGAACGCCCGGCGGTCCTCCATGACCTGCTCCAACTCGGCGCTGATGTGCCGGTCCAGTATCTCCTTACGGCCAGCGCCGGCGGCGGCGATGACGCTGTCCCGGTCGCATACTGCGGCGGTATAGTCCGCCGTCTTGTACATGGATTCGCATATCTGCTCGGCGAAGGAGCTCAGCTCGCCCATGGGGGAGTATTTCTTGAAGATGACCTCCCCGTCCTTCTCCGTATAGATCTCCAGCGGGTCGCCCTCGCGGATGCGCATGGTGCGGCGGATCTCCTTGGGGATGACCACGCGGCCCAAATCGTCGATGCGCCGCACGATCCCTGTTGCTTTCATCTTTATCCTCCTGTCATCTTTTTGTCGGACAGGATTTATTATCCGCAAAAGTCTCAAACCTATGCAAACAGCCGAAATTTGGCAGCATCGGCCGCCGGCGGGGCGCTCGTTATTGAAAATCGGGAACGATGTGTGTATAATAACGGCATATTGAGCGTGGGAGGCAAGCACCATGACCAGAACGAAGATCGTCCAGCTTTGGCGCGACGCGTCCGCCTTTGCCGACCAGACCATCACCGTCTGCGGCTGGGCGCGGACCATCCGGGACCAGAAAAATTTCGGCTTCATCGACCTGAACGACGGCAGCTCCTTCAAGGGCGTGCAGATCGTGTTCGAGCGGGCTGTTTTGGACAATTACGACGAGATCGCCCGGCTGAACGTGGGCTCGGCCCTGATCGTGACCGGCACGCTGGTGCTCACGCCCCAGGCCAAGCAGCCCTTCGAGATCAAGGCTAAATCCATCGCCGTGGAGGGCGTGTCCGCGCCGGACTACCCCCTGCAGAAAAAGCGCCACACGGTAGAGTATCTGCGCACCATACAGCATCTGCGGCCCCGGACCAACCTGTTCTCTGCGGCGTTCCGGGTCCGGTCCGTGGCGGCCCAGGCGGTGCACGAGTTCTTCCAGGGCCGGGGGTTCGTGTACGTGCACACCCCCATCATCACCGGCTCCGACTGCGAGGGCGCCGGGGAGATGTTCCAGGTGACCACCCTGGACATCAGCGATCCGCCCCGGAACGAGGACGGGACCGTGGACTACACCAAGGACTTCTTCGGCAAGCCCACCAACCTGACCGTGTCCGGCCAGCTGAACGCGGAGAACTTCGCCATGGCCTTCGGGGACGTGTACACCTTCGGCCCCACCTTCCGGGCGGAGAACTCCAACACCCAGCGCCACGCCGCCGAGTTCTGGATGATCGAGCCGGAGATGGCCTTCTGCGATCTGGAGGGGGACCTGGAGTGCATGGAGGCGATGGTGAAGTACATCATCACCACCGTGCTGGAAAAGTGCCCCCAGGAGCTGGAGTTCTTCAACAGCTTCGTGGACAAGGGCCTCATCGACCGGCTGCGCCACGTGGCCGGCAGCGACTTTGGCCGGGTGAGCTACACCGAGGCGGTGGAGCTGCTGAAAAAGTCCGGGGCGGAATTCAAATACCCGGTGGAGTGGGGCATGGACCTGCAGACCGAGCACGAGCGGTATCTGACCGAGCAGATATACAAAAAGCCCCTGTTCGTCACGGACTACCCCAAAGAGATCAAGGCGTTCTACATGCGCCTGAACGACGACGGCAAGACCGTGGCTGCGGCGGACTGCCTGGTGCCGGGCATCGGGGAGATCATCGGCGGCAGCCAGCGCGAGGAGCGGCTGGACATGCTCACCGCCCGGATGGCGGAGCTGGGGCTGAAGGAGGCCGACTACTGGTGGTACCTGGACCTACGGCGCTACGGCTCCTGCCGGCACGCGGGCTTCGGCCTGGGCTTCGAGCGGATGGTGATGTACCTGACCGGCATCAGCAACATCCGAGACGTGGAGCTGCACCCCCGCACCGTGGGCAACGCGGAGTTCTGAAAAACGACAAATACAAAGAGGACCTGCCATGGGGCAGGTCCTCTGTTTTTTACGGCATGTGCCGGCGGACGAGCCAGGCCAGAGCCGTGCCGCCAAGGCCCAGCAGGGCCAGCCAGGGGAGGATGGCCGTGTCGTCTCCGGTCCGGGGGCCGTAAGGCTCTGCAGTGGGCGCGGGGATGGGCGGACTGGTCACCGGCGGCCGCGTCGGCATGGGCGGCGCGGAGGGAAAGGGCGGCGAGGTGGGGACCACGGGCGGCGCGGTGGGCGCCGGTACGCCTGTGGGGGCCGGTCCCTGGGTGGGGAAGGGCTCCCCGGTGGGGGCCGGGGGCGTCTGGGTGGGCGTGGGCGTATCCGTGGGCGCGGCGGTGGGCTCCGCCGGGACCTCATAGGCCAGGATGGGATAGCCGCCGTTCTCGCCCCGGCTGTCCAGGGCGAAGGCGTCCCCCAGCACATCGGGAAAGCTCCGGCTCTGCATTTGAGCTGTGGGCGCGCCGGTCAGCCCCGCCAGGGGCGCGTTGCCTCCGTTGGGCAGATCGGCGGCCAGGTCCGCGTCATACCACACGTTCTGCACCAGAAGGCTGCCGTCCGCCGCGCCGGCAAAGCCCCCGCCCAGGTCGTCCCCGGAGATGAGCATGCCGGCCGCGCCGTAGCAGTTTTGTATCACGGTGTAGCCCCCGTCGGCCAGGGCCCCGCCCAGCAGGCCGCCCACGTACACGCCCCTGTCGTTGACGTACATGCCTGCGGTGGAATAGCAGTTGGTGACGGCTCCGTCCGAGCCGCCGCTGCGAAGACAGCCGACGAGCCCGCCGGCGTACACGCTGCCGGCAAAGGACCCGGCGGCTCCCACGTGGCCGCGCACAGCGCACCGGTCCATGGCCGTGCGCCCATCCGCCAGGCCGACGAGCCCGCCGGAGGCCAAGCACCCATTATCCGGCGCGGGCCAGGCGGCGGCCGTCACGTACACGTCCGCCGACACCCGGCTCAGGCCGGCGTTCACCGTCCTGCCCGCCAGCCCGCCGGCGGCCTGCGCGCCGTTGGCGGCCACGGTCACGGTCAGGGTCAGGTTTTTTACTGTGGCGTTGTACAGCCCGGAGAAGAAGCCCATGGCGGTGCTGCCGGGGGCCGCCGTGACGGTCAGGCCCGTGACGGCGTGGCCGTCCCCGTCGAAGACGCCCTGGAACACGCGGCTGTAATCGTCCCCGGCCCAGACGCCCACGGCGGTGAAGTCCCGGCCGGTCATGTCGATGTCGGCGGCAAGAGTCACGGTCCGGCCGGCGTAGGTCTCGCCCGCGCCCACCGCCTGGGAGAAGGCGGCCAGGTCCTCCGCCGTGCGGATGACCGTCACGGCGGACGCCGCCCGCGCCGGGACGGGCGGCAGTATCAAAAGAAGACACAAGAAAAGGCCGGCGAAGAGCGCGGCCTTTTTTCGTCCGGTTTTCATTTATATGCCCCTCTCGGATAATGGTTTTTCGAGACTGTTTCGTCTCACACCATTCTATACGGGAGGGGACAGGTCTGTTACTGCTTATCCCCTTTTGCGCAATATCGTTTTTTTCAGCCGGCGCAGACCGGCAGCGGAACCTCGTATGGCCCGGAAGCCGCCGTACAGGCAGGGCCACAGGGCCCCGGCCGCCGCCAGACCGGCGAAGAGCGAGGCCCGTGTCTGGGCGGCGCGGGCGGCGTTCTCCCAGTAAGGGAAGCAGACCCGGTCCGTCCGCTGCACCTGCAGGGGCAGCTGGCCCAGGCCCGCCAGGCTCTGGACCAGGGAGAACCGGCCGGTGTTCCGCGCGATCTGCCGCTGCTCCTCCGGCACGGTGACCGCCCCGGTGATGGTCTGCAGGGCAAAGCCGCCCACCGCCTCCGGCAGCAGCGCCTCGTAGCAGGTGACGGGCACGTCCCGCCACAGCCGTGCGGCCAGGCTGTAAGACATGTACACGGTCCCCTCGCCGCCGTAGGCGGCGCTCTCGTCCGCCTGCCGGGGCGTCTCGGCCACCCCCGCCACGGTGCATGGCCAGCCGTCTATCCGCACCGCCATGCCCGCCACATCCGCCGAGCCGAACAGCTGCCAGGCAAGAGGCTCGTCCAGCACCACCAGCGCGTCGGAAAGCTCCTTTTCCGTGTAGTACCAGCCGGACGCCATGGACAGAGGGTGGAAGGTGAAGAAGTCCCCGCCGGTGCATATGGCCCGGGCCGGGCGGCTGTTGGTCCCGGCGGAGGCGGTGCACGCGCCCTCGGCGCTCCAGGCGTCCGTCCAGGCGGGACCGGTCAGATCGGCCTGGGCCAGGACCTTGTCTATCTGGCCGCGCATGGCCAGCACGCCCGCCTGGTCCATGCCGGCGTCCGTGCTGAAAAACACGCTCACCTGGGAGAAGGGGACCTGCTGCTGCCAGCGCTGGGCCGCCGTCTGGTCCGGCAGGCCCCGGCCGGCCAGGGACCACAGCAGCGCGGATACGGCGCACACAGCCGCGCTCACCGCCGCCAGCCACAGGCCGGGGCGTCTCAGCGCCGCCCTCATTGGTCCGCCAGGCGCACCTGGTCCCCGGCCGCCAGAGGCGCGGTGGAGGTGGTGACCACGTAATAGTTATTGCCGCCGTCGGCGGTCTGGATGGCGGCGTTGTACTCGTCCGAGTCCATCACCGTCACCGGCACCCGCCGCACCACGTACCGGCTGCCCAGGGGGGAGCTCTCCGCCGCCGCGGCCAGGATGAATTCTCCGTCCGCGTCGGAACGGATGGCGCTCTTGGGGGCCACCAGCGGGTAGCTCTGGCTGCCCAGGTCGATGGCAAGGGACAGGTTCTGACCGTCCGTCACGTCGCCGCTGACGGTGAACTCCAGCAGCTTGTTCTGCCCCGGCGCGTCCGGGTCGGAGCGGATGGCGGAGAGGGTGGCCTGCACGCCGCCGAAATAGAAGTAGTCCGCCGTCCTCGCCTGGTCGCCCACGGAAAGCTGGCTGGCCTGCTCGGCGGTGACGGGCATGGTCAGGGTGTACTCCTTGCCCTCCACGTGGATGGTGGCCATGGTCACGCCGGGGCCCACGACGTCCCCGGCCACGGAGGATACGGAGGCCACGGTGCCGCCGTACTGGGCGGCGATCTCGTTGACGGAGCCGTCGGCGCGCAGCTTCTCCACCAGGGCCTTCTGCTGGTCGATGTGGTCGGCCTTGGACTGCAGATCGAAGGCGGCCGTCTCCGCCGTCACCCCGTCGGCCCGCTGCTGCTCGGCCAGCGCGGCGGCGGCCTGGGACAGCTGGGCCTGGAGGGAGCGGACCGTGTCGCAGGCCGCCTCGTAGCCGCCGGGCTCGGCGTTGCCGAGACTGGCCTGGGCCTCGCTGAGCTTGGCCTGGGCGGGGATGAGCGCCGCCTGCTTTTCCGCCAGCTGCTGGCTGAGCGTGGGGTCGGTCAGCTCCGTGATGCGGTCGTCCACCGCCTGCTGGGCGGCCTGGACGGCCTGCTGGGCGCTGGTCAGCACCTGCTGGGCCGCGTCCCGCTGGTTCTTGGCGTCGGTCAGCGCGGCCTGGGCCGCCTGGGCCTGTGCCTGGGCTTCCGCCAGGGCGCTCTGGGCCGCAGCCACCACCGCCTGCTGGGCCGTCACGTCGGCCTCGGCGGCGGTCTTCAGCTCCTCGTTGCCCTCCAGGGAGTCCCGCACCTGGGTCAGCCGGGTCAGCTCCGCCTGGGCCTGGTCCAGCGCGGCCTGAGCGGCGGCCACGTCCACGGGCATCCCGCCCTGGGCGGCGGTGACCGCCGCCTCCTTGCCGGCCAGGTCCGCTGCAGCGCTGGCCTGCACGTTCTGGGCCTGGGCGAGGCTGGCCCGCAGCCCTGTCAGGGTGGCGTCCCCGGAGCCGGTCAGGGCCAGCTTCGCCTGCAGGGAGGCTATCTCGTTTTGCAGGGAGCTGACCGTCTGCTGGGCGGAGGTGACGGCGGCGCGGGCGGCGTCGTAGCTCTGCTGCTGGCCGGCGGCCTTGTCCCGGGCCTGGATGGCGGCGTTCAGCTGGCTCTGGATGGCGCCGATCTGGGAGTTCTCCGAGGCGTAGTCCGGGTCCACCGCCTGGATGAGGGCCACGCCGTAGTCGTACTCCATCTGGTCCAGGGTCTCCTCGGCCGTTTTGAGCTCCTCGCTCTCCGCCGGCTCCAGGGTGAACAGTACCTGGCCCGGCTCGACCGTGTCCCCGGCGGCGATCTTCACGTCGGTGACGGTGCGGGTCTCGGCCAGCTGCACGTTGTAGGCCAGGTTCGCCGTCACCGTGCCCGAGCCGGTCACCGCCCGGGAGATGGTCCCGCCGCTCAGGTACTGGCCCGTCACCTCCGGCAGGGAGACGTTCATGATGGTACGGGAAAAGAACGTGAGCACCAGCATCACCGATAAAAACACGATGGCGGCGTTCTTTACCCACGGCCGGCGCTTTTTCTCCGGCTGCACTGCGTGTTTCATATCCTCACCCCTTTAAGCTGCCCTGGTCCGCGATGCCCTCCACCAGGTACCCTTCCCCGTGGAGGAACAGCAGGACAGGCGGTATCATGTATACGGCTGCGGCGGCAAAGGCCAGGCCGATCTCGCCGGCGTTGATCTGGCTGAGAAATACGCTCAGCGGCTGCTCGTCCGCGTCGGTGAGCAGGACCAGCACCTGCTCCACCATGTTCCAGTTGTCGATGAACACCAATATCACCACCGAGTAAAGCGCGCTGCGGCACTGGGGCAGATACACCCTTGTGAAGATGCGCCACGGCCCCGCGCCGTCCAGGCTGGCCGCCTCCCGTATCTCTTTGGGGATGCGGCGCATGGTCTTGGTCAGCAGGAACACCGAAAAGGGCGTGAATATCCCCGGCAGGACCACCGCCCGGCGGGTGTCCAGCATGCCCAGAAATTTGGCCACCAGGTAGTTGGGCACCAGCGTCACCTGGTAGGGCATGAGCATCAAAATGATGTAGGAGAAGAACAGCAGCTCCCGGCCCCGGCCCCGGTAAACGGTGAAGCCGTAAGCCGCCAGCGCCGCCACGGTCACCTGCCCGGCCACGATGGGCACGGCCAGTATCACCGAGTTCCAGAACTTCAGCAGATACTCCGGGCTCTCCAGCAGGATGGCGGCGTACTGGCGCAGGGACACCATGTCCGGGATGAACTTCAGGTGCACCTGCTGGGCCATATACCCGCTGCCGGAGCCGGGCGCGGAGGCGTATACCACCCCGTAGCCGGCGCTGATCTCCTCTGTGGACATGAAGGAGTTGGTGACCGTCAGCACCGTGGGCAGCAAAAACAGCGCCGCAAAGGCCGTCAGCCACACCGTCAGCAGGGCCAGTCCGATCCGCCGCCTCATTGCTCCAGGTCCTTTCCCAGCCGGCCCTCCAGCCAGAACAGCAGCCCTATCACGGCCGTGATGGCCAGGAACATCACCACCGCCGCAGCGGACAGCTTCTGGTAGTCCAGGGCCCGGAAGGTGTTGTTCATAAAGTGCTGGAGCATGTACAGCGTCTCAAAGGGGTAGTCCCCGGTGAGCAGATATATCTCCCGGAACGCCTTGAAGGAGTTGACCAGGCTCATGATGGTGACGAAAAACGTGGTGGGGGCCAGATACCGCAATTTCAGCCGAAAGAATATCACGGTGGGGGACGCGCCGTCTATCTGGGCCGCTTCCAGGGGCTCTTTGGGGATGGCGGCCAGGGCGGCCATGAACAGCACCATGTCGTAGCCCAGGTTCTTCCACAGATACAGCGCCACGATCACCAACTGGCTGAAGCCGGACTTGAGCCAGTCCACGCCGGTCCCGCCCAGGGCCTCGATCAGGCTGTTGAGCGCGCCGCTGCGGTGGAATATCACCTGCCAGACGAGCACCACCGACGCCGCCGGTACCACCAGCGGGCTGAGGAAAAAGCTGCGCAGCTGGCTTTTCAGAGGGATGCTCCGGTCCAGCGCCACCGCCAGGGCCAGGCTCAGCGCCACCGCCAGGGGCACCGCTATGCCGGAAAACAGCAGGGTGTTGCGCCCGGCCTGGAGGAAGGCGGCGTTGCGCAGAAGCTTTTGGAAGTTGGCCAGGCCCACGAACCGGCGGCTGATGGGGTCGGCCACCAGGGAGTAGTACACCACCACGCAGAAGGGGATGAAAAAGAACAGGCTTACCCCCAGAAAGCTGGGCGCCAAAAACAGCGCCGAGGTCCGCCGCGCCCGGCGGCCTATGCGGTCATGGGCAGGCTTTTTCATATCAGCTGTTTTCTGAAAGGTACAGGCTCACACGGGACTGGAGAGCGGCCACCGCCGTGTCCAGGTCGATGGTCCCGTCAAAGTAGGGCTCCAGCTCCTCCGTCACGATGGAGAACACCTGGTCCATCAGCCCGCCGTGGTCCACCCGCAGCCGGTCGCTCTGGAAGATGGCGTTGACCGTGTCCACGTCGGCCCGGGTGGCGGCTTCGTACTGCACGCACATGTCCGCCCAGGCGTCCAGCACGCTGCGTTTCAGGCAGAAGCCCTCGCCGTTTTCCAGCATCCGCTGCTGGAAGGCGTCCTCCGTCAGTATCTGCCGGATGAAGGCCCAGCACCCGTCCGGGTAGGCGCTGCGGGAGCTGATGGCGAAATTGTAGATGGTCATCACGTCGTACATCCCGCCCTGGCTGGTGGGCCAGCCCACCAGGGTGCTCCCCCGCTGGTCGATGGGCGGCTCCTCGCCGCCGGTGTAGGCCCAGCCGTTGAGGTTGTCAAATTCAATGTCGCCGTACTGCATCAGATACGCCTGGAACAGCCGGTAGGGGACCTCGGCCCCGGAGGCGCCCAGGTCGTAGTTGTATTCCGTCGCGGGCATGGCGGCGAGCATCTCCGCCAGGGCCCGGAACTTCACCCCGTCGAAGGAGCAGCTGGCGTTTGCCAGGTCCACGATGTCCTCCGGGCTTTGGGCCAGCAGCAGGGCTGCCAGGGTATCCTGCTCCCCGTCGGTGCACTGCAGTACGGCGGTGTCCATGTCCTGGGTCTGCAGGGAGAAGAGGTTTTCCAGGGTGTTGTTCTCCACCGTGACGCTCTGGCCCGGCAGAGCCGCCAGGGAGCCTATCTGGAAGGCGCCGAACAGGCCCAGCAGCTGCCCGTCCTCCCGGCTGGCGTCGATGACGTTCATCAGATAATCGTCCGCAGTGATGTCCGGGTCGGCGGCCAGATAGGGGCTCAGGTCCGCCAGCAGGCCCTGCTTGACCAGGGTGTGGCGGGGCATGCTGTCCAGCAGGAACATGTCCGGGATGTCCCCGCCGATGATGTCATAGTTGAGCTTCTCCAGGGCATGGTCGATCCAGGGGTCGTCGGCGGTGTAGTCCCGCACCTGGATGCGGTAATCCGCGCTCAGGCGGTTGAATCTCGTCACCATCTGGGTAAGGCCGTTGTCCGAGCGCATGGTGGCCAGGGTCAGAACCGGCCGGTCGTCCTCCCCCGCGCGGGCGGGGTAGAGGGTCAGGACATTGGACCCGGCGGCGGGCATGGTGGGATTCATGCTGGCGGGGGACTCCGCCGACCAGAGCACCCCGTCCCTGACGAAGCAGGTCCTCATGTCGTAGACGTTGATGCCGGCGTTCATAAGGGTGTACATCTCCGTCTCCGCGCCGGTGGCCATGTCCAGGGTGTAGACGGAGCTGCCCGTGCGGGTGAACCAGAGGGTGTTCCCGTCGGCGCACAGGGGCGAGGCGTAGCTCAGGCCCAGCTCGCTCCGGTCGGGCAGGGGCGTGACAGCGCCGGTGGCCGGGTCCAGCTTCACGAAGGCGGCGGCGGATACACCGTCCAGGCCGTAGGCCTCCTGGTGGTAGACGATCTGGCCGTCCGGCAGCAGCAGAGGCTCCCGCATGCTGCCCTCGATGTCGGCGGAGGCGATGACGCTGCCGGCGCTGTCCAGGGTGTAGACGGTCTGGTAGCTCAGCAGCAGCACGCCCCCGTCCGCAGCCGGGAACAGCTGCGGGATGACGTCCCCGGCCACATCTGCGGTGGCCAGCTCCGCCAGCACAGAGCCGTCCGCGCCCACGTGGATGAGGTTCTGCTCCGAGGTCTGGGCGTCCAGGTCAAAGTGATAGGTGCTCAGCCACACCGAGCCGTCCTGAGATGGGGAGAAGTCGTCGATGTCGCTGCTTTCGCGGGTATACAGCAGCGCGGGGGCGGAACCGTCCGTCCCGGCGGTGTAGATCCGGTCCATGCCGCCGGTGTAATCCTCCGGGTCCGTACTGCCGTAGGCGCCGATGTAGAACACGCCGTCCTGCAGCTTCGCGTCTGTGATGACGTCCCCCTCCGGCAGGGCGATCTGCACCGCGCCGGGCACGGCGGCGGCCTGGGCGGCCGTGTCGTCCGCAGGAGCGTCCGTGACAGGCGCGGGCGCGTCGGTGACGGCCTGGGGGACCGGGTCGGGGGCGGCGTCATCTTTGCCGCCGCAGGCGGCCAGGGTCAGCGGCATGGCCAGCGCCAGCAAGAGGGCGAGCAGTTTTTTCATGGTCGTTCAGGGTCCTTTCCGTTTGTTTTCTTTCTCTGGCCTCTATGGTAGGGGGCAATTGTGAACAAATTGTGAACCCCATCTTAGGTATTTCTTAAGATTGCGCGGATGGACGCTTGCGGCGGGGGCAAACAGCCTATATAATGGGTGCGACGGGAGATGATGGCATTGACACAGCAGGAAAGGCGCTCGTTCCTCATCGGGCGGCTGCTGGCTGAGCGGGACCAGGCCGGGGCGCTGCCGGCGTCGGCCGGGGAGCAGCGGCGGCTGCTGCGGGGGCTGATGAACGTGCGTCCGCCCGCGCCCATCGGGGAGGATTTCCTGGCGGTGCAGGACGCCTATCTCAGGGAGGAGACCGCCCGGAAGGGCGTGACGCGCCTGGCGGACCTGACGCCTATGGAGCCGGGGCTCTATCTGTGGCAGGGGGACATCACCGCTCTGGCGGTGGACGCCATCGTCAACGCCGCCAATTCCGGCATGACCGGCTGCTACGTGCCCGGCCACAACTGCATCGACAACTGCATCCACACCTTCGCCGGGGTCCAGCTGCGGCTGGAATGCGCCCGGCTCATGGCAGAGCAGGGCTGTCCCGAGCCCACGGGCACGGCGAAGATAACGCCCGCCTATGATCTGCCCTGCCGATACGTGCTGCACACGGTGGGGCCCATCGTGGAGGGAGAGGTCACGGCCCAGGACGAGCAGCTGCTGGCGGGGTGCTACCGGTCCTGCCTGGCCCTGGCGGCGGAAAACGGGGTGCACAGCCTGGCCTTCTGCTGCATCTCCACGGGGGTGTTCCGGTTCCCGAAAGACAGAGCGGCGCGCATCGCCGTGGAAACGGTGCGGCGGCACAGGCCGCCGGATATGGAGGTGATATTCAATGTCCACAGCGGGGAGAACTATGAACTCTACCGGCAGCTTCTCGGATAACGTCGCCCGGCTGCGCCAGGCGCTGGACGCATCGGAGGCGGTGGTGATCGGGGCCGGCGCGGGGCTGTCCGCAGCGGCGGGGTTCGACTACGGCGGGGAGCGGTTTTACCGGTACTTCTCCGACTTTGCGAAAAAATACGGCATCCGGGACATGTATTCCGGCGGGTTCTATCCCTTTGAGGAGCCGGAGATATACTGGGCCTGGTGGAGCCGGTTCATCCTGGTCAACCGCTACATGGACCCGCCCGGACCGGTATACGACCGGCTGCTGGCGCTGGTGCGGGACAAGGACTACTTCGTGCTCACCACCAACGTGGACCACTGCTTCCAGAAGGCGGGGTTCGACAAGGGGCGGCTGTTTTACACCCAGGGGGACTACGGCCTTTTCCAGTGCTCGGAGCCCTGCCACGAGGATACCTATGACAACGAAGCAGTTGTCCGTGAAATGGTGGAGAGGCAGAAAGATATGCGAGTGCCGACGGAATTGATACCTCGTTGTCCCCGGTGCGGCAGGCCCATGATGCCCAATCTGCGGGCGGACGAGCGGTTCGTGGAGGACGCTGGCTGGCATATCGCGGCGGCGCGGTACCAGGACTTTCTCCGGAGCCATAAGGGCCGAGTGCTGTTCCTGGAGCTGGGGGTGGGCTTCAACACGCCCGGCATCATAAAATACCCCTTCTGGCGGCTGACGGCGGAAGATCCGGAGGCGGTGTACGCCTGCCTGAACCGCAGCAAGGCATACGCCCCGGAGAGGATCGGGGACCGGTCCATATGTATCGGCGGGGACATCGCTGCGGCGCTGGAGGCGCTGTGACGGGGATGATGATAAGATTTGTTGATTTACGCGGCGCGATATGTTAAAATAAAATGCTTATTTATATCTGCATTTATATAAGAAGAGAAATGAGAAGACGGCTATGAAGGGACGGGGCGGAAAATTTCTTCCGGCGGTGCTGATCGGCATCGTCGGCGCGGCGTCTGTGCTGGTAGGGGCCGTCTGCTTCCATTACATCTCCCGCCGGATATACGAGGACAGCACGGTGCACCTGGAGGAGATCTACGGCCAGGTGGACCGGTCCTTTGGGGCGTTCGTGGAGCGCAACTGGGGGCTGCTGGACAGCTGCGACGATTTCTTCATCCTGGCGGAGGAGGCGGACGCCGCCGCCATCACGGATTTCATTCAGGAAAAGCAGGAATACTGGGGCTTTTCGGAGTTCTACTTCCTCGGCGGCGATATGAAGGGCCTTACGCCGGCCGGCGAGGAAGTGCCTATGGATATGGGGCCCGCTCGGCAGCTGCTGGACGACGGAGACCCGGTGATGGCGGCCCAGACGCTGCCCGACGGGCGGGAGGTCACGGTGTTCGCCGCGCCGGCGCGGCCGGGGGAATATGAGGGCTTTTCCTATGACGCCATCGCCGTCAGCTACACCAACGCGGACCTGGCCGCGTCCCTGAACGTGGAGGCGTTCTCCGGCCAGGGCAGATGCTTCGTCATCCACGACGACGGCGGCGTGCTGCTGTCCACCCAGACCGGCGGGAACGTGTTCAACAATTACCTGACCTATCTGCGGGCGGCCTCCGATATGGACGAGGAGGCTCTCGCGGCGCTGCAGGAGGGCTGGCAGAGCGGCCGGACCGGCCTGGTGCAGTGCCGCATCGGCGGCGTGGAGCAGTGCGTGCTGTACCAGCCCCTGGGCTTTCAGGACTACACCATGCTCAGCGTGGTGCCCCGCAGCGCGGTCAGCGCCGGCTTTTTGTCGGTGCAGAATGCCACCATCGCCGCGCTGGCGGTGATCTTCGTGCTGGTGGGCGCCATGGCGGCGGCCCTGCTCATACAGAGGAGCCGGGCGCTGTCCCGGAAGAACCGGACGGAGCTGCAGTACCGGGAGCGCATGTTCGACGTGCTGTCCAACAGCGTGGACGACATCTTCATCATGCTCAACGCCGCCGACCAGAACGTGGA
>CANPXW010000040.1 GCA_947587025.1 uncultured Oscillospiraceae bacterium
AGAAGGCCGGCTTCCAGGACTACTTCGTGGACCACACCGCCGGCGTGTACGCCCAGGCGGCCGCCGGCTGGCCCCACTCCGCCGCCACGCTCCAGGTAAAGGGCGACGTGATCGCCGACCTGAGCGAAAACATGGGTGCGGAACAGAAGGCACGTGTGACCTATGACAACATCCTGCGCATGGCGGATGACCCGGACGTGATCGACGTGATGCGCTTCCTGCGGGAGCGCGAGGTGGTCCACTTCCAGCGCTTCGGTGAGCTCATGGGCCTGGTGGTCGATAAGATGGACCAGCGCAACGTGTACGCCGTCAACCCGGCGTTCGACAAGAAGAAGTAAGCGGCATAGGAAAAGCGGCAGCCGGATGGCTGCCGCTTTTTGCTGTATGGGGCTTTACGCCTGGACCTTCTTCAGCTTGGCGTAGCGGGGCATGGAGCACTCGGTGGGGCGCTCCGGCTGGCCCTGGATGAGGGGCAGAACGTAGTCGATGAAATCCTTGGTGACGAAGTTGTGCTCCGGGGTGATCCACTCCAGAGGCACCTTCTTCTCCGCGTTGGCCACGGAGGTGAGGGGCAGCAGGACGGTCTTGCAGACGTAATTGCCCTTCTCGTCGGCGGCGCGCTCGAAAGCCACCATCTTGCCGGTCTCGCCGGCGACGGCGGACTGCACGGCCACGCGGCCGGCCAGCTCGGCCTCTTCCACGTCGGTCTTGGAGGCCAGATGCGCGCCGCAGCGCTGCAGCAGGCTCAACTCGATGGGACGGACCTTGGCGCCGGTGCGCTCCTTGACCATCTCGCACAGACGGGATGCCAGACCGCCCAGCTGGGCGTGGCCGAAGCCGTCGGTGGCGCTGGTCTTGGCCTCGGACACGAAGGTGCCGTCGGCGTAATGCAGGCCCTCGGACACGGCTACGAAGCAGGTGCCCTTTTCCTTATAGATGCGCTCCACGTCGTCCAGGAAGGCTTCCTTGTCGAAGTCCAGCTCCGGCAGATACACCAGGTCGGGACCGGCGCCGAAGTGGGTGGCCAGAGCGGCGGAGGCGGCCAGCCAGCCCGCGTGACGGCCCATGATCTCCATGATGGTCACCTGGCCGGTGGGGTAGACGCGCCCGTCCTTGGACACCTCCATGGCGCTGGTGGCGATATACTTGGCGGCAGAGGCGAAGCCGGGGCAGTGGTCGGTGCCCCACAGGTCGTTGTCGATGGTCTTGGGGATGCCCATCACACGGCAGGCCCAGCCGGACTTGGACATGAAGCGGCTGATCTTGTCGCAGGTATCCATGGAGTCGTTGCCGCCGTTGTAGAAGAAGTAGCGGACGTTGTGCTTTTTGAACACCTCAAGGATGCGCTTGTAGTCGGTGTCGTCCTTCTCGGGGTCGGCCAGCTTATACCGGCAGGAGCCCAGCTCGGAGGAGGGGGTGTTCTTCAGATACGCCAGCTCCTGGGGATCCTCCTTGCCCATATCGTAGAGCTTGTCGCCCAGCACGCCGGTGATGCCGTGATCGGCGCCCAGCACCTGGGTGATCTCCTCGGCCTCGAGAGCTGCGGTGATCGCGCCGTAAGCGCTGGCGTTGATGACGGAGGTCGGTCCGCCGGACTGCCCGATGATGCAGGCGCCCACAAGTTTTTCTGCCATGGTTTTTATCCTCCAAATTAAAAATGTTTTTTGATTTTATGTTGATTATAGCACGAATCTGCGGTAAAATAAAGACCATGGAAAAATAATGTAAAGGAGCGATTTTACCATGCCTTTAGTAACTTCCACCGAAATGTTCAAGAAAGCCTATGACGGCGGCTATGCCGTTGGCGCGTTCAACGTCAACAACATGGAGATCGTCCAGGGCATCACCGAGGCCTGCCGTGAGGAGCACGCCCCCGTGATCCTGCAGGTGTCCAAGGGCGCCCGCGCCTATGCCAACCACACCTATCTGGTGAAGCTGGTGGAGGCCGCTGTGATCGAGTGCCCCGACATCCCCGTGGTGCTGCATCTGGACCATGGCCCCGACTTCGAGACCTGCAAGAGCTGCATCGACGGCGGCTTCACCTCCGTCATGATCGACGCCTCCTCCAAGCCCTTTGCCGAGAACATCGAGATCACCCGCAAGGTGGTGGAGTATGCCCATGACCACGGCGTGGTCGTGGAGGCCGAGCTGGGCACCCTGGCCGGCGTGGAGGACGACGTGAAGGTCTCCGCCGCCGACTCCTCCTACACCCGTCCCGAAGAGGTGGAGGAGTTCGTCACCAAGACCGGCTGCGACAGCCTGGCCATCGCCATCGGCACCAGCCACGGCGCTTACAAGTTCACCGCCGCCCAGTGCACCCGCAACGAGAAGGGCATCCTGGTGCCGCCTCCTCTGCGCTTCGACGTGCTGGAAGAGGTCTCCCGCCGTCTGCCCGGCTTCCCCATCGTGCTGCACGGCTCTTCCTCCGTGCCTCAGGAGTACGTGAAGATGGTCAACGACCACGGCGGTAAGATGCCCGACGCCGTCGGCATCCCCGAGGAGCAGCTGCGCAAGGCTGCGAGCCTGTCCGTGTGCAAGATCAACATCGACTCCGACCTGCGTCTGGCCATGACCGGCACCATCCGCCAGTTCATGGACGAGCATCCCGACAAGTTCGACCCCCGCGAGTACCTGAAGCCCGCCCGCGCCAACATCAAGGAGCTGGTGCGTCACAAGCTGGTAGACGTGCTGGGCTGCGCCGGCAAGGCCTAAAAACTGCATGGGCTTTGTTCGGGAGATAAAGCAGGCCGTGGCCGGTCACGGCCACGACTGCACCTGCGACAGCTGCATGGAGGAGCATCACCACGAGCATCACGGCTTCGATACGGTGATGGTCTGGCGGCTGATCGCGGCCTGTGTCTTCTTCCTGGGCGGCGTCGTGGCGGAGAGCACGCTCCCGCTGCTGGCACTGGCGCTGAACGTGCTGGCGATACTGGCCGCCGGCTACGACGTGTTCATCCGGGCCGTGGCGAACATCTTCCGCAAGAGGCTGTTCGACGAGAGCCTTTTGATGAGCATCGTGGCCGTGGCGTCGGTGATCATCCGCGAATCCAGCGAGGGCGCCTCTGTGATGATCCTCTATCAGATCGGCGAGCTCTTCCAGGGCTGCGCCGTGGCGAAGGTGCGCCAAAATATAGAGGGTCTGATGGAGAACCGCTCCCCGGAGGCCAGCGCCGTGCTAGCGGACGTGCGCTCCGACAAGGGGCCCAAGGGCCGCACGGAGGAATTTATCACCCAATTTGCCCGCATCTATACGCCTGTGGTGCTGGCCATCGCGGTCCTGATCGCGGTGGTCTCACCGCTGGCGCTGCACATCACGGTGACGGAGGGCGTCTACCGGGCGCTGGTGCTGCTGGTGATCGCCTGTCCCTGCGCCATCGTCATATCCGTACCGCTGAGCTACTTCGCCGGCATCGGCGGCGCTACCCGGCAGGGGATACTCTTCAAGAGCTCCAGCGCCATGGACAGCGTCTCCCGCGCCAGAGCGGTGGTCTTTGACAAGACCGGCGCGCTGGAGGGGGAGGGCCAGCGGGTGGTCTCCATCAAGAGCGAGAAGGTGGACGCGGACGTGTTCCTGCGGGTGGCCGCCCACGCCTGCGCCTACTCTGACGACCCCTACGCGGAGGCCGTCAAGGCCGCCTATAAGGGCGTCATCTATATCGAGCTCATCCAGAGCTACGAGCCACGGAAGGACGGCTTCGGCGTCAGCGCCGAGGTGGACGGGCTGCGCATCCTGCTGGGTCCGCTGGACTACGCGCGCGCGAACGGCATCGATCCGGGCGCCGACGTGCTGGAGGAGGACTGCGTGTATCTGGCCATCAACGGCCAGTACGCCGGCCGCATCGCCTTCGGCAAGGTGGCAAAGCCCGACGTGCCCGGCACGGTGACGGTCCTTTCCTGGGACAGCAACAAGCGGGTGGCCATGCTCACGGACGACACCGAGTCCGCCACGGAGAAATTTGCCCGGCAGGTGGGCATCGACGAGTTCTATCCAAACTGTCAGCCCAGCGAGCAGGTGGCCCTGGTCAAGGACATCCAGACCAACCAGATCAGCCACGGCACGCTCATATTCGTGGGCGACGCGGATGCCTCTGAAGACTGCATCCGCGAGGCCCAGGTAGGCATGGCCCTCAACGGTGCCAAGTCCGACGCCGCCATCCAGGCGGCCGACGTGGTCATCATGGGCTCGTCTCCGTCCAAGGTCGTGACCGCACTGGACGCGGCGCGGCATACCCGCTCCATCGCATGGCAGAACATCCTGTTCGCCCTGGCGTTCAAACTCATCATCCTGGTGCTGGATATGTTCGGCACGTGCCCGCTGTGGCTGGCCGTGTTTGCCGACGTGGGCGTGGCGCTGCTGGCGGTGCTCAACTCCCTGCGCGCGTTCCTCATGCGGGAACGAGCCATCCCCAAGAGCTGAAAAAACGCATAAAAGAGCGCTCCGGTATCTGCCGGGGCGCTTTTTGCGCGAAAAAGGGAAAATCTTAAGAAATTCTTAAGATTTAGCCCCTTTCATCTTTTTGTAACTTGTGTTACCATTAGACGACGAGAGGAGGCGAGGGAATGTACACCGTTGCGGTATGCGACGACGACCGGGATATACGCCGGGCGCTGCGTATCTACCTCACCGACGCTGGCTATCAGGTGGTGGAGGCCGCCGACGGCCGCCAGCTGCTGGAGGCCTTGGACCGCCAGCAGGTGCATCTCGTCCTGCTGGACATCATGATGCCGGAGCTGGACGGGGTATCCGCCCTGGCCACCCTGCGGGAGAGGAGCGCCGTGCCCGTGATACTGCTCACGGCCAAGAGCGAGGACGAGGACAAGATCACCGGCCTGGAGCTGGGCGCGGACGACTATGTGACCAAACCCTTCAACGCCCAGGAGGTGCTGGCGCGGGTGAAGGCCATCCTGCGCCGGTATGTGCAGCCGCCCCAGGAGAGGACCTCCGCGCTGGTGCTGGGGGGCATCGAGCTGGACGACGCGCACAAATCCGTGCTGTTGGACGGGGAGCGCGTCTCCATCACGCCCAAGGAGTACGATATACTGAAATTCCTCATGGAGAACCCTGGCAAGGTGTTCTCCAGCCGGGAGATATACCGCCGCGTCTGGAGAGACAATCCGGTGGGCGCGGAGGGGACGGTGGCGGTGCACATCCGCCATCTGCGGGAGAAGCTGGAGATCGACCCGGCGTCGCCCAAATATCTGAAACTGGTCTGGGGGAAGGGCTACAAGCTGGAGGCATGAGCCGATGAGAGCATTCTGGGAAAAACGATGGGTCAGGCTGTTGGCGCTGGCCCTGTTTTTCCTGTTGTCCGCCGGGGCGATGATGAGCTTCTGCCTGTACAGCTTCGCCCTGCAGGACGGCTGGTACGGCAAGGAGGACTACACCTTTGCCGACACCGCCATGGCCCGGCAGTACACCTTGGACGCGCTGAATTTCGTCTCTCAGAACCTGGCGTGGCTGGGAGACCCAGGCGACGAGACCCTGGGCAGCTACGGCGGCGACGGGTTCGCCTACCGGGTGGAGGACTACAACACCGGCCGGCAGTATGCGGATACCACCTCTGAGGGCTCTTACCTGGTCATGGAATACCCCCAGCCCGTCGCCACCCAAAAGGGAGACGGCGTATACCGGCTGTTCGGCTATGTGAATCTGCCCGTGCAGCCGTACTGGGGCTGCTATCGGGAGTATTACGTGTTCAGCCAGCTGTTCCCGCTGCGTGGGTTGTATCTGCCCCTGGGCGTCGGTCTGGCGCTGCTGGCGGCAGGCGGACTGGCCATAGCCATGGTGGGGGCCGTATCCCTGGGGAAGAAGGGAAGACTGACGCTGCTGGGGCGGCTGCCCTTTGACGGTGCGGCGGCGGGGCTTTATGCGATCGCTGAGCTTGTCTATTTCTGTTTCTATCCGCTTCTCAGCGACGCGCTCACCGATATACTCACGCAGCTGCGCATCTATCAGGGCAGCTTCCACACGCTGTTCATGCTCTGGTATGCGGCTCTGCTGGCGCTGATACTGGCGAACCAGCTTTCCGCCCGCGCGTGGCAGAAAAAGCTCCTGCTGCGCCGGCTGGCGGAAAAGATACCCTTCACGGCGCTGCTGGTGCTGGCCTTCGCCATGCACATCTTCCTGCTGATCGCCCTTCTGCTGCCGTACTACGGGGTGTATCTGACCGACAGCGTGCTGGCGGTGTTCGACTACAGCGTCCGGCGCATCGTGCTCATCCTGCTGGTGACGGACCTTGTCCTGCTGCCGCTGGCCATCCGCTGGGACCTGGAGAAAAAGCGGGTCCGGCAGGCCACGGACGCCCTGGCGCGCGGGGAGCTGAGCTACAAGCTGAACACGGCGCAGCTGCACTTCGTCTGGCGGAAGCTGGGCGGGGACCTGAACAGCATCGGCGACGGCATGGCCGCCGCAGTGGAGCAGCGTCTGCGCAGCGAGAGGATGAAGACGGAGCTCATCACCAACGTCAGCCACGATCTGAAAACACCGCTGACCTCCATCATCAACTACATCGCCCTTTTGAAGGAGAAGGACCTGCCGCCGGAGACACAGCGGGAGTATCTGGACGTGCTGGACCGGCAGAGCGCCAAACTGAAAAAGCTCACCGAGGACGTGGTGGAGGCTTCCAAGGCCGCCAGCGGCGTGATGCCGGTGCACCCGGAGCTGCTGGACGTGGGGGAGCTGCTGGTCCAGTCGGTGGGGGAGTACGCCGAGCGCCTGGAGGCCGCCGGCGTCACGCCGGTCATCCACACCCCGGAGCAGGAGGTACACATCCTGGCGGACGGCCGTCTGCTGGGCCGGGTGCTGGATAATTTCATCACCAATATCATCAAGTACGCCCAGCCGGGCACCCGCGCCTATTTCGACCTGACGGCGGGGGAGACGGACGTGGTCATCGCCGTGAAGAACACCTCCCGCGCGCCCCTGGACATGCCGGCGGAGGAGCTGATGGAGCGCTTCGTCCGGGGCGACAGCTCCCGCAGCACCGAGGGCAGCGGCCTGGGCCTGTCCATCGCCAGGAGCCTCACCGAGCTCATAGGCGGACAGATGCGCCTCACCCTGGACGGGGACCTTTTCAAGGCGGAGGTGACGTTCCCCATCGCACCGCCGGACGCGGAAACGGATATGGAAAAAGTGGCCTCTCCCGATTGAGGAGAGGCCGCTTTTTATGGCTCCATGCCCAGGAGCAGCTCGGTGGAGTCCCGATCCTTTTGCTTTTCCGCCTCGGACAGCCTATCGTAGGGGATGAGGTCCGCGTGGATGCGGCGGACGGCGTCCTTCGTCCCGCCGCCCTCCGGTACGCCGCAGCGCCAGTTGTGGAGGAAGTGGTACCGGCACCAGCGGATGTGCTCCAGCTCCGCCAGCATGTCGATGGTCTCCGGGGACTGGGCGGCCTGCCGCGACGGGATGCCCATGGCGGAGAGCATCTGCAGGCGGATGTCGTGGTAGTCCGCCGCGCTTATGTTGGAGTAGCGGGTGAAGGCGTTCAGCTTGCCCCACTCCTCTTCGCTGGCCTGTGCCGTCTCCGGCACGCCGCCGTAAATGCTGGCGTAGCGCAGATTGATGCGCTTGGCGCGGGCCGTCAGCCGGTCGCCCAGGATGTCGTCGATCTGCATGGCCTCCTGCTTCCAGTCGTACAGCCGCAGCCGGCCCTGGTCCTCCAGCAGGTGGGTGGACTGGGTGTCGGCGGCGAATACGTCGATGACGGGCCGGTGCAGCGCGAACAGCATGTCCCGCAGCAGGGAGAGCTGGTCCTGCTGGGTCAGCACCACCACCATCGACGCCTGCTCCAGCAGGGAGAGGGATTCGTACCAGGGCTCGCTGTGGAACAGCACCGGGTCGGTGATGGCGGAAAGTTGATGGTGGACGGCGTTAAAACGCGCTCCGTCTCCGAAGACGTGGTACTCGATGCGCTGGGCGGGGGAGAAGATATTGTCCAGCAGGGCGTAATTGAGCACCTCCTCGCCCAGCTTGCCAAAGCCCAGCAGCACGATCTTCATCTCGGGACCGTCGGACGCGAACAGTGGATACACGTTCCGCTGCTTCCAATAGTCCCTGGCGGCTGTCTCCTCGGGGCAGAACAGGTGCAGCTGCGGCTCGGAGACTACCTGGGTGGGGATGGCGTCGCACCGGATGTATACCTCCGTATTTTTGAACCGGTCCTTATGCCGCTCATAAAAGGCGAGGGACTGCTCGTCCTCCCACAGCAGCACATACCGCTGGGCGCGGACGAAGCGCTCGCCGCCGTCGATGCCTCGCTTATCCAGCTGGGCAAGCAGCCGCTCACGCTCCGGCTCGGGGCCGTATACGGCCACAGAGCTGCCGCTGCGGTAGCGCAAGTACCGGCGCAGACGCGCCCTGGCGGCGGAAATGGCCATGGCGGCGCCGCTGGCCGTGCAAAGAGGCGCCGTCCACCGGGCCAGCTCTACCAATACATTGGGCGGGCTGTCCACATAGGCGAACAGATACATCTTTATGCTGTGGAAGATGGCGTCGCCCAGGCTCTCCGGCGGCGAGGTCAGCAGGAACAGACCCACGAAGCCCAGCGCGCCGGGGATGAAAAATAGGATCGTTCTCAGTGTCTTCTTCACGATCTTCATCTGTCTGCCCCCTTATCTATACGGTGAGATCCATCAAATACACCCGAGGCATATCCTTGTCCATCTGCAGCTCCATCGGCTCCAGCCGGCCTTCGTCGTTTGCCCGGAGGACGGTGACCGTGTACGCGCCATCCACCTGGTCCCGCAGGGCGGTGAATTCGTCCACTACACGGCATGTCTGGCCGTTCACGGCGATGATGACGTCGCCCAGCTGGTATTGCTCGTTGGGCCTGTCCGGCTCATACCAGGCCATCACCATGACGCCGTAGTCGACGCCGGTATCCTCCACGCTCTGCAGAAACAGCCGCAGCGCCGGCAGATAGCAGGCCGCGTCCGCGTCGCCGGCCATGAGCGTGTCCAGAACGTCCACGCACTCCAGCGCATAGCCGTACTCTCCGGCGCTCACCAGACCCTGCAGCTTGAGCCAGAGCACTTCCCAGTCGTCCTCCGGCTGGGGGCGCAGCTGTGCGACCACGTCGTCCAGCTGTTCGCGCAGGCCCATCATCTGCAGCCACAGCTCCACGGTCTGCTCCGCTTCCTCTCTGGTGAGACCAGCCGTCTCATAGGTGCGGATAAGGCTCTCCCGCAGGGCGGCGTTGTCCATGGTCATGTTGCCGACCATGGCGCTGCGCTCCCGGACCAGCTCCTCCTGCTGGTTTTTGCCGGTCTCTTCAGCCGCCTGCAGGGCCTGAAGGTCCGTGTTCCAATCGGCGGCGGACAGGGGGATGCTCTGCAGACCGGGCAGATATTCCTGGAAAAAGCTCTCCAGCGCCGATCGTTTCGTGACAGGCAGCAAGAGCTCGTTGGCGTTATAGGCGTTCAGCAGGCAGTCCTGCTCCAAAAACGACTGCATGTTCTCCAGGATGGCCAGACGCATATCGGCGGTGAGGTAGGAATCCGGGTCCACGGACCAGAGCAGGAAGGAGAGGTTCCCCAGCCACTGCTCCTGGGTGCTGACGGCCACGTCGTGCATGCCGATCAGGTCCGCCGTGGAAAAGGGCGTATCCCTCAGCGCGCCCACCCGCTGGAGAAAGTCCGCCGACGGCGCGCAGCGGTCCAGCTCGCAGGAGCCGATCGTCTCCAGCGCCGTGTCGAAGGCCGCGTCTAGGGCGGAGAACGCGCCGGAGCCGGTGGTGAGGTAGCGCCTGGCGCTGTCCAGGGCGTCCCCGGCGGCGTCGCTCATCATGTCGATGTAGGTCAGGTTGGACTCCACGTAGTATATGACCTCGTCGGTGACGCTCTTCTCTGTCGAGGTGCGGGGGAAGCTGCCGCTCCACAGCCGGGGCAGGAACACCGCCGCCAGTACCGCAGCCAGACAACCCGCCGCCGCCAGCGCGGCGACCCAGGGACGGGTGCGGGCAGGCCGGGGGGAGGTGAGGTACTTGCACAGCGTTTTGATGAAAGCGTCGAAAAACTGGGAGCTGGCTGTCACGCCGCTTTTATAGCGCACCGGCTCCAGGCTCTCCGGCAGCACATCCGGGAAGTCGAAGCCCCGCAGGATGATGGGAACGATGTTTTTCTCCATCATGAGCGCCCGCTCTACCTCATAGCGCACCCAGTCGCCCTCGTTGACGCAGCGGTCCAGCGCGCCGGGGGACAGCACCAGCAGAAAGTCGTGGCAGTGGTCGATGACGTCGTACAGCTTGGTGTTGAAGTCGCCGGAGCGCAGGGTCTCCACGTCGAAAAAGACGCGGTAGCCCCTGGCCTGCAGCCGGTCACGGAGTATCTTGGCCGTGAACTCACCCCCGTCCCGGCGGTAGGAGATGAAAATATCGTATTTTTCCTCTCTCTTTTTCATGTCTATGTGACCTCTCAGACGCCAGTGCTGCCGAAGCCGCCGTCGCCCCGCTCCGTGTCCTCCAGACTGTCCGTCAGCTCCAGCTCCGGCGTCAGGATGGGGAGGAGCACCAGCTGGATGAGCTTCATGCCAGCCTCGATGGTCACGTCCTCGTCGCCCTGGTTGTAGAGCTTGACCACGATGGGGCCGGTATAGCCCGCGTCGATGACGCCCTCGCCAAGGATGTTCTTCTTCACGTTCAGGCCGCTCTTGCTCTTGAGCATGCCCACGTATCCTTCTGGGATGGCCACGTGCACGCCGGTGTCCACTACGGCGCCGCCCCGGGCGGGGATAAGCACGTCCCGGGGGGCGTACAGATCAAGTCCCGCGTCGGCGGCGTGGGCCCGGGTGGGCATATAGGCGCCGGGATCAAGGGTCACTTTCATGGTCTTATCCTCCTATGGATGGGTCCAAAAGGAACAGGTTCCGGTCCGTGGAGAAGTTACTCACGCTGTACAGCACCAGCACGCTGTCAAAGCCGTTGGCCTCGATGTAGGCCGTCAGGGGGTCCCTGTAATACCGCAGGTCCACCAGGTCGATGCGGGAGAAGTTCTCCAGCAGGAAGGGGGCCAGGCTGTCGGAGTAGGAGTCCCGCACGACGAGCAGCTTCGGCCCGTCATGGCCCGTCTCGATGGACCGCAGGGCGCTGTTGCCGCCCAGGAACATGGAGTACTTATCCTTTACGTCCAGGAAAGAGGTGTCGTAAAGCGGCCCTTCCTCCGGCGGCCTTTTTTCCATGTTCATAACGGTGACAGACCCGTCGTCGGGCACGAAGGTCTCCATCTCGTCCGGCGCGACCCAGGCATAGCCGGAGGAGGAATATGTGGTGCCGTAGAAGCTGTCGGAGACGGTCTGTCGCTCATAATCGGACAGGGAGGGGACAGGCAGGTCCATAGCCTCACACAGCGCCTGATAGCCGTAAAACGCGCCCAGGCTGGTCCAGTGATGGTCGGTGCGGTAATAGATGTATTCGTCCGCGTGGGCGCGAAGAGCGGAGGAGAGGTCGATGTTGACGGCCTCGCTGTCCGCATAGGCCCGGTCGATCACCGCCTGCTGGCTGTCCATGGGGGCGTTTTCCGGCAGGAGGGAGGACTGTATCTCGCCCGCACCGGGGATGAGGCCGAAATAGACGGGCACGTCCACAGCCGCCGTCAGGGCGTTCAGATAGCCCATATTCGCGTCCACCGTCTCGTCGGTGGGCGCGTCGAAGTTAGATATGAGCACCCCGTCGCCGCAGTAGTAGACGCCGTTATTCTCCTTTTTGCCCAGCAGCAGCTCGCACCGGGCCTTCAGCGCCGTCCAGGCGTCCCGGAAAGGGAACTGGTCGGTGGTGTACTTTTCAAAATCTGCGGTGAAATCCCCGTCGGCCAGCGCCTCAAAGGAGAATTCCGGCAGCTGTTCCAGGTAGCGATTCTCCTGCTGGGAGAACTCCACGTCCGGCATGGCCGGCAGCAGGACGAAATACGCGGCGATGAACAGGGTGAAGACCGCGATGACGGCAATGATCTCAGCTTTCTTCATATCCCACCGTCCTTAAAACCGGAAGTACAAAAACGGGTTGTAGGTGGAGTCCACCAGGTAGGCGGTGGATACCACCAGCACCAGCACGATCAGCACCGGCGCGGCCACGGTCCGTACTTTCTTTGGCAGTCTGTTGAAAAGGTCGCGGCCCAGAGGCACGCTGGCGGCGCAGGCGATGACCAGCATAGCGCCGAATCCCCGCAGGTAATAGAGGTCGCCTCCAGCGGCAAAGCCCGCCTGGCCCAGGCCGAACATGGCCCGGAAGAACACCAGGGTCTGCTCCACGCTGGTCTGCTGGAAGATGACCCAGCCGGAGATGGCCACTATAAGGGTGTAGATGTGGCCCACTGCGTGCGCTTTTTTCAGCCACTTGAGCAAAAAGAGCTTCTCCAGCAGCAGGAAGAAGGCGTAATAGAGTCCCCAGAACAGGAATGTCCAGCTGGCCCCGTGCCAGATGCCGGTCAGCGACCAGACGATCACCAGGTTGAGCAGCTGGCGGGGAAGGCCCTTGCGGTTGCCGCCCAGGGGGATGTACACATAGTCCCGGAACCAGGTGCCCAGGCTGATGTGCCAGCGCCGCCAGAACTCGGTGACCGATCGGGAGATGTAGGGGTAGTTGAAGTTCTCCAGAAACTCGAAGCCCAGCATCCGGCCCAGGCCGATGGCCATGTCGGAGTAGCCGGAGAAGTCGAAGTATATCTGCAGGGAGAAGGCGATGGCCGCAAGCCACGCGCCCAGGAAGGTGAGCTGGCTGGCGGGAACGTTTGCGTACACGTCCCACAGCATGCCCACGTTGTTGGCGATGAGCACCTTTTTGCCCAGGCCCACGATGAACCGCTCCACGCCGGAGGCGAACTGGTCAGCGCTCTCGTGCCGCTGGTCCAGCTGCTCGGCGATGTCCTTATAGCGGACGATGGGACCGGCGATCAGCTGGGGGAAGAGGGCCACGAATGTGCCGAATTTGATGAAATTTTTCTGCACGTGCCCGTCGCCGCGATATACGTCGATGGGGTAGCTCATGGTCTGGAAGGTGTAGAAGCTGATGCCGATGGGCAGCGTCAGGCCCAGGGTGGGGAGGGCCACGCCAGGGATCATGCTGAGGGTCTCCGCCACTAGGTCAAAGTACTTGAAGAAAAACAGCAGCGCCAGATTGAGCACCGTGTTGACCACCAGCACCCGCCGGGCCTTTTTCTTATCTGTCTGCACGTGCTTTCCGATCAGTCGGCCGCTGACGTAGTTCAGGCAGATGGAGAAGATCATCAGCAGGATGTACACCGGCTCGCCCCAGCCGTAAAAGACCAGGTTTACGATGAACAGCCACAGGTTGCGCCAGCGGGAGGGAACGATATAGTACACTGCCAGTACGACCGGCAGATATATGAACATGAACAGGATGCTGGAAAATACCATGGGACGTTATTCCTCCGGTTCGTCGGACGGTTCAAATTTGGCCAGGGGATTGGAAGCGGCGGCCATTTTCAGCTCGGCGTTGGCGATGTGGGTGTATATCTGGGTGGTGTTCAGGTTCTCGTGGCCTAGCAGTTCCTGGAGCGTGCGCACGTCCACGCCGCTCTGCAGCATCAGGGTGGCCGCCGTGTGGCGCAGCTTGTGGGGGGAGATGGCGTCCGCGTCCAGCCCGGCCTTCAAAAGCGTCTTGTGGACCATCACCTGGATGGCGTCCACGCTGACCCGCTTGCGGCGGGCGGAGAGGAACACCGCGTTCTTGTCCGTGGTGGCGATGTCCTTTCGGATGGCCAGCCAGTCGTTCAGTGCCTGGACGCAGGCGTCGTTGAGGTAGACGATGCGCTCCTTGCTGCCCTTGCCGTGGATGAGCAGATGGTCGGTGCGGATGTCGGTGAGATTCAGGCCCACCATTTCCGAGATACGCAGCCCGCAGTTGAGGAACAGGCACAGGATACAGTAATCCCGCTGCTTGTTTTTCCCGTCCACCGCCGACAGCAGCCGCTGGCTTTCCTCCAGGGTCAGGTAGTGGGGGAGGGACTTCTGCAGCTTGGGCGTGTCCAGGTTCTGCACTGGGTCGACGGTCAGCTGCTTTGTCTTGACGGTCAGGTACCGGTAAAATCCCTTCAGACTGACGATCATCCGCGCCCGGGAGGAGGCATTCAGCGCCCGGTCCCGGGAAAGGTACGCCAAAAAGTCGTAGACCTCCGTCAGCGTCACCTTGCCGTAGAAGTCCAGATCGGCCCCACGGATGTCCACATCCTCAAGAGCGGTGTCCCGGGGCACCAGGTCCCGGGCGATATAGAGATACCGGGTGAACGTGCGCAGGTCCATAAAATAGGAATCCACAGTCTTTTTCGACTGTCCCTTGATGGTGTCGTGATACACCAGAAACTCCCGCAGCACCTGCGGTGCTTCATTTTGATAACTCATTGGCAGCAGACCCCCAACATATTGTACTATAGCAGAGAGCAGGGGGCTTGTCCAGTGGCAAAATACACAAATAATTCGGCATAATTAATATTATGCCGAATTTAGGGGAGGGCTAAACGGGGATAGCCCCGCCTATATCGAATATGGGCCTGTCTGTGAGGAAAACCGGCCTTTTGCCGTGCTCCGTGACGAATCGGACGATGCGCTCCTTATCCGGATGTTCGTCCAGCGTTCCGGTGAAATACATCGTATCTTCTATCATAAATGACGCGCCGCCGATGAAGCCTGTATCGTAGCCATCCAATATGATATGTCCTGGTGTGATGGTAAGCACGTCCATCCCGACGTTTTTCGCGGCTCTGGAGACGCTGGCGTCCGCCGTGACGATGGAACGTTCATCGACGATCGCTGCAGCGCAGCGCGTATAACCCTGGCGCACATGCACCGGTATGCCGCCGGCGGCGGTCACAGCCGGTCCGTATGCCGTATACTTATTATATATCGTGTACCTTCCCGTGGCGCAGATGCACAGCGGCACGTCCGCCGGATAGACCTTTCCCAGTCCTGACACCGGTTCCACAGCATATCCTTTGTTAGTTAAAAAACTAACGATATGAGGAGCTGTCTCCGCCGCTGCAAATATCTGTCTCCCGGCCCGGAACACACACAGATCGGCGTGACCGGCCAGCAGTGGGTCCAGGGCGGCATCATCGGGCAGCCAAAACGCCTCTATCCCTTGGGCCGCAAGGCTTTGCGCCAATCCGGCACGGTACCTCCTCCCTATCAGGACCGTCACAGCGTCTTTTCCACCGCTTCCCGCAGGGTCTTGACACGGATGAGCTCCAGCTCCTTGGGTGCACTGAGTGTGCCCCGTACCCGGGAGGGTATCACGCACTGGGTGAAGCCCAGGCGGGCGATCTCCGCCAGGCGCTGGTCCAGGGCCTGCACGGAGCGTATCTCCCCGGTGAGCCCTACCTCCCCCACCGCAGCCAGCTTGTCCGGAAGGGGCGTATCACGGAAGCTGGAGGCGATGGCCAGGCACGCGGCCAGATCGGCTGCGGGCTCGTCCAGCGTCAGTCCGCCCACCACGTTCATATAGGCATCGCAGGAATTGACGTTCATGCCGCCCCGCTTTTCCAGCACTGCCAGCAGCAGGTAGAGGCGGTTATAATCCAGGCCGTTGGAGGTCCGCCGGGGCGCGGAGAAGCCCGTGGGCGTCAGCAGCGCCTGTACCTCCGCCAGGATGGGGCGGCTGCCCTCCATCACGCAGGCCACGCAGGTGCCCGGCACGCCCACCGGCCGGCCGGCCAGCATGACCTCGGAGGGATTGGGCACTTCCCGAAGGCCCTCACGGACCATCTCGAACACGCCGATCTCGTTGGTGGAGCCAAAGCGGTTCTTCTCCGCCCGGAGGATGCGGTAGCTGAGGCTGCCGTCGCCCTCAAAGTACAGCACGCAGTCCACCATGTGCTCCAGCACCTTGGGTCCGGCGATGGCCCCTTCCTTGTTCACATGGCCCACCACGAAGGCGGTGAAGCCGGAGGATTTGGCCAGCTGCATGATCTCCATGGCGCACTGCTTGACCTGGCCCACGCTGCCGGGTGCGGTGTTCAGGCTGGGGTCATATACCGTCTGCACCGAGTCCAGGATGACGATCTCCGGCTCCAGGTCCTCGATGGCGGCGATCACGTCGTTGATGTCGGTGCCGGCCAGCACGTGCAGCCCGTCCCGGTCCACGCCCAGGCGCTGGGCCCGCATCTTCAGCTGGTGTTCGCTCTCCTCGCCGGTGACGTACAGGATGCTCTCGCCGGGGGCGATGCTGCCGCATGCCTGCAGGAGCAGCGTGGACTTGCCGATGCCCGGCGCGCCGCCGAACAGGACGATGGAGCCCCGCACCGCGCCGCCGCCCAGCACCCGGTCCAGCTCAGCGATGCCGGTGGAGAACCGCAGCTCGTCGGCCTCGTCCAGCTCGGAGAGCTTTTTCGGCATGACGCGGCGCACAGGCCTGGCCTTCTCCGCCGCCTTAGGCGCGGCGGGTGCCTCCACCAGCGTGTTCCAGGCCCGGCAGCTGGGGCACTGGCCCTGCCAGCGGGACGTCTCATAGCCGCAGGCTGAGCAGAAAAATGCCGTTTTCTCTTTCATATGGAGCTCCCCTTTGCGTATTGCAGCCAGGACGCCAGCAGCACCGCCGCCAGCTTGGTCCTGTATGCGTCCGTTTTCAGCTTTTGCAGATCGTCCGGATTGGACAAAAAACCGCACTCCACCAGCACGGCGGGACAGTTGACGTTCTTCATCAGGTACACGCCCTTGTCGATGGGCGAGGCCACCCGCCGGTTGTCCGGGCACAGCTGGGCCGTCAAATTACCCTGGGTCGTCTCCGCCAGGGCGTCGCTGCCGGCGACAGGGCCAAAAAAGACCTGGATGCCGTGGGGCGCGGCGGCCGGATAGTTGTTCTGATGGATGCTCAGCAGCACCGCGCCGGGGGTATTGTTCACCAGACCTACCCGCGCGTGCTGGTCGGCCACCTTCTTGGCGGCGATAGAGCCGGCCTCCGACGGATAGGCGATGTCCGCGCCTGTGCGGGTCATCACCGGCGTCAAGCCCCAGAACCGGGCCAGCGCTTCCAGGCGCAGGGCGATGTCCAGATTGATGTCGCTCTCCAGCGTGCCGTCGGAGGCCACCGCGCCCCCGTCCGCGCCCCCGTGGCCGGCGTCTATCACCAGCACCGGCGGCACAGGCTCCGCCTCCGCCGCCCGGTCACGGGACCGGCCCGCCAGCGCCAGCACGGCCAGCAGCACAGCCGCCGCCAGCGGATACCACCATTTGATATGCTGTCTCTTCTCCATCCGCACCACCTCGGTGCAATCTATGCGCCGGCCGGGGCGCGTATGCGGCGGAAAAAAGAGGCATAACGGCCGTCGGGGCCATTATACCTCTTTTGGGCGTTGGTGTGCAACAGATTTATAATACGATGCAGATCAGCCGCGTGCCGCCGTCGTTCACCAGCCGCTGCACGGTGCTCTGCAGCCGGGCGCGCACGTTGGGCGGCATGCGCTGCAGCTTGGAGGCCAGCCCCTCCTCCGCGATGTCGTAGAGGGACTTGCCGAAGATATTGGACTCCCAGATGCGGTTGATGTCCCCGTCGAAGCCCTGCAGCAGGAAGCTGACGATCTGCTCCGAGGCCTTCTCCCCGCCCACCGCCGGCGAGACCTCCGTCTCCACCTGGGTGCGGAACAGATGGATGGCCGGGGCGCTGGCCTTCAGGCGCACGCTGTAGCGGCCGGCCTTATTGACGATCTGCGGCTCTTGCAGCTGCAGCTCCTCTGGGCCGGGCATGATAACGCCGTAGCCGGTCTGGCGGGCCTGCTCCAGGGCCTCGTGGACGTGGTCGTATTCCGTCTTGACGCTTTTGAGCGACTGTAAAAGCTCCATCAAGTCCCCGTCGTTTCGTATCTCGAAGCCGGACTGCTCGCTGATGGTACGGTAGTACAGCGACGGCTCCAGCTCGATGACGGCGCTGGCGGTGCCGCAGCCGGCCTGGGAGGCGCTGATGCGGGCCGACTGTATCATCTCGCTGCCGGCCAGCGTGTCCATGCAGCAATAGGCGTCCTGGAGCGCGTCCATGTGCTCGCTGGCCTCCAGCAGCATGCCGTACAGGCTCTTTTTCAGCGTGCTGTCCTCCGGCAGCGCCTCCGCCCAGGAGGGCAGCCACAGGCTCAGCTCGTTGAGGGGGAACTGGTACAGCACCGCCTTCATCACCGCGTGGATGTCCTGCTCTGAGAGCTCCAGACAGTTGACGGCCATGCAGGGCACCCGGTGCCGCTCCGCGATGGCTCCGGCCAGGGACTGGGCCGTGTCCGACGCCGGGTCGGCGCTGTTGACGATCACGGCGAAGGGCTTGCCGATATGGCGCAGCTCCGTGATGACGCGCTCCTCCGCGTTCACGTAGCTCTCCCGGGGGATGTCCCCGAAGCTGCCGTCGGCGGTGATGACCAGGCCGATGGTGGAGTGCTCGGCTATCACCTTCCGGGTCCCCTCCTCCGCCGCCTGGGTCATGGGTATCTCGTGGTCATACCAGGGCGTGGTGACCATCCGCTCCGTCCCGTCCTCGTAAAGCCCCTCCACGCCGGGTATCATGTACCCCACGCAGTCGATAAGCCGCACCTTGGCCGTGGTCTCGCCCAGGGCGATCTCTGCTGCCTCCTCCGGTACGAACTTGGGCTCGGCGGTCATGATGGTGCGGCCGGAGCCGGACTGGGGCAGTTCATCCCTGGCCCTTTCCTTTTTATATACGTTCTCGATGTTGGGGAGCACCTGCGCCTGCATGAAGCGGTTGATGAAGGTGGACTTCCCCGTCCGCACCGGCCCGACGACGCCCAGATAGATGTCGCCGTCTGTCCTGCGGGCAATATCCTCATAGATGCTGTCCAAAAAAGATCCCTCCAAGGCATGTTTGCTTAAGCATACGCCCTGAAGGGATGGTTTATGACAGATTCAATAAAACTGCGCCGTCTGCCGGTGGACCTGGGAAATACGCACGTCCAGCCCCTGGAAGCGCTCCCCCAGCCAGCCGGCCAGCACCGGGACCACCACGTTCTCCGTGCAGAAATGGTCTGCGTCGATGAGGTTGAGCCCACGCCAGGCCGCCTCCAGCAGCTGGTGGTACTTCACGTCCGCCGTCACGTAAGTATCGCAGCCGGCCTCGGCCGCCAGGGCGATCTCTCCCCCGCCGGAGCCGCCGCACACGGCCAGTTTCTCCACCGGCCGACTAGCGTCGTGATACCGCAGGCCGTTGCAGCACAGCGCCTTTTTCACAAGGGGCAGAAATTCGTCAAAGGCCATGGGCTCGGCCAGCGTGCCCACCCGGCCGATGCCGGTATCCGGCTCCAGCACCCCTGTCACCGTGCCGCCCAGGGCCGCCATCAGCGCGTCGTTGACGCCGCCGTCGGCCGCGTCCAGATTGGTGTGCATGCAGATGGCCGCTATGCCCTTCTCCGCCAGTGACAGGGCCAGAGAGCCCTCCATGGAGCCTTCCGTCACTGCCTTCAGCTCGAAAAACAGCGGGTGGTGGCTGACGATAAGCTCCGCGCCGACGGACGCCGCCTCCTCTATCACCGGGGCGGTGATGTCCAGACTGACCAGCACACGGGACACGGCCCGGTCGGCGCGGCCCACCAGCAGGCCCACGTTGTCAAAGTCCATCTTTTGCGCCATGGGCGCCTTTTCGTCCAGAAATGCCAGTATATCAGCGACTGTCGGCATGGATGAGCCTCCTTTTGAGCTTTCCGTATTCCCCCAGCAGCGCCGCTGCCGCCGGGTCGTAGGGCGCGGCCTTCACCGCCTGCCGCTTGCGCCGGTCCAGATAGGCCAGAAACAGCGGGTCAGACTCGATCTGACTGAGCAGGCCCAGGTGCAGCTCCACCTCGCTGTAGGCGGGCGGCTGCCCCGCTGCGGCGGTGAGGATGGGATAGATGTGCCCCGCGTCCTCCGCCAGCAGCTCCCGGTCGATGCGCCAGCCGTTTTCAATAAGATACCGGCGCAGCACCGCCCGCTTCGACTGGGGCTCCAGGATGAGCCTTGCCCTGTCCTGGACCCAGGGCGCGGCGGCCAGGATGGATACCATGGTCTCCCCTCCCAGACCGGCCAGGACAACGGTGTCCCACCCGTCCGGCTCGACGCCGGCCAGACCGTCCGCCAGCAGTAGCCGTATCCGGTCGCCGGTGCCGGTCTTCTCCACCAGCGCGGCGGCGTTCTCCAGCGGACCGGGGCGGATGTCGGTAGCCAGCGCAAACGGGCATATCCCCGCCTGGACGAGCCAGACGGGGAGCATAGCGTGGTCGGTACCCACGTCTATCACACGGGCGCCGGGCGGCACCAGCGCCGCCACAGCCGCCAGCCGGGGCGAGAGATGTATCATGGCAATAAAAAACGGCGGGCCTGCCGCCCGCCGTTTTTTTCCCTTACGCGTTGGCGGCGATGAAGTCGTTGACTTCCTTCACAAAGGGCTCGACCTCCACGCCGTGGGCCATGCAGGCCTGCTCCACGCTCTCGCCGGTGGCGTAGGCGCAGCCCAGGCAGTGCATGCCGATGCGCTGGAACAGGGGCTGGGTCAT
>CANPXW010000041.1 GCA_947587025.1 uncultured Oscillospiraceae bacterium
GTGGCCATCAACGCCATCAAGACCGCCAACCAGGAGCCCAGCACCCCCGCCGGCGACTGCGTGGCCGCCATCGGCATCGCGGTCAGCTCCATCGTGACCGTGGTCATTCTGGCCATCACCGCGGCCCTCAGCTCCCAGCTCAGCTTCCTGTATGACGTGCCCGCCTTCCGTACCGCCTCCAACTACCTGATCCCGGCTCTGTTCGGCTCCATGACCCTGGGTCTGTTCGCCAGCACCAGCTCCGGCAGCAAGGTGGTCAAGAACGGCATCATGGGCGTGGTGCCCGTCATCGTCATCGTCAGCATCATCACCCTGGCTGCCCGCATCATGGGCGGCGCTGCGGCCTCCTCCCAGATCATGGGCCTGGTGGGCCCCATCATCATGGTGATGCTGCCCATCGCCATCCTGTCCTCCTGGATCATGTTCAAGAAGGGCATCATCAAGGTGGTGGACAACCCCGCCTCCGCTCCCGCGAAAAAGGAAGAGGACAAGTAAGCGGCTTCTCAAACACACATAGCAGTACGCCCGGCGGGTCATCCCGCCGGGCGTGTCGTTTATCGCGGATACCATTGAGCTCCGTCTCTTTTCTCACCTGTCCAGCCACAAAAAGTCCATAAAGCCGGGCACGAGCTTTTCCCAGCTGGCCTCGCAGTGCTCTCCGCCCTGCTGGCAGACGACGCGCGTCATCGCGCCCTTCTCCTCCAGCATCCGGGCCAGCTCCAGATTGTTTTTCGCGGCGGGGGTGTCATAGTCCCCCTGGTCCGGGCGTCTGCGGCCGGCCTCCTTCGTGCCCCAGGAGAGGTAGACGCGGGTATCCGGCGCGATGGGCGCGCCCAGTATGTCCGCGCACAGGCTCGGCATGCAGGGGGATATGGAGCTGGAGACGCAGGCGGCCTTCGAGTAGACGCCGTTATACTTCACGGCGGCGTACAGGCTCATCAGTCCGCCCATGGACGAGCCGCCGACGGCCGTCGCCTCACGGCAGGCATACGTCCGGTATTCCCGGTCGATCATGGGCTTGAGCTCCTGGGCCATGAAGCGCATCGTCTCCCCGCCCGTGCCCCGCAGGTCGCCCCAGAATCGGCCCCGGAAGTGGTACGGGCAGTATTCGTAAAGCCGCTCGTTGCCCTCGTGGCCGCACTCGATGCCCACCACGATGAGCCGCTTTTCCCAGCTCCGCAAAAACTCCAGCAGGCCCCAGCTCTTGCCGTAGGTCGCGTCCTCGTCCAGGAAGAGGTTGTGCCCGTCGAAGAAATACATCACCGGGTAGCGGTCTTTGCCGTCCTCATAGCCGTCCGGCAGCCAGATGTGCAGCGGACGGTTTTTGCCGGCGGGGGTGAAGAGCATATCGCGCTTGATGAGCATCGGAGAGCCTCCCTGAAAACAGTTCTGTCTTTTCAGAGCATACCATACCATAATCTGCCTCCGGCGTCCAGCCTCCCCGGACCAGATGCCCGCGTCGGCGGCGCTTGCATTCATCCCGTGCCGGTGCTATACTTTTATCATGCGCGGCAGGCGGAGGAGGCGGCACATGGACAGGGACATCAAGCGTCATCAGCCGGGACGCAGCGGACGGGGTGACGGCTGGTATATGCACGGCTGGCGGAAGGAGTCCGTGACGCTGCCCGGCGGCAAGATGCGCGCCGAGTGGGTCTATCGGGGCGAGTACTACGACTACGCGCCCGACGCTCCCCGGCTGACCGTGCGGGTGAGCGCGGCGGTCTGCGCGCTGATACTGGCGGGGGCGTATGTCCTCGGGGGGCTCATGCCCTCCGCCGGCGTGCTCACGGCCTATGTGGCATATCCCTACTTTCTGGAGCTGCTGCCCATATTCTATTTTCTCATGGGCTCCTTCTGGCTGGTGTACACGCCGGGGCCTATGACCCACCGGCGCTTCCACGCCTCCTTCCGGCGGTTGCGGACAGCCGCGTGGGCGGGCGCCGTATGGATGGCCGTGCCGTTTCTCGCCGAGCTGGTCCTGCTGCTGCGGGGCGAGACGGGCTCCTACGGCCGGGAGCTGACGCTGCTGGGCTGTATGCTCGTGTGCGAGGGGCAGTACGGCATGATGCTGCTGCTCACCGGCAGATACCCCGTCACAGAAGTGGAAGAAGAAGCGAAAAGCGGAGCGCGTTGAAGCGCTCCGTTTTTTGTGCTCTTATCAGCCCGGCAGCGGGGGCTTGCCGCCAAAATACCGCAGCAGGCCCTGCTGCATCTCCGCCGGTATCTCGCGCCGGAAGGGCATCCGGTCCATGGCGTCCAGCTCCGCCGTCAGATAGGCCAGCAGCCGGGCGTCACGCTCCAGGGCCCAGGGAGACAGCAGCGCCACGGTGTCGTGGCGGGTGTGCATGCCGAAGCCGTCCCGGTCCAGCGTCAGGGCCGGCACGCCGCATATGGCGAAGGTGTTGGAGTCGCTGGCCCAGACCTTGTTCTCCACGGCGGCGCCGATGCCGCCCCGGTCCAAAAGCGCCTCCAGCGTATCGCACACCGACCGGTCTGCCGTCACCCCCAGCACGGTCCCCCCTACCGTCTGGCCGGCCAGGTCCACATTCAGATCGATCACATAGCTTTCAAGCGTCCCCGCCCGGCGGCCCATGAAATCCTTGCTGCCGCACAGGCCCCGCTCCTCCGCGCCGAAGAAGGTGAACTCCAGGGTCCGCCGGGGCGGATGGGCGGCGAACCAGCGCATGGTCTCCCACAGGATGGCCACGCCGGCGATGTTGTCGTAGGCCCCCGGTCCGGCGGGGACCGAGTCATAGTGGGCGGTCAGGGCGATGACCTGCTCCGGGCAGGCCGTGCCGGGGATGCGCACCACGATGTTCTCCGACTGCCGGGTGACCTGCCGCTGCTGTGCGACGAGCACCGCCGCCGACCCGCCCCGCTCCACGATCCGGCGGGCGTCCTCATAGTGGATATAGAGCCCCGGCAGGGTCCACCTGGCAGGGCCGCGCAGGTCGTAATCCAGCTTCAGCCGGTCCTCCTGTTCCTCCAGCGGCGTACCGGTGATGGACACGAAGCCCACCGCCCCGGCCTGCACCAGCGCCCGGCAGGTATCCTCCCGGACCCGGCCGCAGATGAGCGCGATGGCGCCTTTGGCCCGCCGGAGGCTGACCCGGTCGCCCTTCTCCACATAGACCAGCGGCGCGGCAAGGCCGCCGGCCGGCGTATTGGCCGCGTTCCCATAGGCCCGGGCCGGATAGGCCGCCTCATAGGGGGCCGTCAGGCGCAGGGACGCCCGGTCGATCTCATAGGTATCGAAGGAAAAGCTCTCCCGGGCAGGCTCCAGCCCCAGCGCCCGCACCTGGGCGCAGATCTCCTCCGCTGCCTGGGCCTCCGCCGCCGTGCCGCTCTCCCGGGCATAGTCAAACCGCGCCGCGAAATCGTATGCGCTCTGGCCGCTGATCTTGTCCAGCTCTGTCATATCACACCGCCTGCTATTTTTGCTCTGCGGACATCATACCACACTTTGCCCTGGAACGCCATACCCGGACCGGAAATATCTGCCAGCGATATTTCTTGCCTTTTCCATGGGGCCATGCTATACTTTCCACGCACCAGAGAACCATCCGGGAGGCAGTTATGTACAGATTCGACCAGAGAGAATATGACCGGCGGATGCGCTGGTACCGTGACGCCCGTTTCGGCCTGTTTTTCCACTTTGGCCTCTATTCCATCCCCGCCCGGGGCGAGTGGGTCCGCAGCGACGAGCGTCTCACAGCGGAGGACTATCAGCCCTTCTTCGACGCCTTTGAGCCGACGCGGTTCGACGCCCGCCAGTGGGCCCGCGCGGCCAAAAACGCCGGGGCCCGCTACGCGGTGCTCACCGCCAAGCACCACGACGGCTTCTGTCTTTTCGACGCGGACAACACCGACTACAAATCCACCAAGGCCCCCCGCTGCGGCCGGGACATCGTCCGGGAATTCCTGGACGCCTTCCGGGCGGAGGGCCTGCGGGTAGGCCTATACTACTCCGTCATCGACTGGCTGCACCCGGACTTCCCCCATTACGGGGACCGGTACCACCCCCTGCGGGACGACCCCGCCGCCGGCAATGAGGGCCGGGTCTGGGAGCGGTATGTGACCTACTTCCACCAGCAGGTCCGCCAGCTGTGCACAGATTACGGCAAGCTGGACCTGATGTGGTTCGACTTCAGCTACGACGACATGCGGGGCGAGAAGTGGCACGCCGCCCAGCTGGCGGACATGGTACGCTCTCTCCAGCCGGGCATCATCCTCAACAACCGCCTGGAGGTCAGCGGCGAGGGCTTCGGCTCTCTCTACGAGTGCGCCCCCACTCCCTGGCACGGGGACTTCGTCACCCCGGAGAAGATGATACCGCCCGACGGCCTGCATGATGTCCGGGGCGGCGAGCTGGCCTGGGAGAGCTGCGTCACCATGAACAACAACTGGGGCTATGTGCGCACCGACCGGCACTATAAGAGCGCGGAGCTGCTCATCAAGAAGCTGGTGGAGTGCGTCAGCAAGGGCGGCAACATGATCCTGAACATCGGCCCCACCGCTGCAGGGGAATTTCCCCCGGAGGCAGACGCCATCCTGGCCGGGATAGGCCGCTGGATGGCGAAAAACGGCGAGAGCATCTACGGCTGCGGCCGGGCGGGGCTGGAAAAGCCCGACTGGGGCCGCTTCACCCGCAGCGGGAACGCCCTCTATCTGCACATCTATGAAAACGCCCTGGGCCCCCTGCCGGTGCCCCAGGTGAAAAAGGACGCCGTGCGCTCCGTCACCATGCTGGCCGACGGCAGCGAGGTGCCTATCTCCACCAGCTGGGTCCACAGCGACTACCCGCAGGTCTGCTTTCTGGACCTGGGTCCCGACCCCGCGCTGCCGGACGAGACGGACACGGTGGTGAAGATCGTCTTGAAGGAGGACGCCTGAATGCTCTCGGAGACTCTGCGCGCACAGGCCATGGGCATGTGGCGGGCGGCCATGCCGGACCTGGGCCACATGGGCCCCGCGCTGGACGGGCGGATACGCGCCCTGCCCGGCGACGAGGGGACGCTGCTGGCCCTGGCCTACGGCACGCTGCCCCTTTCCGACACGGCCGGCGTGCCTCTTTCCGTCATCGAAAGCTATGGCGCGCACGCCCTTTTCCTCCGGCGGGAGAGCCCCTTCTGCCGGGACATCTCCGAGCAGATGTTCCTGCACTTCGTCTGGTACCCCCGGATAAACTCCGAGGACCTGACCGACTGCCGGCGGTTTTTCTATGAAAAGCTCTCGCCCCGCGTTGCGGGCCTTTCCGACGAACAGGCCGTGCTGGCGGTGAACCGCTGGTGCGCCGAGCACATGACCTACCAGCAGGCCGACGACCGGACGGAGAGCCCCCTGACGGCCTACCGCTCCGGTACCGGCCGGTGCGGGGAGGAATCGGTGTTCCTGGTGACGGCTCTGCGCAGCGTGGGCATCCCCGCCCGGCAGGTATACTGCCCGCTGTGGGCCCACTGCGACGACAACCACGCCTGGGTGGAGGCCTATGCCGGCGGCCGCTGGCGCTTTCTGGGCGCATGCGAACCGGAGCCCATCCTGGACCGGGGCTGGTTCACCGGCGCGGCGGCCCGCGCCCCGCTGGTGCATTACCGCACCTTCTTCGACTGCGCTCTGGGGGACGCGCTCACCGAGCGGATGGGCTCTGTGCGGCTTTATAACGTCACGGCCCGGTACGCGGAGACCTTCTCCCTCACCGTCCGCGTCGCCCGGCCGGACGGGACGCCCGCCGCCCACGCGGTGGTGGAGATAGACACGGCCAACATGGCCGCCTTCCGCCCCGTCCTGCGCACGCGCACGGACGAGGCCGGCCGCGCCGTGTTGGAGCTTGGCAAGTCCGGCCTGCACGTAGAGGCCTTCCAGGACGATCTCACGGCCATGGCGGACATAGGCACGGAGCTGGACGTGCTGGAGCTGGAGCTGACCCTCGCCCCGCCGGCGGAGGGCGCTTTCCAGTGCGATCTGACGCCCCCCGCCCCCTCCGCCCGGAACCGGACCGTCCTCTCCCCGGACCAGCGGGCCCAGGCCGCCTCTGCCAGGACCGAATGCGCCGCCCTGCGCGCCGCCCGGCGGCAGGCCTGGCAAAAGCCTGAATACGCCGAGGCCGAGGCGCCTTGGCCCCGGCTCTTCGCCCTGGCCGCCGGGAACGCTGCGGAGCTGCGGCAGTTCTACCGCGCCCACCAGGGCGCGGAGCGGGCCCTGGCCGCCCAGATGCTGCAGGCCATGGCGGAAAAGGACTGCAAGGACGTGACCTTCGATATTCTGGAGGGGCACTTCCAGGCGGCCCTCCCCTTCGCCGGCGCGGAGCATTTCGCGGAGGAGATACTCTCCCCCCGCATCGGCTTCGAGGTGCTGGAGAACTGGCGTCCGGCCGTGCTGGCCGCCTTCCCGCCGGAGCGGCGCGCCGCCTTCGCGGCCCGGCCCCAGGCGCTGATGGACCACATCCGCGCCGCTTATCCGGACCCCGCCGGAAACCTCTACCCCACTCTATCCATGACGCCCTGCGCTGTGCTGGCCAGCGGCCATGCCGACGAGAAGGGCCGCCGGACCCTGTTCACGGCGGTGCTGCGGACGCTGGGCGTGCCGGCCCGGCTGGACCCGGCGGACGGCTCCGCCCAGTATTGGCGGGACGGCCGCTATCACACGGTTGGGCAGGGCGAAGAGGAACAGCCGGCGACGCTGGAGCTGCTGCCTCAGGACGGCCAGCGGGCCGTCTACGGGGTCGACTGGACCCTGTCCCGCCGGACGGAGGACGGCTGGCAGGCGCTCCGCCGCGCCGGGCCGGTCTCCCCCTACCGCATGGCGCTGCGGCCCGGTCTCTGGCGGCTCGTCACCACCCGGCGGCTGCCCAATGGAAAGCAGCTGTGCCGTGCGGTGGACTTTGCCGCCGGCGCCGGCGAGGCGCTCCGGCTGCCGCTGAAGATACGCTCCGCTCCGCCGGAGGACATGCTCAGCCGCATCCCCCTGGACCCCGTTTCGCTTCTGGATGGGAACGGGAAGACGGTATCCACGGCGGCGCTCCTCGGCAGGGCGGCCATGCTCGCCTGGCTGGAGCCGGAGGCGGAGCCCACGGAGCACGTGCTCAACGAGCTGCTGGAGGCCGCCGACGCAGCCCGGGCGCAGATGGACGGGGGCCTTGCCGTGGCCTTCGTGCTCCGGGACAAAGAGGCGCTGGAAAACGCCGCGCTTGCCAGAGTGCTGGAGGAGCTTCCCGCCATCCGGGTATATTTCAGCGCCTTCGGCGCGGCCGAGGAGGAGCTTGCCCGAAAGCTGTTCCTGGAGCCCGGCACATGGCCGCTGGCGGCGCTGCTGGACGCGCAGCACCGCTGCCGCTTCGCCAGCGCCGGCTACCAGGTGGGGCTGGTGGAGCTGGCCCTGCAGCTGGCCGCCTGCCTGGACGCATAAAAAGATAAGGAGCCTGCCGCAAAACGCGCGTTTTGCGGCAGGCTCTTTTTTCAGATGAAGCGCCGGGCCCTCAGCTGTTGGCCTGGCGCAGGAAGCCGGCGACGTCCTCGGCGTGGGTGAGCAGGAACCGGTCCTCCGGGGGATAGACCGCGCCGCCGAAGTAGATGGCGGTGTTGCCGTCGCAGCTGCGGTCGTAGGCGGTGCGGTGCATGGCCGCGTGCATGGTCTTCGTGCCGATGGTGTCCCGGCACCAGGCGGCGTTCTCCGGGGTGATGCCCGCGCCGGGGAGTATCTGGATGCGGCCGGCGGCGTGCTCGATCATGGCCTTGATGGTCAGCGCGCCCTCCGGCACCGTGGGCTTCTGGCCGCTGGTCAGCACGCGGGTGACGCCCAACTCTACGAGGGTGTCCAGCGCCGCCATCACGTCCGGCACCACGTCGATAGCCCGGTGGAACACAGATTCCTTCTCCCCGATGACGGACAGCATCCGGCGGCAGCGGTCCGCGTCCACCGTCCCATCCTCGTGCAAAAAGCCGAACACGATGCCGTCTGCGCCGTTGTCCACGAAGATGCGGGCGTCCTCCAGCATGGTCTCGAACTCCGTCTCGGTGTAGCAGAAGCCGCCCTCGCGGGGCCGCACCATGCACATGACCTTCAGGTCAGGCGCGTGCTTTTTCACCGTGCGCAGCGCCCCCAGGGTGGGGGTCAGCCCGCCGTGGAACAGGTCGGAATTGAGCTCCACCCGGTCCGCGCCGCCCTCATAGGCGGCGATAGCGTCCGCCGCAGAGCCGCAGCACGCCTCAAAAAAGATCTTGTCCACAGATATTCCTCCTGTCAGTCAGATTGTCCCTGTGCTGCCATTATACCGGTTCTGACGGATTTGTCAATTTATGACGCCTCATGTTCATTGCACCTTTTGCATAGTCTGAAGCATTTTTTACATGATTCAGTTGACAAAAATGCTGAATCGTTATATAATTGAGAAGCGATTTAGCGACTGTGCGGACTGTGACGCCCGTGCAGCGCCGGCCGTGTATCACTTCGGCGTCAGCCGTGTGAAATAAAATGAGGAAGGAAGAACCCATTATGAAAATGTGCAAAGTCCTGGCTGTGGTCCTGGCTCTGACGATGTGCTTCGGCATGGTGTCCGCTTACGCTGTCACCCCGACCGACAATGACGTCGTCATCGCCATTGAGGGCAACATGAGCTCCATGGACCCCCACAACATCACCGATACCAGCGCGATCTCCGCCACCCGCGGCATGTACGAGCCGCTGGTGGGCTTCGACGAGGACCGCAACTTCATCGGTATCCTGGCCGAGACCTGGGACATCTCCGATGACGGCCTGACCTACACCTTCCATCTGCGTGACGGCATCAAGTTCCATGACGGCACCGACTTCAATGCTGACGCTGTGGTGGCCAACTTCGACCGTATCCTGGACGAGAGCAACGGCTTGCGCCGCACCCCCAACTGGTACGTCACCGCTGCGGACGGCTCCTCCACCCCCCGTGTGACGGTCACCGCCGAGGACGAGTCCACTGTCACCTTCGTGCTGAACGAGGGCTGGTCCACCTTCCTGAACAAACTGGCGCTGATCACCTACATCAGTCCGGCCGCTCTGGAGGAGTACGGCAACGACATCATGTATCACCCCTGCGGCACCGGCCCGTTCGTGTGCGAGGAGTGGTCTGAGGGCAACTTCCTGAAGATGATCCCCAATACCGATTACTGGGGCGACATCCCCTCTGTGGACTCCATCACCATCCAGGAGGTCCCTGAGGCCGGCACCCGTACCGCCATGCTGCAGACCGGCGAGGCCGACTTCATCTATCCCATGACCAGCGACCAGGAAGGCGCTGTGGCCGGCGATGAGGACATCGTCATCGACAGCGTGCCCTCCAACATCATGCGCTATGTCACCCTGAACGCCGACGTGGAGGCTCTGAGCGACGTGAAGGTCCGCCAGGCCATGAACTACGCCATCGACAAGAACGCCTACATCGCGCTGATGTACAACGGCGACGCCACCATCGCTGACTCCGTGTTCCCGCCCACCATCTCCTACTACGCTCCCCAGACCGTCTATGAGTATGATCTGGACAAGGCCAAGGAGCTGATGGAGGAGGCCGGCTATGCCGACGGGTTCGACCTGACCATCTGGTGCGACAACGCCACCCAGGAGATCAAGGGCGCTACCTTCATCCAGCAGCAGCTGGCGCAGATCGGCATCAATGTGGAGGTCGTCCCCTACGACGTGGGCAGCATGGACGCCGACATCTACGTGGAGCGTGACGAGGCCACCATCCAGATGTGGTACGTGAACTGGTCCGCCTCCGACTTCTCTGCCGACTCCACCGTCCGCGCGCTGCTGCACAGCAGCATGGAGCCGCCTGTGAGCGCCAACACCGCTTACTATGAGAACAACGAGTTCGATAAGCTTCTGGACGACGCGCTGGCCTCCGCCGACCCCGAGGTGCTGGCCGACCTGTACGCCCAGGCGCAGGCCGTGGCGTGGGCCGACTGCCCGTGGCTGTTCCTGGCCGTGGACAACGTCCGCTCCGCTCACCAGACCTATCTGACCGGCGTGCACATGGACCCCGACGGCCGCATCGTCTATGAGGACGCGGCCATCGCCGAGTAAGAGTAAAAACCTGAATATACGACTGTAGCGATACCCGGGCCGCCGTCTTATATGGAGCAAACCCGTAAACAGACGGCGGCCCTTTCCATAGCATTTTCAATATCCGAAGAAGGGAGGTACCATTGAATGCTGCGATATGCAGTCAAGCGAATTTTGAGCGCGATACCGCTGCTGCTGGTGATCTCGCTGCTGATCTTCATGTTCATCCACCTGATACCCGGCGACCCCGCCCGTATCATCGCGGGCAAGGAGGCCACCAGCTATGAGATAGAGAACGTCCGGGAGCAGTTGGGACTGAATGAGCCGCTTTTGAAGCAATACGGCATATACATGGCCGGACTGCTCACCCTTGATCTGGGCAACTCCATCCGCAACGGCGCCACGGTGTTCGACACCATCGCGCCCCGCTTCGTGCCCACGATCCAGCTGACTCTGCTGGCCATGCTCTGGGCCACGCTGCTGGGCACGCTGCTGGGCATCATGGCGGCGGTCCGGCGGGGCAAGACGCTGGACTACGTCAGTATGATCATCGCCATTTCCGGCATTTCGGCCCCCAGCTTCTGGCTGGGCCTGATGCTGATACAGCTCTTCTGCGTCAAGCTGGGCTGGCTGCCCGTGTCCGGGCTGACCACCTGGAAGAGCTATATCCTGCCCTCGTTCACCATGGGCTGCGGCGTAATGGCCATCATCGCCCGGTTCACCCGCTCCAGCATGCTGGAAAACCTGAAGGAGGACTATATCCGCACGGCCCGTGCCAAGGGCCTGGGAGAGTTCTTCGTCATCCTGCGCCACGCCTATAAAAACTCCCTGATACAGGTGGTCACCGTCACCGGTCTGCAGATCGGCGGCCTGCTCACCGGCTCCGTCATGGCCGAGACCGTTTTCTCCATCAACGGACTGGGCCGGCTGCTGGTGGACTCCATCGGCTTCCGGGATTATAAGGTGGTACAGGCGCTGCTGCTGTTCTTCTCGCTGGAGTACATCGTCATCAACCTGATCGTAGACCTGCTCTACGGCGTGCTGGACCCGAAGGTCCGCTATGACTGAGAAAGGAGGCGCCCGAATTGTCTGAAGAGACTGCGAAAGTTCTGGACCAGGAACCCCTGTATGCCGACGCCGAGGCGCTTCCCACCGCACAAAACCGTGTCAAGGCGTTCATCAAGAAGTTCTCCAAGCGCAAGGCCGCGCTGGTGTCCCTTGTCTTCCTGGTGGCCCTGATCGTGGTGGCGGTGATCTCCCCGTACATAGTGCCTTACGACCCGGCAGCCCCTGATTACAGCCACATGCTGGAGGGGCCCACCGCCCAGCATATCCTGGGCACCGACGAGTTCGGCCGCGACGTGCTGAGCCGTGTGATGGTAGGCGCGCGGCTGAGCCTGTTCTGCGCGCTGAGCGCGGTCGTCGTCGGTACGTTTTTGGGCACCGTTCTGGGCCTGCTGGCCGGGTATTACGGCGGCATCCTGGAATCGCTCATCATGCGGGGCAGCGACGTGCTGTTCGCCTTCCCTGACATCCTGCTGGCCATCGCCATCGTGGCCATCATCGGACCCGGCACAGTGAACGTGATCATCGCCGTGGCGGTGTTCACGGTGCCGTCCTTCGCCCGTATCATGCGCAGCGCCACGATACAGGTAAAGGGGTCGCTGTACGTGGAGGTGGCCCGGTCCCTGGGGTGCCCTGACCGGCGCATCCTGTGGACCCACATCTTCCCCGGCACCATCCAATCCATGATCGTCAACTTCACCATGCGCATCGGCACCGCCATCCTGGCGGCGGCCAGCCTGAGCTTCCTGGGCTACGGCGCCGACGTGACCGTGCCCGAGTGGGGCTCCATGCTCTCCACCGCCCGCAACTACATGACCACCGCGCCCCATCTGGTCTATGTGCCCGGCGTGCTGATCTTCCTGACGGTCCTGGCCTTCAACCTCCTGGGTGACGGACTGCGCGACACCCTGGACCCGAAACTGAAGTGAGGAGGGAAATGCAATGGCAGAAAGATTGCTGGATGTGACCGGTCTGACCACCACGTTCAGGACCGGCAAGAAGACCTCCGTCACCGCAGTGAACAATGTCACCTTCTCCCTGGATCGGGGCGAGATACTGGGCCTGGTGGGCGAGTCCGGCTGCGGCAAGAGCGTGACCAGCCTGTCCATCATGGGCCTGTTCGAGGACACCGCCGGCAAGGTGGCGTCGGGCTCCATCGTGTTCGACGGAGAGGACCTGACCAAGCTGACCACCAAGCAGATGCGCTCCATCCGAGGCAAGCGCATCTCCATGATCTTCCAGAACCCCATGAGCTCCCTCAACAGCTGCATGCGCGTGGAGGCCCAGCTCATCGAGGCCATCCGCCTGCACAACGACGTGTCCAAGTCGGAGGCCCGCCAGCGGGCGTCGAAAATGCTCTCGGCGGTGGGCATCCCCGACCCGGAGCAGACCCTGCGCAGCTATCCCCATCAGCTGTCCGGCGGCATGAGCCAGCGTGTGATGATCGCCATGGCCCTGTGCTGCGAGCCGGAGATGATGATCGCCGACGAGCCCACCACGGCCCTGGACGTGACCATCCAGGCACAGATACTGGAGCTGATGAAGGACATCCGCAGCCGGAACAACACCAGCATCCTGCTCATCACCCACGACCTTGGCGTGGTGGCGGAGATGTGCTCCCGGGCGCTGGTCATGTACGCCGGCCGCATCGTGGAGGAGGCGTCGGTGGAGGAGCTGTTCGCCAGCCCCATCCACCCCTACACCGTGGGCCTGATCGCCTCGGTGCCCAAGCTGGGCAGCGGCGTGACCAGCCTGCCCAGCATCCCCGGCAGCGTGCCGGACCTGTCCGCCATGCCCCAGGGCTGCAAGTTCGCGCCCCGGTGCAAGTACGCCCAGGCCGTGTGCCGCCAGACCGAGCCGGAGCTGGCCCCTGTCCCCGGCGGGAACGGCCGCAAGTGCCGGTGCCATCTGTTCGGCAAGGAAGAGGGAAAGGAGGCGCAGGCATGAGCCAGCCTATCGTATCCGTGAACCATGCCGTGAAGACCTTTGTGGTCAACAAGGGCCTGGGCGGCAAGAAGTACGTCCACGCCGTCAACGACGTGTCCTTTGACATCATGCCCGGCGAGACCTTCTCTCTGGTGGGCGAGTCCGGCTGCGGCAAATCCACCACCGGCCGGCTCATCAACCACCTGATCGTGCCCGACTCCGGCGAGGTGTACTACAACGGCCAGGACATCTCCAAGCTCAGCGAGAAGCAGATGCGGCCGCTGCGGGCGGAGATACAGATGATCTTCCAGGACCCCTACGGCTCCCTGAACCCCCGGATCAAGATACAGGACCAGATCGGCGAGCCGCTGCTGCTGCATACGGATATGGACCCCGCCGCGCGGCTGAAGAGGGTCCATGAGCTGCTGCGCCTGGTGGGCCTGGGGCCCTCTCACGGTGAGCGGTATCCCCACGAGTTCTCCGGCGGCCAGCTGCAGCGCGTGGGCATCGCCCGTGCCATCTCCGTCAACCCCAAGATCATCATCGCCGACGAGCCGGTGTCCGCGCTGGACGTGTCCATCCAGGCCCAGGTGCTGAACCTGATGAAGAAGCTGCAGGAGCAGATGAACCTGACCTATCTCTTCATCAGCCACGACCTGAGCGTGGTGGAGATGATCTCCGACCGCATCGCCGTCATGTACCTGGGCTCCATCGTGGAGATCGCCGACAAGCGGGACCTGTACGCCATGCCGGTGCATCCCTACACCCAGGCGCTGCTGTCGGCGGTGCCCATCCCGGACCCCACGGTCCACAAGGAGCGCATCCTGCTGGAGGGAGATATACCCAGCCCGGTGAACCCGCCCTCCGGATGCCTGTTCCACACCCGCTGCGCCCACTGCACCGAGCTGTGCAAGCAGCAGGTGCCGCCTATGAAGGACTTCGGCGGCGGCCACCAGGTGAAGTGCCATTACGCCGAGAAATTCAGCGGCAAGAGCGCGGAAAAGACCCTCTGAGCAGATATGAAAACAGGGCGCGTTGAAAAACGCGCCCTGTCCAGACTGTCAAAGAATGGATGAAAGGGAGCGAAGGCCGGTCAGGCCGAGCCGCGCGGCGGGCCGCGCGTGAAGTCAAAAGCCGCAGAACATCAGGCTTTTGACTTCCTGCCGGCGGGATTCACTTCCGCCGAGCAGTTCAAATCAAGCGGTCAAAAAACTTGTTTTTTGACAAGCTCAAACAGGGCGCGTTAAATACGCGCCCTGTCCTTTTTTGAACGCACGAGCCCCGGAGAGCCTGCGCGCAGGCCCTCCGGGGCGTTGTCATAGCTGACGAGAGGCGAACACGCGCCGCCCGTCAGCTATATGTCAGTTCACGCGGTTGCGGGGCGTCTTTCCGGCCAGCAGCTGGGAAAACTGCTCCCGGATGATGTCCACGGAGTTGGCGAAGGCGTCCACCGTGGTGCCGGCGGAGTGGGGCGTCAGGGTGACGTTGGGCAGCGCCAGCAGCGGGTGTCCCTCCGGCAGGGGCTCGACGTCGAACACGTCGATGGCCGCGCCGCCGATGCGGCCCTCCGCCAGGGCGGACACCAGCGCCTGGGTATCCACCAGACCGGCGCGGGCGCAGTTGACCAGAACGGCGCTCTTTTTCATCAGGGCCAGCTCCTCCGCGCCGATGAGAGGGGCCTCCCCCTCCCTGTAGACCATGTGCATGGTCACGAAGTCCGCCCGGCGCAGCAGGGTCTGCTTGTCCACCGCCTCGTCACAGCCTCGGGCGAGCACCTCCGCCTCCGGCAGGAAGGGGTCGCAGCCCAGGATGCGGCAGCCGAAGCCCCGGAGCCTCCGGGCCACCAGAGAGCCGATCTTCCCCACGCCCAGGATGCCCACGGTGCAGTTGCACATGTCGTGGCTGTTATAGACGTTGGGGAACACCTTCACCCACTTGCCGGCCATCAGCGCCGCGTGGCCACGGGCGATGTTGCGCATCTCGCACAGCATCATGGCCACCGTCTGGTCCGCCACCGCCGCAGCGTTGCGCCCGTCGGCGTTGTAGACCTGGATGCCCCGCTGGGTGCACAAATCCACGTTCACGTTCTCCACGCCGGTGCGCAGTACGCCCACATACTTCAGCGCCGGAGCCGCGTCCAGCACCGCGCTGTTCACCGGCGCGGTGTGTACCACAAGGACCTCCGCCTCCCGGACCGCCTGGAGCATCTCCGGCGTGACCGGGCACTTCTCCGCCCCCTGGACCTCCGCCGTGCGGCCCATCACGGTGATGGCCTTGATGTCCGTCAGGGTCTTCTCCGTGTACAGGACCACCTCGCACCCCGGCAGGCCCTCCATCCTCTGCATCAGCATCTCCGGCACGCCGGCGTCGCACACGCATACGATCTTCATACGCTTCTCCTTTCCCTCTCAGGCCGGGCACTTGGCGATAAGCTCCCGGATGGTCTTCGTCAGATAGGGCCGCTCGAACTCGATGTTCCAGCTGCGGCGGATGATGAGCGCCAGCAGCCGGTACCGTTCTATCTCCTCCGCCGGCAGGGGCGTCAGGCGCTGGTACTCCTTGAAAAACTGCCTGCCGATGAACCCCCGGACCACGCGGAAGAACATCCGCTGCAGATCCGACGCCTCCGGGAACAGCTCCGCCTCGGAGAACAAAAACTCCATCAGCGCCTCCTCCACCGCCCGGTTCCCCCGCGCGGCGGTCATCCAGTCGATGATCTTGCACTGTCCGTCCTTGTCCACCAGCACGTTGCCGGTGTGGAAGTCCAGATGCAGCACCGTGTCCTCCTCCGGCAGGGACCGGATATAGGCCGCCGCCTTCTGCTTCTCCTCCGCCGTGAGGAACTCCATCGTCCCGTCGTCCAGCAGGTCCAGGCACACCTGGCGCACGTCGTCCAGCTGGTCGGTGTGCTTTTCCTGCACCCGGACGTGGCAGGCCGCCAGGTCCTTGCCGCCCTTGAACAGGTACAGGGGATTTTTGCCCGGCATGTCGTTTTGGGACACGCCGTCCACGAAGTCCATGACGAAGCCGAAGCGGCCGTCCTTTTCCACCATCTCGTACACGTTCATGCCCGTGCAGCCCAGGTCGGCAGCGATCTTGGTGTTCCGGTACTCCTTCTCCGCATACTGGCGGGGATAGTCCGGGAAGAACAGCTTCAGTATCCTCCCCCCGTCCGCGTGGAATATCTCGGCGGACCGCCCTCTGGCAAAATTCTCGCCCATCGTCTCGCTCCTTTCTATATCGCTGACAGCAGCCCGCACGCGGCCTTTTCCGCCTCTATGGCGCGGGCCAGCGCCGTCTCCAGACTGTCGCCGGCGGCCACGAAGCCGTGATTGGCCATGACGCAGCCGTCGTGGGCCGCCATGACGGCCGCCACGTTCTCCGCCAGCTTCTTCGAGCCGCTGACGGCGTATCCGGCGCAGGGGCAGTCCATCCCCGGCGCGTTCAGTCCTTGCCGGCAGGCGGCGAACACCTGGCAGGCGGCCGAGTGGGTGTGGATGACGGCCCCCACGTCCCGGCGCCGCTGATAGATGAGCTGGTGCAGCCGCCGCTCGCTGGAGGGATGCAGCCCCTCGGGGTAGTCCCCGTCCGCCACCCGGACCTCCACCACCTCCTCCGGCCGGATGCGGTCGTAGTCCACGCCGGAGGGCGTGATGAGAAACCGCTCCTCGTCCAGCCGCACGGACACGTTGCCCCAGGTGGCCTGTATCAGCCGCTCCCGCACCAGCCGCTTTCCGTATTCGATCACCGCCTGCCGCTGGGGCAGATCGGCCACGGCGGCCGCCGGTGCGGTCCGGCTCTCCCCGCCCTGGCTGGCCAGCCGGGACGGCCGGGAGTATTTTTTCAGGTATACGGCGTGCTCCAGGGCGCACAGCGGCCCGCTCAGGGGCTTGAGACCTCCCAGCACCGGCGAGAGCAGGCACGCCATGCACATCTTCTCCATCAGGATGCACGCCGCCACCAGCTCGTTCTCGAATCGGCCGGTCACCACGAAGCCCAGGTCTTTCAGCAAAAAGGCGGGCGCATCTCCGGCGGGCGCGTCCACACAGCGCACCCGCGCGCCGAACATCTGCGCCGTGTCGTCCGTGGACGCGCGGATGGTACCGCCCCCGGCGGCGTACCGCCTGGCGTACTGCCCAGCCGTCAGCACGGCCATCCCGGCGGGAAGGCCGTCGAATATATCCGTATGGGCCTCGTTCCCAGCGCTGTCCAGCACGACCCTGCCGCCGTCCACGGGCAGCATGACCAGGCTGTCCCCGTCAAAAAGGCCCAGGGCGGTGAGCCGGTCCCGGATGGACCGGAACCGTTCGCTGACGCCATCCATCCCCATTTTCACCCTCTCCGTTTATGAAAACTGGCTGAAACAAATCGTTATTCAGCCCGTGATTTTGTCTCTGTTGCCCATATCGTATTATGGGCCAGCTTCCATAAATTGTCAAGGGTTTTGTGTGCGGACACAGCAGCGCCCGCCCGATCCGTGACCGGACCGGGCGGGCGTCATATTTGCATTTCAGTCAAAGAGCGCCTCCGGCAGGACCAGCTGCCGCTCCCGGCCGTCCTGCCGCCAGCGGATACGCCGGCCGTCTATGTCCACGCGCACGTCCTCCGCGCCTGCCAGGGCCGCCAGGTCCCTGTAGGCCGCCCGCTGGGCCTCGTCGTATCCCGATGCGTCGTCGGAGGTGAGCAGCACACGGCCGAGCAGGGCGTTGACCTGGCCCAGCAGCCGCTTTTCCTCCTCCGTGAGCCGGATGTTCTCCCGGCGCAGGAAGAACACGTCCGGGTCACTGCCGTAGGCCCGGCCGTTCAGCTGCCGGCGGAAGAGGGTGTTGCCGATGGCCTGCTTGGTGCTGACCCGCTCCTGGTGGAGCTGGCGCATGAAGGGCTCATCGTCCCAGTCCAGGCTCACGTCGCAGCTTATGCGGCAGTAATCCACCCGGCCGAAAGCGGGCGCCACCGGCACGCCGCAGCCCAGGATACGCTTGCCCGCGCACAGCTGACGGAGCATGTCCATGGCCCGAATCATCCGCCCGGCGCGGCTCTCCCGCTCGTTCCCAAAGGGGGCCGCGCCGTAGAGAAAGTCCAGCTTCACCAGATCGAAGCCCCACTGGTGCAGCACCCGGTCGAACACCCGGCGCAGATAGTCCTGCACGCCGGGCGCGTCGATGTCCAGCGCGTAAAAGCCGCCCCAGTTGGAGCCCAGGTACCAGGGCCTGCCGTCCACCTGCAGCAGCCAGTCCGGGTGCTGACGCAGCAGCGCGGAGCCGGCGCAGCACACGAAGGGGGCCAGCCACAGCCCCGCCTGGAACCCGGCGGCGTGTATCTCGTCCGCCAGGGCCTTCATGCCGTCCGGGAACTTCGCCCCGTCCGGTTCCAGCCAGTCCCCCACCGCCGGCTCCCAGCCGTCGTCCACCTGGAACAGGTCCCCCGGCTCCAGCAGGCCCCGGCAGCCGTCCAGCGCCGACCGGATGGAGCCGGCGGATATGTCCTCATAGCGATCGTACCAGCTGGAATAGCCCTTTATCGGCGGCGCGTCGGGCGCAGGCAGGCCCATGGCGGCGAACCACCCGTCAAAGACCTCCGCCTCCGTCCCCTGGGCAAAATAGAGCTCGAAGGCGGCAAAGGGCCCCTCGCAGGCCACGCCCGCGCAGTCCCGCTCGATGGTCAGCTGTCCCTTTTGCGCGTCATAGCGGAACACGGTATAGCCCGCCCGTTCGTCCAGCGAGCCTATAAGGCGGAACCGGTCCCCCCGGCGGAAATAGCACCAGCTGTAGCCGTGGCTGACGCCGGGGCGGTCGGGATACTCCGCAAAGTGATAGTCCCCGTAGCGGTCGGAGCCGAACTTCTTCACCAGGTCCGCCGGCGCGCCGTTCAGGCCCCGCTGCCGGTCCCATTTGCCCCGCTCGGGACAGTAGGTCCAGGTCTGGTAGCCGTTCATGAATACCTTTTCATCCTCGGCCATGTCCAGGGCCATGACGGCCCGGACCGAGCGCAGAACGCCCCGGGGAAGCTGACAGACGACGCGCGTCTGTCCCTCGGCGGCCGCCTTTCCGGAGAAGGTCTCCGGTCCGGCGGGCGTGTCCACGCTCACGCGCCAGTCAAGCATCCGCCTGCTCCTTCCGGCCGTGAAGGGTGTCGGCTATCTGCTGCACCCGGTCGTCGGTGAGGGTGAACTTCTTCACGAAGAAGATAAAGGCCACCGTCAGCCCCAGGATGGGCAGGATGGTCATGAGAAGCCGCAGGCCCATGATGGTGCTCTCGCTCTGGGCCACCACCGCGCCGGTCTCGGAGGTGTCCCCCACCAGGCCGATCAGGTCCAGGCCGATGCCAGTGATGAACACCGCCACGCCGGAGGCCGCCTTCACCACGAAGGTCTGCATGGAGAAGATGACGCTCTCCTCCCGCCGGCCGGTCTTCAGCTGGCCGTAGTCCACGGAGCTGGACAGAAACACCGTGGTCAGCACCGTGAGGATGCCGTTGGCGGCGAACACCAGCGCCCCGCACAGGCACAGCAGGATGATGTTGGAGCTAAAGCCCAAAAAGCACACCGCCAGGATGAGGGCGTAGCCCGCCATGGCCAGGCCCAGGGCGATCTTGAAGATGCTGGTGTTGCCCAGCTTTTTGTGCAGCAGCGGGTACACCACCATCATGCCCAGTATCTGGCATGCGCCGCCCACGGTGGTGAACATGGTGTAGCTGCCCATCCAGCCGGTCCCGCCGAAGTCGTACTTGAAGAAGTAGATGACCAGGTTGCTGGTCAGATACAGCGCCCCGTTTATCATCAGGATGGCCAGCACGGTGATCATGGCCTGGTCGTTGCGGAACAGGGCCTGGAACATCTCCTTCACCGAGGATGTCTCCATCCGGCCGATGTCGTGCTCCCGGACCTTGGCGCAGCAGAATATCTCCGCCAGCACGAACAGGCCCGCCACGATCAGGGCGATGCGGCCGAAGCCGACCCGCTCATTGCCGCTGCCCAGGGCGGCCACCGCCAGCAGCGTGCCCACCTGTATCACCGCCGAGCCGATGCCGGCGCAGGTGCGGCCCACCACGGACAGGTTCTCCCGGTCCTTGGGGGTGTCGGTGACGGCGGGGATCATGGACCAGTAGGGGATGTC